>CAYWJV010000111.1:0-1596 GCA_964458735.1 uncultured Gammaproteobacteria bacterium | reverse complement strand
GAAAAATATGCGTGGACAAAACTTATGGACACAAGAGTTGGTGGGCAAGATCGTTTGAATCTTTATGTTGAAGCGATAACTACACTGAGTCAAAATCCGCACTTACCTCAACTTTTTAGAGATATTTTCAAAGACGCTTTTTTGCCATACCGCGACCCCGAAACCCTGAATTTATTTTTGAAAGAACTGAATAGTTTTACTTACAGTCACAGCGAAGATTTAGGCGATGCCTTTGAATATTTGCTTTCCGTTCTTAATTCACAAGGCGATGCTGGCCAATTTAGAACTGCAAGACATATAATCGATTTCATTGTTGAAATTGTTGATCCAAAAAAGGAAGAAACAATCCTTGATCCAGCTTGTGGAACAGCAGGATTTTTGATTTCTGCGTATAAACATATTTTGAAACAAAATCATAATAAGCCACTGACACCGGATGAAAAGAAAAAATTGATGCAAAATCTTGTCGGCTATGACATTTCGCCGGATATGGTTCGTTTGTCGCGAGTAAATATGTATTTACACGGATTTCCAGAGCCGAAAATTGATGAATACGATACTTTAACAAGCGAGGATAAATGGGACGAAACTTTTGATGTGATTATGGCTAATCCGCCATTTATGACACCAAAGGGCGGTATAAGACCACACTTAAGATTCTCTGTGAAAGTAAATCGATCAGAAATATTATTTGTTGACTATATTATTGATCATATCAATGCTAGAGGCCGAGCGGGCATAATTGTTCCTGTTGGTGTAGTGTTTCAAAATAAAGAAACATACAGACAAATAAGGAAGAGGTTGGTCGATGAAAATTTACTTTGGGCAGTGGCGGCACTCCCCGGCGGAGTATTTAATCCATATTCTGATGCCGAAACGAGCATTTTATTTGTTGATAAAAAGCTTGCTTCAAAAACAGATAATATTTTGTTTTTAACCATTAAAAATGACGGCTATAGTTTAGGAAATACTAGAGAGAAGATAGATGAGGACGACATCCCAAATGTTTCAAAACAACTTGTTGATTATAAAGATAAATTAAGCAATGGTGATTCGTTTAATATCGACAACGGCTATTCTAAGTTAGTAAAAAAGGACGACATAAGAGCTAATAATTATTTACTCGTTGGAGATAGATATGGCTTATCGAGTAATAGCTATAAAAACAATTTAGTTCAACTGAGTTCAATCTTGAAAAGAAATAAAACGCCGATAATTATTCAGGACAACAAAACATATAAACGAGCAAAAATAAAACTATACGGCAACGGAATTGAAATAAGGGACGAGGTGTCTGGAAGTAAAATAAACACCAAAAGACAATTTACAATAAAAACCAGCCAGCTCTTGTTATCAAAAATTGATGCTAGGAATGGGGCTTTTGGTATCGTCCCTAAAGATTTAGAAGGAGCTGTAATCACTGGAAATTTTTGGGCCTACGATATCGTATCTAATAAAGTTGATAAAGATTATTTATCTTATCTTTTAACATCAAAAAGATTCTACTCCATTTGCAAAGAAGCTAGCTCTGGGGTTACAAACAGAAAATATTTGAATGAAGTTAAATTTTTATCTATGCACATTGATTTGCCAGAT
>CAYWJV010000110.1:0-1636 GCA_964458735.1 uncultured Gammaproteobacteria bacterium | reverse complement strand
GAAAGAGGAGTTTTGATGGGAGCTATCGCCGGAATAATGGAAGCCCAATATAATCTTTTTCGAAAAAAAGGTCATTCGCCATCTGAAGCTTTTAATGAAACCGTTGAAGAATTGACTCAAAGTTTAATTCCTTTAATTTCTGAAAACGGTATGGATTGGATGTACGCTAACTGTTCAACTACTGCTCAACGGGGTGCCCTAGGTTGGAAAGGAAAATTTCGGAAAGCCGTCGAACCGGTTTTTGAAAAATTATATGAATCAGTCGCCACTGGTAAAGAGGCTAACATCGTTATAAAGGCCAACAGCAAACCTGACTATCGGGAAAAACTTGGAGAAGAATTAAAGACTATGCGGGAATCGGAGATGTGGAGAACAGGAACTAAAGTAAGAGAGCTACGGCCTGAAGTTAAATAATTCTTTTTTCCTTAAAACTAAAATATCCGTTTTTGGTAATAATCAAATGGTCTGACACTTCAATCCCTAACAACTTACCGGCCTTAACTAAATTTTGCGTAATAACAAGATCGTCTTCTGAGGGTTTAAGTTCCCCTGACGGGTGATTGTGACAGATAATAATTGCCGCGGCGTGATTTTTAATGGCCACTTCGAAAGTTTCCCGCGGGTGGATTAAACTTGAGTTTAATGTTCCGACCGAAACTGTATCAACATTAATTATGTTGTTGCGATTATCTAAAGATACTACCATGAAATATTCTTTGTGAAAATTAATAATTTTTTCTTTTAAAAACGGATAAAGATCTTTCGGGGTTTTTATTATTCGATTTGTTTTTGGACCAACTTCTTTTTTCAAACGTCTAGAAATTTCAAAACAGGCTTTTAGCTGACAAGCTTTTGCTAAACCTAAACCTTTTATTTCTTTTAATTCTTCAATCGACGCTTCAGATATTTGATCTAACGAACCAAAACGGCTGATTAGTTTTTGGGAAATACTGATAACTGACTCGCCTTTAACTCCCCGGCCAAAAATCAAAGATAATAACTCTTGAAGAGATAATGATTCTACGCCGTATTTTACTAATCTTTCTCGGGGTCGTTCTTCTACTGGTAAATTATTAAGAGTAAACATAATTTCTTCTTTAGAAACTTTATAACTTTATGAATTAGGAAGTCAACTGTTTATAACCTACAAAAATAGACAATTAGATTGTTGTGTTGCTATATTATTAATGAAGGACAAGAAGTGCTTTTGTTATTTATAAATTCCCTGGCGATGACCGATACGGACAGTAAAAATCAATAAAATCTTTTTAAATATTTTATAAATTATTCTATAAGGCCAAACTCGATAACCAAAATAGTCTTTTAACTCTCCTTCCAGTTTTTTACCTATATATGGATTAGCTTGAAGAATTGGTAAAACAGAATAAATACGTTTCTGATATTGTAAAGGAATCTTATCAAGATCTTTTTTTGCTCTTTTTTCGGGAAAGATTGAGGCGGGTTTTTTTAGCTTTGACAAATCAACTTATTCAGTTGCTGCCGACGCAACAGTTGAAGTGCGGGTAATCGTTGATGCAGGATCAGATGAGCTCAATGGAGTAGATTCCTATATTAAATACGACTCCTGAGTTTCCCAATTAGTGCGGTTTATTATTAACCTCAATCCTTAAGGAAT
>CAYWJV010000109.1:0-1721 GCA_964458735.1 uncultured Gammaproteobacteria bacterium | reverse complement strand
ATAGTTTTTTTTACTTAAACTACGTTAAAATACATCATTCTTCTTTTAATATTTCCTGAGTTCCGCAAAATTCTTTAAAAAAGAATAGCTTTTGCAAATTTAGGCTCAAAAATATCCTTTTTTATTTGAAAATGGGGCACTGAAACATTAAAATAGTCTTAAAATGTATGTCCGTAAAACAAAAACAAGAAATTCTACGTGTTTTCAAATAGGCAATAAAATTAATGGTAAGTTTATCTTACTTAAACACATTGGCTGTACTTCTGTTGTTGGTCAAATAGATTTATTACAGAAAAAAGCAAAAAATGAATGTGAACAATTTAAAATAGAGCTTCAACCCCCTTTATTTTCTCCTCCAATTTCAAATTTAAAGGCAAGACTTTCAAATTGGCGGATAACTGGATTCCACCAAGTATTCGGTCATATATACGATTTAATTGGTTTTCCGAGTAATATGTTTAGAGATCTAGTAATTGCTCGTATAGTCTATCCAAAAAGCAAATTAGCTACATCACGCTATTTTGACCAATATCTTGGTGTCACTTTTTCCGAAGATAAAATCTATCGGTTTATGGACACTCTTAACAAAGACGAACTGACCAGAATCGCATTTAATTTTGTCTCTAAAAAGAATAATGGTATTGCGCTCATATTTTATGATGTTACAACATTGTATTTTGAATCTGACAATGAAGACGATCTAAGAAAAAAAGGGTATTCAAAAGACCATAAAAACGATCTTCCTCAAATAGTAATAGGACTTTTCGTTGA
This sequence comes from uncultured Gammaproteobacteria bacterium, assembly GCA_964458735.1. Taxonomy (GTDB): domain Bacteria; phylum Patescibacteriota; class Microgenomatia; order UBA1406; family GWC2-37-13; genus GWC2-37-13. Next base: position 950 of record CAYWJV010000109.1, on the reverse strand, counting down.
TAAGGATGGATATCCATTTGGTTTTGATTTTTATGATGGCAGCACCTTTGAAGGACACACTTTTCCAAAAGCAATCAAAGCACTAACCATAAAATACAAGTTCAAAGATTTAGTTGTGGTTGCCGACGCTGGAATGTTATCCGAAAAGAACATTAGTTTTCTGGAAACAGAAAAACTAAACTATATTGTTGGAGCCAGACTTAAAGGTTTATCTGAAAAGTTTAAAGAACAAATATTTGATCATAATTTTACAAAAGAGCCAACTTTTGAGATCGCCTGTAAAACTAAACTTGGAACAAGAGAAGCTAGAGATAAAAGATTAATTATTGATTTTTCTGAAAAACGTGCTAAAAAAGATAAATTTACTCGTGAAAAATTAATTAAAAAATTGGAAGTCAAGATTGCTTCTAAAAAAGAACTTATCAAGAAAAGCAAATATTTGATTTTCAAAAACCAAGGCAAGGCCGTCGGAATTGATCAAAACAAGATAGAATTGGATAAACGCCATGATGGATTAAAGGGATACTGGACTAATCTGAAAGAAGAAATTAAACCAAAAGAAATAATTGACCAGTACCATAGTCTTTGGCAAGTTGAGAAAGCTTTTAGAATGTCAAAAAATGACCTACAAGAGAGACCAGTTTTTCATCGCAAAATTAAGAGAATTGGTGGTCATCTTCTAATTTGTTTCTGTAGTCTTTTGATCATGAAAGAAACAGAAAGAATTTTAAAACCAGCTGGCATTTCATTGAAAAAAGCAATCGAAGTTCTTGGCAAACTTGGACAAGGCGAGATGAAATTAGGGAAGATAAAAATGCCAATAGAATCAGAATTAAATCCAGAAGCAAAATCAATTTTAGATAAAATTTTGGGGCACTGAAATGCGGAACTCAGGAATAAGTGCTAATTGGGTTGTAGGTACTTTTTTCATTATTCGTTCTTGCTCTGGT
>CAYWJV010000108.1:0-1774 GCA_964458735.1 uncultured Gammaproteobacteria bacterium | reverse complement strand
GGCCCTCTTTTCTTCACTTATACATTCCTAATAATTTATTTTATATTCAAATATGACCAGAGAGAAAAAACAAGATATAAGATATCTTTTTTTGTTATTTATTTTTTATCCTTACTTCATGAGTGGTTTTCTATAGTCAATATCTTTATTATTCTGTTTTATTATTTGTTTTTCAAAAGAAAAAAAATATACGAAGGTTTATTCTTTTTAGTCATACTAACAAATGTTGCTTTTCTCTTAAACTTTTTACACATCTACTTACTAACTGGCAGTTGGATGGTTGATGAATTAATTGGCCAATTTAGGTATAGGGCAGGAGAGCTAAATTTTATTAATTCAATACTTTTTTCACTTAATTTCCAGAAGGCGTTTGGGATGGTCGCAATATTACTGGCTATTGTAGGAATCTTTCTTTTTTTCAAAATTAAAAACAAGAAATTTAAGCTGGTTTTTTATTCTCAAGTTTTAAATTCTTTATTTTTTTTAGTAACATATGAACAAGCTTTCCAACTTCATTGGTTTCTTTTTATAAATTTTTCTTTATTTATTATCTTAGCAATATTTTCAGCCTTAGAATTCTGTAAAGAAAGAGGTTATTTTATTTTTAAACTACTATTACCTATAATATTATTTTTAATAATATTGAACAGTCAATTTGTTATCAACGAATATTACCAAGAAGATAATTCTCTTTATTATTACGATTTAATCAAAAAATTTCTTGAAACAGCTATTTATAATAGTGACGACACTTTGGTCCTTTTAAGGAACTCTAGATTCTTATTCTTTCAAGGAGATTATTATCTTGCGAAAGCGGGTTATTGTCTTGACCTAATATCTGATAATCCTTATGAATATAATAACTTAAAAGGGTTTAAAAATATTGTTTTTATCGAATTAGATGAAAATAATAACCTAAAAATTGAAAAAATTAAATAAAAAATGATTGCCCTAACAATTGACTGTGAACAATGGAACTGCCCCCTATTAGAAGGAAAAAAAGTTGAAGAAAATGACGATACTTCTTTTAGTAAAAGAGGTAATGAAGTATTGCTTGATTTACTTGATAAATATAATATAAAAGCAACTTTTTTTGTTACGGGTTTTTTTGCAGAAAAAGAGTTAGAGCAAGTTAAGATTATAAAAAAGAAAGGATATGAAATAGCCTGTCATGGGTATAATCATTATTATCGAGGCAACAAAGAGTTAAATATGAAACAAGACATAATCAAAGCAAAAGAAATTCTTGAGAATATAACTAAAGAAAGTGTTAAAGGATTTAGGGCTCCTCAACTCCAATACTCAACTAAATTAATTAAAATATTAGATGATTTAGGATTTAAATATGATAGCTCATTAGCTCCATTATATTTGCCGGGCTGTTATAATAATTTGGGCAAACCAACTAAAATTTTTAAGCCAATCGAAAATCGCAATATTACAGAAATACCTATCTCTGTTAGTCCTTTTAGATTACCTATTAGTTGGATGTTTATTAGATTATTTGGTATAAGTCGAACAATCGCTCGCTGTAAAAAATTATTAAAGAAAAAAATAACTCCGGTTTTATATGTGCACTCTTGGGAATTCATCAAAATGAAAAGTAAATATGTGCCTTTTTATTATAATTATCGCACCGGTAAATCTTTTGTTGAAAGTATTGAGAAATTTATTTGTGAGTTTAAAAATATCTCTTTTGTCACCTTGGAAAACTTAATTAAAAATGAGTAATTATATTTTAATATTGATTTCTGTTTTAATTGCTGCTCTTGGC
>CAYWJV010000107.1:0-1791 GCA_964458735.1 uncultured Gammaproteobacteria bacterium | reverse complement strand
GAAGATATACAACAATTCCACTACACGCACCCGGCGAAACTACCAACGGAAATACGGGCAAGGAGTGGAAAGGGATTAAACCGCCAAAAGGTCGTCATTGGCGAAGCGAGCCAGCTTTACTAGAAGAGTGGGACAAGCAAGGACTCATTGAATGGTCGGCAAATGGTGTACCTCGCAAAAAAATTTATCTTGATGAAAAAGACGGTAAAAAAATGCAGGACATTTGGGAATTTAAAGATCCTCAATATCCAAAATATCCGACAGAAAAAAGTTTAGATTTGTTAAAATTCATCGTTGAAGCGTCATCAAACGAGGGTGATTTGGTTTTAGATTGTTTTTGTGGTTCTGGAACAACACTTATTGCCGCTCAAGAACTTGGCAGAAATTGGATTGGAATTGATAAATCGGATCAAGCTATTAAGGTTACGCAAAAAAAATTAGCCCAAATACCCGCAAGCCTTTTTTCAAAGGTTGAATATGAATTTTTAAAACAAGAATAATTATAACAATATGGACGACTTAAAAAACAACATCATTGGGTTAACCGTAGGAATAAGATTTAATAGATCTTTTAGAATCCCTGATGTATCTGGAGATATTATTGACAATGTTTTGTACAGCGACAAAAGTCCTTTCGGTACAAAATTTTTTCCAAAAGTTCAAGAAAATTCAAACCGAGAAAAAACGTTATTTAACCCTCAGTCATCAGAATATTTAAGAATCAACACGGATGATGTAATCTTAGGAATTGCTGTTGATAATGATTTTGATAAAAAATTTAATTGGTTAAAAAATAATGTATTGCCTTATTTCCAAAATGAATTATTCCGAACTTATGAAATTAAAAACATACGAAGATTGGGAATAATTTTTTCTCATAAAATAAGCAAAAACAAAAAATTAACAGAAGCTGTTTCATCTTTTACAGAGAATGAAATTACTGATGCAGACAACATTAATGTTTCATTTTCTAAAAAAGATCCTGCAACCGAAGCCCTTTTTAGAAAAGGTGTTAATGATTATAAAAACAGAATATACAATTTTCAAGAGCTGAAAGAAGCGGTATACGCCGATTTGGATTATCAATATTATTATGAGCCCGCAATAGAAGATTTGAGAGAATGTTTTATAGATAAAATATTGGATGATGCAAAATCTTTTTTAGAAAACAATTTTTATAAATGGTTAAATAAATATGAAGACGAGAAAAGTAGATAGATATGGACATGCAGGAAAAGGCTGGAACGAAAAAGAGGTATATAAAAATTTTCTTGCCTCAAAGTTGTATTTGGATAAAACAGAGAGTGAGCCTATCGACATAAATAAAACAAATGAATCCTCTTTCGAGGAAGACAAAATTGAAACAACAAAAATTCAAAGAAAGTCTAAATGGTTGAAATTAAAAGACTTTCTTTATGACAACTGGATAATTGCTTTTATAAGTGGAATAATTCTTATAATTTTAGGTGGTTATATTACAACTTACCGTGAGCAAGGGATACAGGGTCAACAAATATCCACTATTCAACAAGATGTTAGCGATCTAAAAAATAAAAATGATCAAGATAAAGATAATTTTAATTCTCTGAAAGAGAACTTTAATATATTCAAGGCTGAAGTTTCAAAAGATTTAGATTTTATAAAGAAAAAATTGAAACTATAATAAGGAGTCTTGGCTTCGGTCATTCACCCCTAACCCCTCTGCCCAAAATCCAAAACAAAAAAACAAATTTATGATTATTGAATAAAAAGCCTGTCAAAATGAAATTGAATGAAAAATATTTTTTGAAC
>CAYWJV010000106.1:0-1943 GCA_964458735.1 uncultured Gammaproteobacteria bacterium | reverse complement strand
TTGATATATTCATAGTAAGAATGATATTATATTGTAATACTTTTGTCAAGAGGTATTATTATATTGAGTAACAAAAATTTATGTATTTTGATAAAATAAATAAATGAAAAAAATTATTTCTAAAGATCTGGTTGACCATATTGCAAAACTGGCTAAAATTCCTGTTTCGGAGAGAGAAAAAGAATCTTTAGCAGAAGGATTTAATAAGACTTTAGCCGTTGTTGATGAGCTTTTTAAAGTTGATGTGAGGAAAGTTGAGCCGACTCACCAGATAACCGGATTGGAAAATGTTTTACGGGACGACGTAGTTGATGAAAGAAAAATGTTTTCTCAAGAACAGGTTTTAAGTAATACCAAAAATAAACATAATGGTTATTTTGTTGTTGATCAAATATTAGCAGCAGATTAAAAACTTGATACCGAAAATTTTTTGACGGAAGAAATTAAACCGCAAAAAATTTGGTATCTTCGCTTTTTAAAACTATGAAACTAAACGAATTAACTTTAAAAAAAGCCATAGATTTAATTGATAAAAAAGAAATTTCTTTGAAAGAGATTTATTTAGACACCCTAAGGGTGGTTAATGAAAAAAATAAAGAATTAAATATATATTTGTCTTTAGATAAAAATGTTGAAATAGAGGCGGAAAAACAAAAAAATAAGCCGCTTCGTGGCCTGCCGATCGCCGTTAAAGATAATTTTTTGACGGTTGGATTACCGACGACTGCTTCCTCAAAAGTTTTGAATGGTTTTATGCCGCCTTATGAATCAACCGTGACCAAAAGATTAAAAGAAGCCGGTGGAGTAGTTATAGGTAAAACCAATATGGATGCCTGGGCACACGGATCCAGTACCGAAACTTCTGATTTTGGCCCGACCTTAAACCCGAGAAATCCAAAATATTTACCAGGCGGTTCATCAGGTGGAAGCGCGGCCGCGATTGCCGCTAATATGACGATTGCCGCAATCGGTAGCGAGACGGCCGGGTCAATTCGTCAACCAGCCGCCTGGTGCGGAGTGGTCGGGTTAAAGCCGACTTACGGTCGTGTTAGTCGCTATGGAGTGATTGCTATGGGTTCATCACTTGATTCTCCGGGACCAATAGGAAAAACCGTTGAGGATTGCGCTTTTTTGTTAAATCATATTGCCGGTAAAGATCAATATGATGGAACCACTTCTTCATTACCGGTTGCCGACTATACAAAAAACCTTAAGAATGGCGTTAAGGGCATGAAGATTGGTATTTGCTATATCGACCACTCTCAAATTGCTAAAACTCCAGTGGCTGAAGCGGTAAAAAAAGCCGGTAAAGTTTTTGAAAATTTGGGAGCGGAAATAGATTTAATTCCTCTTTCTAATAAATTAGAAAAAGGAAAACTTTTAACCCATGAACACGCTATTGGAGTTTACACGGTAGTTCAGAGAGGCGAAGTGTCAAGTAATCTTTCCAGATATGACGGAATAAGATATGGTCACGGACGGGAAGTTTTTGGACACGAAGCCAAAAATAGAATTATACTTGGAACTTTTACTTTATCAAAAGGCTACTCTGACCGTTATTATGTTTATGCTCAGAAAGTAAGAAGCCTTTACATAAAAAATTTTCAAGAATTATTTTCTAAATACGATCTTTTGATTTCCTCCCCTTCGCCTGTTTATGCCTTGTCAGTCGGAGCAATATCCGGAGACCCGATGTTTGGAGAGCTTCAAGATATGTTAGTTGAGCCAAGTTCTTTAGCTGGAATTTGCGGAATTTCCGTTCCCTGTTTCCGTGATGAAAAGACCAATCTCTATTTAGGATTAAATATCATGGGAAATTATTTTCAGGAAGAAAAAATATTACAGGCAGGATACGCATTTGAACAAGGAACGGAATGGAATAGTTGGGTAAAAAAATAAATATGGACAAATATCAAGTTATCATCGGTATGGAAGTTCACGCA
>CAYWJV010000105.1:0-1984 GCA_964458735.1 uncultured Gammaproteobacteria bacterium | reverse complement strand
TGTCGATTTCCCGCCAAAAATAATACCGAGATTTATTTTATTCATATTTTTTCTTAGAGGGTTTAATTACAAGAAATTTGTCATTGACCATTTTTTTATGTTGTTTATCAATGCTCTCAGAAGAATCTTCATCTATACAACTAGTATTTTTGCATATATCCGGTCTGTTTTTATAATCTAAACATTTACCAGTTGATTTATCGAGTTTGAGACAATCGTAAGATGCTAATTTTACATCATCAATGTTGCTTTCTGGTATTAATAGCTCCTCTCTTTTTTCCCAAATTTTTTTACCATTTTTATCAACTGGAATTCTTTTTTCAGGGAAAAACCTGGCGACTTTAACTGGATTGCAGCAAAAAGAACAGCTCTTTTCAAGACATGGCCCCGGCTTATTTTCCATTTCTTTCCGCTCCGGTTTCACGTTTGACTCAGACATTTCATTAAAGTTTTCGCGTTTCATATTTTTTATAAATTACTTCTATTATGCCTTCGATAAAGCGTAAATAAGGATATTAAAAAATCTGATCATAAAATAGATTTTATTTTTTAACCTTATTTCTCTCCACTCTTATCAAACCAGAACAAGGAATAATTTCAATTTTTTGTTTGGCTAATTCGTCCAGAAATAAATTCAAACCTAGAGAGTCTGAGGCAATATGACCGGCAACCACCACATTAATATGGGCTTTTTCCGCTTCTTTCCGATGTTCTTCACTCATGTGCATGCTCACCACGGTTCCGACTCCGACCTGAGCCAGTTTTTCATAGATTTGAGACGAACCTTCAGTGCCGCCGGTAATTTCAGTCAAAGCAATCTTGCCGCAGTGACTTTCCTCTTTGCCGGCAAAAAGCCGCGGTCCAGCACCGATTTTAATCGCTCTTTTGTATTCCGGAATTGATTTCAATAATTTAAGCAGATCCTCAACAAATTCCGGTTTGGCTTTTTCAACCATCTTTTTTAAAAAATTAGCCACCAGGTTATCAGCCGGCGTATGGACGCACAAAAGACCTAAATTTAAAAGTTTGGCGGCATCAGGGACTTGATTATGATTCTGTGGCGCTAACCTTCGACTAACCTCTTCTATCCGAAGATTGGTCAAACTTTCAGCGATATTAATCGGCACGCCATAGAGATTAAACACATCCGCCTGCAAGCGCATAACATCATCAAGCCCGGCCAAAGCGCAGCCTAAAGGATGATGGGCCAAAATTAAGTCAATTCCTTTTATTTTTTCAGCCAACAGTAGTTCGCCAACATCAATATCAATGCCGGCCAAAATTCTTTTAACCGGCTTCCCATAATCGTTTAAGATTCTTGAATCCGAAAACGGATTTTTCAATCTTTCAACATCGAAATCGTCTTTTTCTTCTTTTGACAGTTTTTCGTATTTTTCTTTGGTCCTTTTAAGTGTCTTTTCAATAGCTGCTTTCCCCCGAAAATCGGCTTCAATCCCTTTTTTAATAGCTAAATCATAAATTTGTCTAATGGTCATAAAAATAAAATTAAAAAAATAAATATCAAGACGAACTAAATCAATCGGCCTGCTTTGAACAAAACCATGATTTTAAAAATTGGCGGAGGGGGTGAGATTCGAACTCACGAGGGCCTTACGACCCTAGCAGTTTTCAAGACTGCTTGGGACAACCGCTCCCGACCCCTCCCAACAATAATTTAAATCGGTTTTTATGGTGCAAGTTATTAGTACCTATTAAGTGAAAATATCTTATAATATTTCTTCGATTCTCCAGTTGTACGTTTCTTTTGTTACGAATTTTTGGTACAAATCCTAATTTTTTGAATATTTTGAATGCGGAAAAACAAAGTTGTCTTGAGTGGCTCGTAAATGATAATCGTGGATAACAATATATTCTCCCTTTGATTTTATGACATTCATTAAATATACAGCCGTCTGTATCAACTAATCCTCTTATACAAGAAATCTCGAAATTCTTCTTCCCCTTAATCCATTTAGGGATGTCT
>CAYWJV010000104.1:0-1988 GCA_964458735.1 uncultured Gammaproteobacteria bacterium | reverse complement strand
GAAACGAAGTTTCTCCTTCGGGGCCCGCCCTCGCTTTTCCGCCGCCGAATTTCGTGCCCCGCAAAGCGGGGCGCGCCGCCTATTATTTTTTGTCTGTTAGTAATTCGGGAAGTCCTATCCGCGACAAATAATTTGAAAATCTTTGAGAAAGTTCTTCTCGAAATATTTCATTCAAACTTGCGATATATTTATTTTTCTTCTCTTTGTATAAAAAATCCCTTGGTAAACTAAAAAAATGTTTAAAATCTATTACTAACTCTGGAACAGAAAAAGACGGCTCGCCACTTAAATAATGATACCTCTTGAGAGAATCGTTATTTTTTACTTTATCAATTTGTCCGTTATTAAATGTGTTCATCTTCCAATCTCCGAGATGTTCTCCATTAGCAAAATTTTCCAAAATAAAAGCTGGACTTACTAATAAAGATAACAGAAACTTATCTTGATTCTCGTTTGTTTTTCTACAATTAAAATCAGATTGTAAATCACAATCCTGACTTAATACCACAGCATAAGGCAATGAGATTATATCTTTTTCAGTTGCCGTCTCCGGATCACCAGTCACAAATTTTATATCCTTGAATATGTCCCCTTGATATAATCTTGCATTGCCTTTCTTTCTATAAAGGCTCTTTATTTTACTTTTGAACATATTTAATTTTTCCAAAAGTCATTTTTCTTACAGAATAATCGCTTTTTTCAAAAGCATTATGGCTGTTATCTTCTTTTTTGGTCTTTTCTGAATGATAAAATTTATCAACCTCAATATAGGCGGATTTATCTGAATTACCGGAGGTCGTATTTGAGTATGATTGCTTGTCTTTATTCATAATTTATGTTTTTAAAATTTTCCTCAAATCTTCCTTAATTGAACTTTCAAATAGATCCTCAATTTTTTTATTATATTCTTTAACAATATCGGATAAGTTCAGACTTTCAACGTCAAGAGGGAATTTTGAATACCCGTCATAATCTATGACAAATATTTTTTCATTCACTTCATTAGGATAATTTGAGTTCCAGATACCATAGTTAAAATTTATATTACTATTTTCTTCTTTAAAAACTATCTGTCCCATTGCTCTCGCTATACTTTTCTTCTTATCAATTGCGAATTTCAGTGAGCCCAGCAAATGATCATTAATATAATTATTCCAATTCAAAAAATCTTTATTTTCGAGTTTTATTTCATTGATATAGCGAAGACCCAACCTATTGATAGTTTTTATTTCAAAAATTTTTATTAAATCTGAAATTAAATTTATGTCTTTTAACAATTCTGTCGAATTTTTGTATTTTAAATACTCTATAAATAAAAATCGAGGGTGGATTTTGATTTTCTTTGTGCGATTTTTATTAAATAAGTTCCAAGATATTATTGGACTAGATGACTGTTTGATTGCTTTAGTTGCGAAGTCAAAATTAACCATACCTTCCTTTCCTCGTTCTTCTTCGCTTATTGGGAATTCCTTTTTAAATTTTTCTGTAAATAATTTCAATTGACCAAGTTTAGCTTGCTCAAAATCAATCCTAAAAATAACTTTAGTCAAAAAATTCTTTTTATACTTATTTTTCATAATTTTAATTTAAAATTACACAATTTTATTCTATCTTTAACTCCTTTTGTTTAACCCATTTTGGCCCATCTGGCATTAAAACCAAAACATCAATCGGGCCACCAACGCCCGGCATATCGCCCGGATCGGCTTGAATACCATCTGAAAATCTTTGAATTGCAGATGTAGTTTGTATTGCCAAAACGGTAAAATCAACGGCGTCTTGCAATGGCATCGCACCCCAATTTATAGCATATTCCAAACTATTTAATTGTTTTTCAATTTCTGGCTGTCCTTTTTGTTTTACAGCTTCATCAACGAAAGCGGAGTTTAAAATTCTTGGATCCCAACCCTTTATAATTCTTGAAACAACATCAGTTTGACCAATCCAATTTGCACCATATTCCATACCCTTTTGGCCACTATCGCGTC
>CAYWJV010000103.1:0-2009 GCA_964458735.1 uncultured Gammaproteobacteria bacterium | reverse complement strand
CAACAATAACCAAAATTTTCTTCACAACTTTTATTGTATCATTTCATTAAATATCTGCGTTAATCAGTTAATAATCCGTGAAAATCGTTTTCCTTAAACGGCCCGATCATGGCAAAGTTAAGTCTTTCCGGTGTAAAAATATCCTTTGCCAGCTCGGCTATTTGATCAACTGTGACGGTTTCAATTTTTTTGATGATCTCTTCCGGTGTTTCAATTTTGTCTTGAAGGATTTTTTTGGTTCCGAAAAAAGAAGCAATATTCATTGAGTCCTCCATTGAGAGCATAAGACGGCCTTTGATCATTTCTTTTACCTTTAGTAGTTCTTCTTTTTTTATATCACCTTTTTTAATTTTGTTGTGTTCTTCCAAAATCGTCTTAATTGCTTCCTTGATTTTATCTAAATTATTTATTACCCCGGCTTGGGTAACAAAACTGCCGCAGTCATGATAGAATTCGCCGCCTGAAGAAATGTAATAACAAAGACCACGTCGTTCCCGCACTTGAATAAATAAGCGGGAAGACATTCCCCCACCCAAAATAATGGCTAATAAATTCATCGCATATTTGCGGTTATCACTAAAAGAAAACGCCCGAAAACCCAAAGAAAAATGGGCTTGTTCGGTTTTTTTGTATCTAATTAACATCTGAGGCTTTGTCTGGTTCTCTTTAATTTTTACGAATGATGACTTTTCGCCCGATTTCCAACAAGAAAATTTTTCTTCAATGATATTTTGATAACTTTTTACTTTTGAATTGTATTTTTGACTTTTGACTTTTGACTTTTGACTTAATCCCCCGGCCACCACCAACACCGCATTATTCGGGTGATAAAGACGATTAATATAATCAATAAATGTCTGACGTGTAAACTTTTTTACAGTCTCTTTTGTTCCGGCAATATTAAATCCCAACGGACTGCCTTTATAGAGCAAAGTTTCAAAAATCTCCCCCACTTTACGTTGCGGCATATCTTCATACATATTAATCTCTTCAACAATCACTCCTTTTTCTCTTTCAATTTCTTCTTCCAATAATTGCGGCGTCTGGATCATGTCAGCAATGACATCAATCATAGTTTCAAAATGCTCGTTGGTCGCTTTTATCCAATAACCTGTATGATCTTTTGAAGTGAAAGCATTAAAGACTCCGCCAAAACCCTCAACCGTCGAAGAAATGACAAAAGAATTAGAATATTTTTTACTACCTTTAAAAGCCATGTGTTCGAAAAAATGAGCCACTCCATTATTTATTTCGTTTTCATAGCGACTTCCGGCCCCGACTAAAAGAAGGGTTGTTAACGTGGGAAAAGTCTTAGTATCAATAAAAACCACTTGAAGGCCGTTTTTTAAGGTAAATTCTTGGGGATTCATAATTTATTTAGTTTTGTATCGTCCTTTAACGTCGGATAATCTGTCCGCCAAGTATACCTTAATCAAAGACTGATAAGGAACATCTTTTTTATTGGCCTCCTGCTTTATATCGTCCAACATCCACTTTGGGAGACGGATACTTATAGTTTCTGTTGATGGTTTCAAATTGGAAAAATGAACAAAGGAGGCCTTACTCCAATCAATATAATCAACACTGCTATGAGTTGCCCAAAAATCTCTTTCCTCATCCTCATTTTTAAATGATGGAAGTTTTTTTAGCTTTTTCATATATTTCTTTCTTTGAAAAAGACCTTATGTTTAATTTCGTTTTTTTTTATATTTGATTCATCCCAATCAAATTCTATTTTCTCACTTATTTCAATAAAATCTTTCATGTTGTATATAATGGTAATATACAATTATTAATCTGTCAAGTAGGAGAATTCTCACGCGAAAATTTTTTTGAAGAGATTGTTTTTTTCTAAAGATCGAAAGTGCTCAAATTCTTTTTTTATAAAATTTGTCATAATCTTCTTATTATATAATAGAAAATAGACAGTTTAAGTGTCAAAGTGTTATCCAATCAATAATCGGACTGAACTGAGGCTAAATTAGTTTTGAGGCTAATCCTTACTGTGA
>CAYWJV010000102.1:0-2018 GCA_964458735.1 uncultured Gammaproteobacteria bacterium | reverse complement strand
CTTCCGCCCGCCTCGCCTTGAACCGGAGCGGAAAGGACGATTTCAAGTTTTTCTATTCCGCCTTTGGTGGGTTATTCGACCCTGTCGAATTTTGCAGTAAATCATCAATTTTTATCACTTGCACGAACTGATACTTCGTCGGTATTCGATCATGCAACCGTATTAAAGCGCCATCTTCCGTTATGAAAAAATCAACAGCCGCAGCTTCAGCAATGTGCTTGCAATCATATAGGTCACCTTTTTGATGCTTATGTCCTTCCATTATTGCTTGATGCATTTTTAAAAAATAATAGCTAATATACGACGCTATATGCGGTAGCGTTTTACAGTCAATTTCTCGCCTAGGATTAAACAAGTCATTACACCATGATTGGATGTTAGCATCAAAATTATTTAACCAATCTTTCGCGGCTGTTTTTTTCTCTTGCTTCGAAAATTTTTTCTGTAAAAGGTTCTGTACGGAATCATTTGCTTTCGTCATATCCAACAAATAATTCTGTTTATTATTGTATACTAAATCATCGAGAGTTTTTAATTTAAAACTTTTTTCTAACTTGTCAAATATATTTTTAGATTTCTCGACAGCTAAAAATAAATTCTCTTGTTTTAGGGGTGCACCATTATTAATTTCCGTTTGAATTAGATCATTATAAGGCTTGAGCAAATTTTGATTAGTGATAATTCTATATTCCTTAAGTACTTTCTTATAATCAACGCTATTTTTCGATGAGAAGCAAATCAGTTCCTCGAGAAAAGAGATGCTTCCAAAAACTACAAGGTCGCCATTTTTGACTAAATCTTTTAATTGCTGAAACCGATTATGAAAATTTGGTTGAAGTATTAAATTTTGAAATGCATTATTATCAAATAATATTTTTTTCATACTTTTCCTGAAAATCTGCTAAAAAATTGATTATTTCTTCCACCGCTATATTATTTTATCTTTATGTTACTTAAAGATTTTTTGGCCTTATCGTAAAAATCATTAATTTCTATAAACCATCTAGAGTGTGCCTTATCATTGGGTTGAAAATCAGGATCTAATCCAAGTCGATCACACAAGGTGAACAGGAGTAAACCGGCGGTAATACCTTTGCTCCAAGCAATATCAGTGGACAGCAGCCCTAGAGCCCTCGCAATACACTCTTCGTTGTAACCCTCTTCAATAAACTTTCCGAATAAATCTACCTTTTTCTTATCGAGCTGGAGCATATACATCTTATCTGATGAATTATCTGGATTTCTCCCTGCGGTGGCTGAACGGGCAATGGCTTGTTCATATGGTTGCATAGAACTCCAGATTTTGTCCTTTCCCGCGTTATTCAGATAGTTTTTTGTGAAAGTGGTTTGGATAACCGAAGATCCTTCTCCAAATTGGTGAAACCAAGCAAGTGCGAATAATTCAAACTGCAGAGCTATTATTTCATCAATAAACTTTTGTGAGTCAACATTAGCAAAGTTGCGATCAGCCTCAATTAAGGCGTTTTTCAATGTTTCGAAAAATAAAGCGTTGACATCGACTCCATCGACTATGCAGTCCAGAATGACATTTTCATAGAAAATTCGGTTTACTGACTCAAGGTTAACTTCTTGTTTTTTTGAAAAAAATGACATAACGACTCCTTCATAAATTTTTTAACAAATCTTCTATGGCAACACCAAGCGCTTTAGCAATTTTTGCCATAGTTTGAACGCTTGGCTTATTAACGACACCGCTTTCGACTTTTGTAAGCGTTGTATATTTAACATCGGCTTTCTTCGCCAAATCATCTTGGGTCAAACCAAGTTTAGCTCGTGCTTTCTTTATATTTTCGCCTATTGTTTTTCCACTTGTCATAGTTTCAATCTTTTGATAGTATTATAGTAAGTATAATTATTACTTCCATTGTAATACTACCAAATAAAATGAAAATAGTCCAATTAAAAATAAGGGGAGCCCGCTTTTGGCCCAAAATAAAGTTCGAGCCGACATTTTTTCAGGTTCTTTGGCGGTCTTTCAATCGCACAACGACCTGCTA
>CAYWJV010000101.1:0-2045 GCA_964458735.1 uncultured Gammaproteobacteria bacterium | reverse complement strand
CGCACTATAAGAGATTGTTTTAAACTTAGATTCTCAAAAGATAATTTAATTAAATAATTAAAAAATGACTATTAGCCAAATTAAAAATAATAAAACTATAAGAATCTTATTAATCTTATTAATACTAATTATTTCCATTACTTTTTTATATAAGCCACATTTTGAATCAAAATTCGGTGGAGGCGATAATTTAGAATGGTATCAAGAAGTAAAAGAAAGAAATACCTTAGAAAAAATTTTTGATTATAAATATTATTCCGGGAGGTTTGGTCCAAGTTCTTACTTTAATCCTGTTCAACTTCTTGTCTGGAGATATATGGTAACCCATTATGATAAAAATCATTATCCATATCATTTACTTTGCACTTTAATTCATATAATAAATACTATAATTGTTTTTTTCCTTTTAAAAACATTTATCAAGAATAATTTTTTTTCATTCGGAGCAGCTTTAAGTTTTGCAATTTATTATCTGAATTTTGAGACAATAGGGTGGATATCTGCGACAATCACAACAGGACTAGCTGCATTCTTCATCTTATCTACTCTCTTTTTATCAATAAAATATTTTCAAACAAAAAATAAATTTTTCTATCTTTCGTCATTATTAACTTTTGCGGTAGGAACATTTACAAAAGAATATGTTGTCTTTGTTATTCCAATATTGCTGGTTTACTATCTTATAACTCAGAAAAAAATGGTTTTAAAATTCATTAAAACTGATTTAATTTTTTTGCCTTATTTAATATTATCCCTGCCTATAATTTTAATTACTTTCGCCAAATTGAACACGTCTGCAATAGTAACTACCTGGGGAGGGTTTAACTTAGGAATACATATGTTCTATCGATTTACTGATTTTATTAATTATCTAATTACGATAGTTCCTGTCTCTTTTGTTATTCAAATAGCAGTTACGGCGTTTATTTTATTCTCTTTCCCTCTTTTAATTTATTATGGACTAAAAGACAAAAACTTATTGTTTCTCACAACCTGGCTAGTTTTATTAATTTCAATTTATATCTACTCTAATTTCCGCGATATTTATAGTTTAGCAAGATATCTTTATTTACCATCAGTCGCCTGGTTCGGCTTACTGTATTATATAGCTGCCAATGTAAGAAATAAAAAAACAAAAATTATAACTTCTTTTTGTTTAATTAATTATACAATAATTTTAAATTTGTTCTTAATATTAAGATGAAAAATAGATTAAGAGAATTAATCCCGATTCTTATTCTTATTTATTGTCTGATTATTATCCCGATTATCTTATATCATTACAGTACCTATCTTAGTAAACCGGATAACTATACTTGGGATCAAGTAGAAAAATATTTAGTTAGTTCTGAACAATATAATAATGAACCAATTGTTTTTGACCCTAAGTGGCTAAAAAACTATGCCACTGACCACGGCCGATTTCGAGAGTTTAATATCGCTGAAAACAATAATAACTTCTACATCTATTGGTCAATTTCAATGAATAGTAAATCAATACCGAAAAATTATCAGGTAATCATAACCAAGGAAATCAAAAATTTACATATTTTAAAACTACAAAAAAATATTTAAGAAAAACTGATATTAGTATAAAACCAAAGTTTAAAAAATGAATTCTGCGATAAAAATAATTTTTGGAAAGTTTGTGGAAAACAAACTTCTAATTTTAGTAATTTTAATATTTTTTCTTTTTTCTTTCTATTATATCCCAAAAACACAGCCTCTTGAGGGAACGTATATGCATCACCTTGAACAGGCTGAAGCTTTTTTGAATCTTAGATTAGAGATTACTAATCAACACAATCTTCACGAAGTTTTACGTTATAATGGCAAATATTTTAACATTTTTCCTCCAGGACCAACCCTTTTTATCTTGCCACTATTTGCCATTTGGGGATATGATTTAAATTTTCAAGTAGTTATGCAAATAGTTGCAATATTTTGCATAATTCTAATGTATTGCTTGATGTATAAAATAACAAATAATAAAACTACCTCCTTAATTCTAACCATATCTTTTTCTTTTGGGACTGTTTTCCTTT
>CAYWJV010000100.1:0-2175 GCA_964458735.1 uncultured Gammaproteobacteria bacterium | reverse complement strand
GAAAGTTATCATAACGGGCGGAAAAAAGATACGAAGTGAAACAAAAAATAATTAGTTTTCGTTACGCAAACAAACTTCTTCAATTTGCGGTTACGTGTTGTTATTATAACAAAGATTGTCGGTGATGTCAACTAGCCGAATCTTTTTTTATCCTGCATTTCTTAAAAATCGTTCCAAAGCATCTGATTATATACCTCATGGTGGTACAGTACCTCACCGTTTTTCACTTTGGTTCCGAGCTCGGTTGGACTGCGTTCGGCGGCGGTGAGTTTTAAGCTCACAAATTTTTTCTTTAACTCCTCTCCCAACAACTTTGTCATGGTGTTGCTTTGGCGGAATAATTGTATCGCGGTATGAATGTTTCCGGGAAGAAATTTTACCCTTTGTCTTTTGTTTTGTCCTCCTTTTTTTATCGTTCCTTCAAGACCGGTTTTGATTAACACGTACATTACCAAATATGGATTTGCGTCCGGCCCGACACTGCGGATTTCAATGCGTGAAGACCGCTGGTTAAAAAGCGGTATCCGAATCATCGAGCCGCGGTCAACCTCAGATACCTTAATTTCATTCGGTGCCTCAAAGTGAGGATCAAGCCTTCGGTATGCATTTACACTGCTGTTTAATACAAGACAAATATCACCGGCGTTACTCAAGATTCTATTTATTATCTCCCAGGCAAATAATGAAAGCTGACCTTTCCCTTTTTTGTCGTAAAACAGGTTTTTGCCGTTTTTAGTAATCGAAAGATTCGTATGCATGCCGCTCCCGTTTATGCCCACGATGGGTTTTGGTAAAAATGTCGCGGTCATCCCTTGGCTATGTGCAATTTGCCGTGCCACCAGTTTATAGATTTGTATCTGGTCGGCGGCATTGACGGCTTCCGAGTACGAATAATTCAGTTCAAACTGTGAAGGCGCGACTTCCGGATGGTCTTTTTCGTTTTCAAACCCCATCGCTCTCTGGGCTTCAGCCGTCCGATCAATGAAGGTGCGGAGTATGTCATTGGGCAGAGAATGATAATATCCGCCTTTAGCCGCAATTTCAAAACCGATGCGTTCATTGAAGTTTTTTTCGGCATCTTCACCTTTTAACAAAAAGCCTTCAATTTCACTGGCCGCATAAAAGGTATAGCCTTTTTCCTTTTTTAAAAAAGAGACATATTTTTTCAAAAGTCCTCTTGTATCCATTTCATACGGTTTTCCATCCCGATCAAAAACTTCACCCATAATAAGTATTTTTCCTGAACCAAAGACATCACTTGGCAGCCACCAGAATGCCGGCCAGTCAATCTTTAAACGTAAATCCGATTCGGTCCTTTCTGAAAAACCACGGATAGATGAACCGTCAAAAGTGAGATTTTCGTAGCTCGATAGAAAAAATTTCTTGTCATAATCAAGCATATGAAACCGACCCTCTAAATCCGAAAAGCCAATTGTAACCGCCTTGAGCTGTTTTTCCTTTTTCAAATAACTGATATAGTTTTCTTTTATCTCGGATTCATTTTCTCTTGCTGCGCGTAACTTTTTTGCTTCAAGATTCATTTGTTCCAATTCATCGTAAGGAATTTCAAGAAAATTACGGAGATTATCAGTCTGATTATTCATATTTTAATATAAAAACTAACAATATTAATATAAAATATAAATTTTTAATAAAATTGTCAATAGACTTTATCATATAAATATAGATCAGATGTGGTTTTACGCCCCAGAGGTGATTTATAAATTTTTTGGCGAGAATTTGACGGATTGGTTTGGATTTGCCTGCTATGGTAAAATCCAATAAATGAAAATTCGTTTAAAAAGGGATAAATATAAAAGCGCCAGGGGTGGATATTCGAGATTGTTGAGTATTTTTTGCAGAAAGTGCAGTAATATGGTTATAACTTATCAAAAAGATGGACCAGGAAACTTGCGCCGTCTTTATTTGGATAGGATTTTTTCCCCTGAAAATTTAACCGATTTGCAGAAGTTAAATCTTAAAGACATTCCGGTATTAAAATGCAATAAATGCAATGAAGTCTTGGGGACTCCCTATATTTATATAAAAGAAAACCGGAAGGCATTTCGTTTATATCAAGACGCAATAACGAAAAAAGTTGAAAAAATAAATTAAATAAAATATGGAAAATCACTTGATTCATGTTCGGTTAAGAATAGTTGTTATTAAGAACGG
>CAYWJV010000099.1:0-2514 GCA_964458735.1 uncultured Gammaproteobacteria bacterium | reverse complement strand
TTAAAGTCAAATGCCCTGTCCTTCCCAGAATAAAATAGGTATTATAAGTAAAAACCAAAAAACCAATAAAAGCACCAACATTTGATCGAATAACTTTCTTAACTAAGAAGAAGCTTCCTACAGCTGAAATTATGATACTAGGAAATAAATAAAGAATTCGTTCGTTTATAGCAAAGTTGAAAATATACGATAGAAAGCCCCAAAAAAAGTTAGCTGGATACATTGGTACAGATGCCAGTCCAACATCACCAAAACCGCTAATTAACCATACTAAAGGAAGCATCAAAAATTGTTTTTGAGTTTCCAGAAAAAAATATCCCCAATCCCCATATGATAGTATGGAAAAATTAAAGAACCATTTCCAATGGGTAAGGATTGCTAAGGCAATAATAAAAAGTAAAGTCTTTCTAATCATTTATTTCTTAAATACAAAAAACGAGCTTCCTAAGAATATTTTTAAAATAGAGTTATCGAGATGATTTAGTAACCCCTGACGATAAATAGATTGACTAGACCAGTATTTAATTATCAATTTATTTTTTTTTGCCCATAAAAGGATAGACACTGGATTGGTAACATTTACAGCATCATCATCTGGTTGAAAATCTTTACGTTCAATGGTATTCATTTTTTCAAAAATATTTTTCTTTGAGATAAGTAAAACTGTTAAGAGAATAAAATTCTTTACTTTTTGCCACACTCCTTTTGTATGTTTGTGATAGCTATTTGTTATTGATAAAAAATTAGGACAGACAATAATTAGATATCCACCCTTTTTTAAAACTCTTAATTTTTCATTAAGAAATGAAATAGGATCGTTAGTGTGTTCCAAGACATTAAAAGATCCAACAAGTTGAAAATATTCATCTTTGAAAGGTATTTTCTGGCCGTTATAAAAGCGACAATCTATTCCTTTTGTTTTACACATTTGTATTGAAGTCGAGGAAATATCAATGCCAAAATATCGACGCTTGGATTTTTTACCTATCATTTCGAGGGCTATGCCAGTTCCACAACCTACATCCAAAATAAACCCTTTCTCTTTAGAATATTTAAGTATATAATTCACATATTTTTTGAAACTATCTTCATGCTGATTTTCTAAGTAGTTTGAATATTGCTTATTATGTAAGTAAAACAAACGATGGTCCATAAGTGTATGCTCTACAATAAATTAATTCAAATAATATACTTAATTATAGTTCACCTTCTAAATTTAGGCTATACAGATTTGTACCAAAAATAGGACCATCTCTATCTACAAAAGAAATTCTCAATGTAAATTCATTAGATCCAACACTTTTTTGGAGAGGTAGTTCGATTTTCCTTAGATGTTGGTCTTCCATAAAAGATTCCGATCGAAAAACTTCATTATTATTTCCATCCAGCAATGAAACGTTCATTGTTCGATTGGTGTTCAAAAAGTAAGTTCCAATATTAATGCTTAACCGTGAAAAATCAGAAGCCCCTGTTATTTTATAGTTAAGTTGATATTCTCCTTCTCGTGTTCCATAAAGAACTCTATCATTATTTATAGACTTTTGAAACTTTTTAATTTCTTCCGAACGAATAAACTCCTTATTCAGAAGATCCGCTTTAACAATCCCCTTTTTCCCTTCATCATCCAAACTCTTGGACGTGTCCTCCACACGAATACCATTTACAGACAGCACGCTATTCATAAGTTTTGAGAGAGCCTCATCAAAAATAATATTAGGACGCCACTTATTAGCATTTTTCATCATTAATTTATATTGATTCTGGTTTAAAATATACGGTTGTTTCATAACAATATAACCTTTACCGTTGACACTTAATCTAATAAGCGATTTTTTGTTTAAATTCAACGGTATCGAATCAAAAACAATTCTATTTTTCGGATTATGTGGATTTAATGATGCTACTTTTACATCATCAACATATACATCAAGAACAGATTTGCCAAAAAATACTTCTGTTTCATTTACTTTCAATAAAGGAATAATAAAGCTATAGCTTCCCTTTTCAATTTCTTTCTTGAAAAGCAGTTTATCCAAGGTTTCTTTTTGATTATCTAAGGTTAAGACATCCGAATAAGCCACTTTTTTATTCACCAAAAACATTTGCAAGGCAGGGTCAGAAAACCATAAATAAATATTCTTTTTTGCTAGCAATGGTATAAATTCATTCTTATTAGGAATATAAGTCTCAAGGAGATAATCTTGTTTACTAATATCAATAAGATAGTCAGGTTTTTCACCTTCTTTTACGTGACAAAAACCATAAGCATATTTACCATAAGACTTTTTACACTTTTGAACTGATGATTGTAACTTATAGATATATATACCTCCAAAGCTCTTTTTTAAAGTTAAACGATTCACCATCTTTTTAAGATCAAAATTTGGAAAATTCTTTTTCCACAAAAAATTATCGTCAACGATGACATAGTTTATATCGTTATCTTCCATAGCTTTTACAATTTCTTCAGGATCATTTACATAATCAAACAAAGCACGCATTTCCGTCTGTTTT
>CAYWJV010000098.1:0-2546 GCA_964458735.1 uncultured Gammaproteobacteria bacterium | reverse complement strand
GCTTGTTAAATCAACCTGTTAATTTTGAAGTTTGTAAAGTGGGAAACTCAGGAAAACTATACTCCTTTACCGGAGTTTGGAAAACCAACAATGACCGAGCCGCCTAAATATTCAGAACCTACAGATACAGCTAACGTTGATGAATTGATGGCACAAATTTTAGGTCAGAAAAAAAATACTGAAGTTATATCGTCGCCAATTTCAAAATTACCTATAATAACAAAAACAGAAAATAAACCGCAAGGACTTTTGGCACAGATAATAGAGTGGTTTAAAACTACTTTTAGAAATTTATTTCGGTAATTTACAATCTTGACACGATCGCTCTAAGATAGTAATCTATTTATAGATGAGTAAAAGAAAAAGACTAATAAAATATGGAGATTTGGCAAAAGGAATTTTGATGTATTTTGCCGGTATTGTGACTTCAGGATATTCTTCTATCCAGGGTCGAAAAGGGGCCAACCTTTCTTTGCTCATTGACAATCTTCAAGATTTATTAAAGTCGATAAAAAATTATCAAACTAAAAGAGAAAAAGTTATTCGGGTATTAAAAAATCTTGAAAAAAAAGAAATTTTGGACCTTCAAGAACAAGAAGGGAAAGTTATAGTTTATTTAAAAAACAAAAATCATCCTAAAATAATTGAGTATTCAATAAAAAGTCTATTGGAATTTAAAAAGAAAAATAAACAATGGAATGGAAAATGGTTTTTTGTTTTTTTCGATGTTCCCGAAACTCAGAAAAATAAGAGGGATTATCTAAGGAAGTTCTTGATAAAACTGGGGTTTTTCCCTTACCAAAAAAGCGTTTACATTTTTCCTTACGAATGTGAAAAAGAAGTGGAATTAATAAAAAAAATTGTTGAGGGAGCAAAGTATATGAAATATATAGTTGCGGAAAAAATTGAAGATGAAACGAAGGTTAAGGATTATTTTAAATTACAATCTTGAATCGATCGCGCCAAGATAGTAATTATGTAAATTAATTTATTAATTTAGTGGTTGTTCGACACCAAGTAGTCGGAGGACAACTTCTTTTCTATATCTTCTGTCACCCCGAGTATTAATTCTTATGGCCGGCAACTTGCCTTTTTTTCCCCAGCGTTTTATTGTCAACGGAGAAATGCGAAGGAGATCGGCCACTTCACGGATCGTCATTAAATCCGGTAAATCAGAAAGTGATACTTTGGTAGTTGATTTGTTCTTGAGTGACATGGTTTGTATTATATACAGTAGAATGTCAAATGTCAAAATTCAAATATCAATTGAATAACAAATTTAAAATAATAAATGAGGTGTACCCCGTATACTAAGACCATATTCTGAGAAAATTATTAATTAAAATTTAAGAATATGTTCAAACGCGTACCGGTTGAAACCAAACGTAATGTTATTTTTCAATCCATATCAACCGGAGTGTCAGCCGCAGAAGATCCACAAACCGGCGAAAAGTATATTCAAGTTAAAGCAGGAACGAAGTATAGAATCGTTGGTGAGATTACGATCAACGGCAAAAAGTTTCCCAAAATAGAATTTATTAAATAAGAAGTAACTATTCACAAGTCTTGACACAGAAGACTATTTAATCGTTACAAACATATAAAATATCTATCCTACGGCCGTGAGATAGATATTCCACTACAACAAAAAACATATCTTTGTCAGGAAGAGTGAACTCTTACTGTATTTGATTTCTTTTTATTATTAATATACATTATATATAAAGAAATAATTTTTTTATGAAAGACTTGAGTTTAAGGCAAAAACAGTTGTTAGCGGAATTTTTAAGTCAATTGAGCGTAGGATTAATTTTAGTCGGAGGAATCGGCGCTTTTCTTGATTACAAGCTTTCCTTTGAGCAGAAAATAATTCAATTTATTTTTTATTCAATTTTCGGTATAATATTTTTAGTTATTAGTTTGATAATCTTGCGAAAATGATTACCGATAGCCAATTAGTTAGTTTGATGTTTTTCTCTTTGGCTTTGATTCTGGGGTATTCTGTCTATTTTTTGGTGATTAAAAAAAGATAATATGACTCAAACAACCTATTATATTATTTTAGGAGGAGTAATGTTTTTTGCTATTTTACTTTTAATTTTAGTTTTGCGGGAAAAATAATATGTACCTTGGTCCATTCTATTTTGACACGAAAGAAATTTTTTTAATCTTGGTGACAATTTTGTTGGAGTTGGCCATATTTTTAGGCTGGCCTTTATGGTGGTTTGACAAGCGGGCTTTGTTAACGTTGGTGGTTTTAATGCTTTTTACCAAAGGCTTGCTGCCTTCAATCCACAACGAAGCTTTTTTTATCCTGGCGATTGTGACAATATTTTTGTCTTTGTATCTGCCGATCTTTCAGGTAGTCTTGTTTTATTTCATCAGTTTTTTGATGTTTAGGCTGTTGAAAGTTATTTAAAGTTAATCCTGAGCGGATTTATTCTAAGTGTAATCGAAGAAGTCGAAGGATTTAGATTACTAAAAATAATTTAGTGTCAGTCCAAAATAGAAATGTCCGCTTTTAGTCGCCTTTCTTCAATCGCTCG
>CAYWJV010000097.1:0-2556 GCA_964458735.1 uncultured Gammaproteobacteria bacterium | reverse complement strand
GTTGGGTATATCGCGGAAAAAGACCAATCAATTGGTGCCCGAGATGCCAGACATCTCTCTCTGACCTTGAAATAGAATACAAAGAGGAGAAAGGGTATCTTTGGTATATTAAATACCCATTGGCTAAAATCAAAAATCAAAAATCAAAAATCAAAAATACAAATAAAAAATTAAAAAATAATTATATTACTGTTGCTACTACTAGACCGGAGACAATGCTCGGTGACACTGCGGTGGCGGTAAATCCGAAAGACGAAAGGTATAAAGATCTAATCAGAGGTTGGGCCTCTGTCACTTTACCTTTAGTGAACAGGAAAATTCCAGTTATTGCTGATAACTTGGTCAACCCAAAATTTGGAACTGGTGCGGTAAAAGTTACCCCAGCCCACGATTTAACAGATTACGAAATTTCATTAAGACACAAATTATCAGTAATTCAAGTGATTGATGAAAAAGCAAAAATGACCAAGGATGTTCCCTTTCTCTATCAGGGTCTGGAAGTATTAGAAGCAAGGAAAAAGGTTATTGAAGATTTAAAAGAGATAGGGCTATTAGAAAAAATTGAGGATTATTCCTTATCTCTGCCAAAATGCTATCGTTGCAACACAACCCTGGAAATATTGCCTTCTGAACAATGGTTTTTGAAAATGAGAGAATTGGCAAAACTCGCCATTGGAGCGGTAAAGAAGGGAAAAGTAGAATTTCATCCTAAAAGTTTTGAAAAGGGATATTTTAACTGGCTAAAAAATATCAAGGATTGGTGTATTTCAAGACAAATCTGGTGGGGACACACCTTGCCGATTTGGCAATGCCAAATCGGCAAGAAATCAAAAATCAAAAATCAAAAATCAAAAATAAATGAAGATGTATTAGATACTTGGTTTTCTTCGGCTCTATGGCCATTTGCTACTTTAGGATGGCCAGGCGCTTCGCTAAAATCAAAAATCAAAAATCAAAAGTCAAAAGTCAAAAGTGATTTGGACAAATTTTATCCGACGGATGTGCTTTCAACTGATAGGGGGATTATAAATTTATGGGTGGCCAGAATGATTTTTTCCGGGATGGAGTTTATGAAAAAGCCGCCTTTTAAAGATGTTTATATCCATGCCACGGTTTTGACCCGAGAAGGAAAAAGGATGTCAAAATCTTTAGGTACCGGAATTGACCCAATAAATTTAATTGAAAAATACGGAGCCGATGCCACTCGGTGGGGGATTAGTTGGCAGATTATGGGAGGACAGGATATAAAATTCGTGGAAGACAATATTGTTATGGGGAGAAAGTTCTGCAATAAGATTTGGAACGCGAGTAGGTTTGTCTTGCTTCAAATTCAAAATTCAAAATTCAAAATTCAAAATAAATTAAAAATTCAAAATTCAAAATTAACGGCGGCGGATAAAGGGGTGTTAAGGGCTTTAGAGAAGACGATAAAATCAGTTAATAGGGATTTGGAGGGGTTTCGGTTTGGTCCTGCCTCTCGCCGACTCTATGATTTTTTCTGGCATGATTATTGCGACAAATACATTGAAGAAGTCAAATGTCAAATGTCAAATGTCAAATGTCAAATCTTATTATATGTATTGTTGAACTCTTTAAAACTTTTGCATCCTTTTATTCCTTTTATTACTGAGGAAATTTACCAAAAATTACCAATTAAAAATAAAAAGAAGTGTTTAATGATTGAAGAATGGCCGGAAATCAACGAATAACGAATTTATTGCGAATAATCGAATAAACGAATTCGCTTATTCGTAAATTCGTAACTGATTCGATATTCGTTGATGGTTCATTTATGTCTTACCCTCTTTACTTCATATTTGGAGTTCTACCCAGCATTATTTGGCTCTTTTATTATCTCAGGAAGGATGTTCATCCTGAACCAAAAAGACTGGTCTTGAAAATTTTCTTATGGGGGATGCTGGCAGCTTTTCCAGCCTTATTAATTGAAATCGGAGCAAAAAATTTAATAATAAAATTGGATTTTTCTTTGCTCTCAAAAATCTTTTATTGGTTTTTAGCCGTGGCATTGGTTGAGGAATTTCTGAAGTATTTAGTTGTCAGGGATAAAATTTTAAAAGACCCAGAATTTGATGAGCCAGTCGACGCTATGATCTATATGCTTATTTCCGGACTGGGCTTTGCTGCTTTAGAGAATGTTTTAATTTTTCTCTATCAAAAATCATTATTTTTATCTTTTGGAGAAACCTTAATTTTGCTGATTTTCCGATTTTTTTCAGCCACCTTTTTGCATGCGCTTTGTTCAGCCCTGGTTGGCTATTTTCTGGCTCTTCGTTTTTTCAAAAAACAGGGGTCTATTGTTTTTGGATTGGCAATCAGTACCCTCTTGCATGGGCTTTACAATTTTTCTATAATGGAGACAGAGGGAAATTTAAGGATTGTAATCCCAATAATTATTTTAATTAGTTTGGCATTCCTGGTTTCCCTTGCGTTCAAAAGGTTGAAAAAAATGAAAAGTATTTGTAAAATATATTAATAGTATGTCTTTTTTTGACAAACTTAAAAAGGGAATGGGGCTGGTGGAAATGCCGGAGACAG
>CAYWJV010000096.1:0-2623 GCA_964458735.1 uncultured Gammaproteobacteria bacterium | reverse complement strand
TGCTAAAGGAAAAACTGATTGTCTGCGCTAAAAAAATATCCATTAATTCTTCTTATTTATGGAATAAAAAAATCGAGTCCGCTCAAGAAGTTTTGTTGATCATGGATTCAGTTGAAGAAAATTTTGAAAAAATCAATAAGGAAGTCAAAAAACTCCATAGCTATAAAACTTACACTTTACTAATGACTGAAGTAAACAAAATTAATATTGATGCTTTAAAGTGGTTAAAAAATTGTGTCGGGGAGAGGACTTGAACCTCCACAGTCTTGCGACCACAAGCCCCTCAAGCTTGCGCGTATACCATTTCGCCACCCCGACTTCCCAAAATGATTAAATAAACAAATAATAAAATAATTAAATAAATGAAAAAATGAATTAAATGTATTTAATCATTAATACATTTGATTATTTATTTCTTCATTTGTTTATTTGTTTATTTGTTCATTTCGCGGATTTTTAATATTGTTATTATATCTTACTTCCTCTTTATCGTATAAACATACGGATAATATAAGAAAAGTGCCGGCGGGTCGTCCTGAATTATTTTCTGAAATTCTTGATAGATCTTTTCTCTTTCCCCAAGGTCTATCGTATTTCTGCCTTGTTCCAGTAAAAGATCAACTTTGACATTTTTATAATTACTGATATTACTTTTTTTCAAACCTATTTGAGTTGAGTGCCAAAAATAATACTGGTCTGGATTGCTTGGTAAATTCCAAAAAACCAAAAGCAAATCAAAGTTATCAGGCCGGTCATAAGAAATCATATTGATGTCAACTTTCAGCCCGGTCTTTTTTATTTCACTGGCAATGCTGTCAGCCGCATCATAATAATCATAGGACGTTAGTAAATTTAATTGCGCGGATTTGGTGGCTTCAATTTCTTTCTTAACGATTTTTGCCGCTGTTTCAATATCATAAACGTTTGTTTTTAGGAGAGAATTATAGGCCCATGATAAAGGCGGAATCGGACCCCGAGCCAATTCCCCAAACTCGGACAGTTTTTGATAATCAATCATCATAGAAAAAGCGTTTCTTATATCTTTGTTAGCAAAAATTTTATCTTGATTATTAAAAAATAAAGTCAACAGGCGGGTATAATCGACCGACTTGACTATCTGACTATTTTTCCAGTTGGCAAAAGTATCGGCTACAGATTTTTTTGTCAGAGTCATTTCGTTGATTTCACCTCTTTTATAAGCTGTTACTAAATCCGATTCATTGTTATAAAATTTATACTTAATTGTCAGTAAATCTTTAGTATTGGGAACAAGAGTCAATTCTTTAAGAAAACCGTTAGTAACTTTGAATCTCCCTAGTTTATAAAAGCCGGCAATGCCAATTAAAGGCGGACGAATTAAAGGTTTATTTAAATAAGTAGGAAAGATCGCTAAAGGTTTACTCAGATAAAAATCAATCACATTTTTGTCAACTACTTTTACCTTAATATCATCAAATTGATAATCAATATCAGAAGCGCTAAATTTTTTATCATCATTCCAAAGAAGATTATTTTTTAAATAAAAACGATACTGCTTTCCCTGATCTTTAACTTCCCAAGAATTGGCTAAAACCGGAACAATCTCTCCTTTTTCATTAATAGTTACCAAACCATTGGAAACTTTTGTCATTACTTTGTCAGGCAGATTAGTAAAATCATAGTTGCCGACTAATCCAATTATTTCCTGTTTGTTGAAGATTAATTTTAAATATGGAGAGACCGATAAAAAACCGATTAGACTAATAAAACCAATAAAAAAACTCATCAAAATCAACCGGGAATACTTCTTAATAAATTCTAAAAATAACCAATAATAATATCGGAAAAAATTTTTCTTCATTTAACAAAAAGATTAATTAGGGATACGACTAAAAATATAATAATAAAAACCGTCGTCAACCAAAGAATTATTTTTTCCATTCCCCGCCTGGTTTGAAACATTTCGCCTCCTCCGCCCCAAGCGCTTCCCAAACCGGCCCCTTTTCCTTGAACTAAAATAAAAATAATGATTAAGACACTTAAAACAATATTAATAACCAAAAGAACACTCTTCATATAATTGTTTCTAATAAATTGATAATGGTGGAAATCGAAAAAGAAGAAATAAAAATATTAGATGTTCCTGAAAATTTAATTTTACTTAATGTGATCCCTAATATTTTTGCTCCCGGAAAAATCCATTCTTCAATACTTATTAAGTTAAATCGGTTCAACAAAAAATAAAAAATTAGCGCATAAAAAACTATAGAAACAAGACCAAAGGTTAAAATATTCAGAGGTAAAAGGATTAACTTGCTTACAGGAACGATCAAATAATAAACCGCGGCAATAATCAAAGCGGCTTTTAGATAAATCACCGGGTCCTCTTTTATAACAAAGCCCTTATTCCAAAGCGCAGTCAAAAATATTGCTACCAGGGAAAAAATAATCATTCTAAGTATTTTTTTCATATTAATTATGCTTAATCATTATAGTAAAAAAGTGAATTAATTGGAAGCCTAACCTATTGCTTAATCTATTTTTCAAAATATTGTCTATATTGCTCATACAATTTTAGTTTTAATTTATATCCCGAGTTTCCCATATTAGTACGTAACGTTTAATTTTTGCAATAAAGTTTTCA
>CAYWJV010000095.1:0-2809 GCA_964458735.1 uncultured Gammaproteobacteria bacterium | reverse complement strand
TAACAAAAAGGCAAAAACAGATTCTTGATTTTATAGAAAAATTCGTAAAAGAAAAGGATTACGCTCCTTCTCTCGAAGAAATAGGAAGACATTTTAAATTGGCTAAATCTACTGTTCATCAGCACATTGAGACATTAAGAGAGAAAGGATATCTTAAAAAAATTGATAATCAACCAAGATCAATTGAATTAAACAGTGAGAAGAAAAAATCAGATTTAGTTGAAATTCCCTTGCTTGGCGTTATTGCCGCTGGGGAACCAATTGAGGCAATTGAATTACCGGACGAAACCATATCTATAGCAAAGAATGAAATTAGCAAACTTGGAGATTATTATGCCTTAAGGGTTAAAGGTAACAGTATGATAAATGAAGGAATATTTAATGGAGATATAGTTATATTAAAAAAACAGCAAACGGCAGATAATGGACAAACAGTAGTAGCAATTATTGATGATAATGAGGCAACTCTTAAAAAAATCTACAAAGAAAAAAACTGCATAAAATTGCAACCTGCTAATCAAAAAATGCTTCCTATTTATAGAAAAGAGGTGGAAGTAAGAGGGATTGTAATAAAAATTATTAGAAATTTAGAAAATAAATCTCTAGGGAATACTTTTTTTGATGATTTTACAGAAAAAATAAATCTAAATAATCCTTTTTTTAATTCACAACTTATTACTTGTATTGGTAACAAACGAAGATTACTTCCTTTTCTTTACAAAGGATTTTCTAAAATAAGAAGTAAAATAGGCAAAAGAAAATTGATTATACTCGATGGTTTTGTTGGAAGTGGTGCAGTTGCTCGTTTGTTAAAATATTTTGCAAGCGAACTTTATGTTAACGACTTAGAAGATTATGCAGAAACAATAAATTCTGCGTATCTTGCCAATAAATCAGAATTAAATATAAATAAATTAGAAAAATATATAAATTGGCTAAATGAGAATAAATTGAAAATAAAGACCGCCGTGCCGGGGTTCATAGAAAAAAATTACGCTCCGAAAGACGATAATAAAATTAAAATTGGCGAGAG
This sequence comes from uncultured Gammaproteobacteria bacterium, assembly GCA_964458735.1. GTDB lineage: Bacteria > Patescibacteriota > Microgenomatia > UBA1406 > GWC2-37-13 > GWC2-37-13. Next base: position 1,776 of record CAYWJV010000095.1, on the reverse strand, counting down.
GGTCTTTTATACAAATACTAATGCAAAAATTATTGATAACTTACGGAGATTAATTAATGAGATACCAAAAAAATATAGACATTTTTGTCTTGCTTCGCTTCTAGTGGAAGCGTCGATACACACAAACACATCGGGTGTTTTCAAGGGTTTTCACAAACGAAACGGTAACGGTCATTTTGGCGGGGATGGTGAAAATGCTCTTTCTCGAATCAAACAGGAGATAACACTAGAAATGCCAATATTTTCCGATTTTGAGTGTCCGGTCCATGTACATAAGAGAGACTTAAACGAATTGGTAAAAGACAAAAATCTGCCAACTTTTGATTTAGCTTATTACGATCCGCCATACAATCAGCATCCCTACGGCTCCAATTATTTTATGCTGAATATTATCAACGGCGGAAAAGAAATTGAAATACAAGATGGGGTAAGCGGTATTTCAAAAGAGTGGAATAGATCTGCCTACAATAAAAGAGGATCTGCCGAAAAAGCAATGGATCAGCTTTTGGCTGATACGCGAGCACACTTCATTGCAATTTCCTATAATAACGAAGGTATAATTCCTATTGATAATTTTAAGAAAATTTTATCTCGCTATGGTAAATGGGAATTAATGGAACAGGATTATAATACTTATCGTGGTTCAAGAAACCTACATAACAGGGATATTAAAGTAAAAGAATTGCTCTGGATTCTCGAGAAAAAATAATACCTATAGTTCGCCAATTTTTTGCAAATGAGCAAGTGATTTGCCAGTGACTATTAGCATAATTTTCGCGATCTCTTCTGCGCTCCATTTCGGCATATGTGCGAAAATTGTTGCAGGACAAACTTGTGTATCTCCATGCCGAAAACAATGTACATACACCCTATTGATCGGCAGCCAATCGTTACCAGCTATTAGTCTCATCAATATCGAAGAATCCTTCCCTTTGAAACGGCCAGAATGAGGCTGTTTTTTAAAAATCTCGAAATCTTCTTTCAAGAAGAAATCAAACCCTTCGCAAATAACAACGTAAGGATTATAACCATAGAAACTTGTTAATGTTTTGATTGCGTTTGCATTTTTGGCAAATCTCTCTATAGCATTTCCCTGCGCCTGTGATGGTCTTTTGTCTCTTGGAATAGAGGGGTCACCGCCTTTCTTTTTCCAATCGGAATCACTTATAGGCGTGTAGCCATCATATTCACCCTGATGTTTAACTTCGAGTGCACCGATTATATGATTAAAATCATCTTTTTTTGACTGTACAAAGAATACTCCACCATCGGGTTTAATACCGCTTGCGGAATCAAAGGCTTGCAATTCGTCCAGTTTTCTCTCGGGTAGACCTACTAATTTCGCTCCACGATTTATATATGCAAGAGCATAATGAGCATTGAGATCGTTTAAGCCAAGAGTTTTTAGGTTATTAAAACCTAATTTGGGATATTTCTTTAGTATTGTTTCCCAAACTATGTTTGATGCAACTCTAGCCGCATCCTCTTGACCTTTTGAGAGAAGATTAAACGGATTACTTTTGCGTGTTTTCAAATGTTGGCGATGTTTCTTTTCCATAAATAAGCTTTCATTTTATTTTTATTAATAACCATTGATTGGTTCTTTTAGTCATATTTTTATTATTTTATCACAATTTTTTATCCTCATCCCCAGTAGTACACTTCGACAGGCTCAGTGACTACGGGGCTCCGCTTTTAAATTTTGAGGGCCTTTTTGGATTAGTTTTTCTCCCCTCCTTCGCCCTAAATTTATCGACGGGCTACGGAAGGGCAAGG
>CAYWJV010000094.1:0-2865 GCA_964458735.1 uncultured Gammaproteobacteria bacterium | reverse complement strand
CTCTTTTCTTTCATTATCCTGGAAAAATCAGCCAACTTCTTGAGATTATTTTTTGCCCAATTTAATCTATATTCAAAACTTTTTTGATTAAAATCAAACAAAAAATCCTCTTTTTTCAAGTCAGTTTGTTTTAGTGCGTCAGCAAAATCCGGACTGTCAAAATATCCAGCCAATGGTTGAGATAAAATAAAGGGTTTTTCCAGAGAAAAAGTCATCGCCAGCATTCCCGATGAAGAGATAAAAGACGGATAAGGAAAAATAACGAGATCGACCTTGTTAAAATATTGACTCAAATCTTTTTCTTTGACAAAACCGGAAACGAATACTTTAAGTTCTTTAGCTTTTTGCTTAAAGTCGTCTAAATATTGCCGATAATCTTTATTTTTTTCTAAACTGGGACTGGCTCCGCCGAAAAAATTCAATGAAAACTTAGTTTTGTCAATGCTTTCATATAAATTCAGAAGGTTTTTTGGACCTTTATAAGGGTGGAGAAAACCAAAATAGCCAAAGTTGATCTTTTCTTCATATTTGTTTTGTTTTTTAACAAAAGCGGTGTCGACTCCGTGCGGGATAAAAATTACTTTATTTTCTGCAAAAAGCAGTTTTGATAATTGTTTCTTAAAATAATTTTCCGTAACAATGATTTTGCCGGATAATAAACAAACCAGGCTGTAGAAAACATAACTTCCGGCGTTTAATAACTTGGTTTTTAAACCGGCACCATAAATAGATTTAAAATCAAAGCTGACTCCATGGAGGACAACGCTGGTTTTTTTACCTAAAAATTTCAAAATCAACAGAAAAACAGGGAAGAAACCAATAAATAAAATATTATTACCGAAAACTCCCCATTCAAATTGAATTAAAATGTTTTGAATGCTTTTATAACCGGCGATTACTTTTAACAACTTGAAATAATTGAAAAAATCATTTTTCTCCCAGGCTTTGACCGCCTGATCCTTCTTATTTTCATTATCAGCTAATATAACAATATTGTATTGAGTTTTTAATATATCAACAAGATTTTTATTAAAAGAGGCTAGAGCGCTTGTTTCATGGGAATATTTTCCGGTTTTGGGATATGGTGTAATTATTATTAAATTTTTTTTCATATATTTATGATAATCCAAGAGCAAATCTTGGTGAAACATGTTTCTGGTATTTACCTTCGATCCAATGATACTTAATTTTTATCATTTCCCTGACACTTCTGGAGATGTCACGGACCAAAACTACCTTGCTGTTATTTTTAATATGGCCCCAATGGACAGGTAATTCTTTAATTTTGTAATTTAATTTTTTTGCTAAAAATATCACTTCCATGTCAAATCCCCAGCGATCAATCTGGAGATATGGAAAGATTTTTTCTACATATCGTCGTGAAAAAAGTTTGAACCCACCTTGAAAATCCCAGACAAAGATCCCAAGGACAGCATAGGCAATTATGGAATGACCATAACCAACAATCTTTCGAATAAAAGACCGTTCGATTATCTCTTTGGCACCTTTAATTTTTTTACTACCGATGATAACATCATAGTCTTTCTTTATATAAGGAATAAATTTTTTTATGTTTTCCAAAGGTATGGAAAAGTCGGCGTCGGCATATAGAATATAATCACCTTTAGCACTCATAGCGGCCTGGCGAATAGCATAACCACGACCTCTATTTTTTTCATAAGAAATAATCTTTACTTTTGATTTAGTTTTTCTTTCAATAGATTTCTTAGCCTTTTTGATTAGTTTTAAAGTTTCATCGGTTGAGCCATCATCGCTGAAGATAATTTCCTTTAAAATTTGGCCATAAAAATAGACTCCTTGTTTTAAGGTTTTGATCGTTTTAATTATTCTTCCATCCTCGTTGTAAGTCGGGATAATCAGACTAATTGTTTTCATAATATTCCTTTCACTCTAATCACAAAAATTTGTGATTATAGGAAAAGGTGTGAAAGTGGGTAATAAGTATTTGTTGATCGCGGGGGCGATAGAGCTCAAAAATGAGATCAACATTTACCGTTAACACAGTCACAACCTTCTTCGAAGGACTCTAGGTAATAAAACACCAATCTTCATGATAGAGTCCTTCATCGGGCAGGTTACGGCACCTTGGGGGCGCGATCGCAGGGGCGAATTGTAAGCCCTTGCATGAGTCCGACGAAACCGTCGGGAACACCACTTCCTTTAGAAGGTGCTGGCCAAGGGGGCGATTGCCGACCAAGCGAAGTCCTGAGTTGGACATCATCCATATAGCCGTCTTGCATGGCTACGTTCGGATCAAATCCGCAACTCATGGGGTTTTGGCCCATGAAAGGATGAATGACCGCATACAGGTCTTTCTCTCGCGTCACTGTCCAACAGGTTCCGTATGGTTCCTGTGGGCAGGAATGGATTTCGCTAACATCCAGGGGGATGCAGGTCGAAGCATCGGCGGGGCAGGGCAAAAAAATAGCCAGCCGGAATGCTTGAGGGTCAGCGAAAAATCCAGGCGCGGTGGTGATGGGCGTGGGCGCGGCGGGGGCGGGCAAGGTCGCGGTGGGCAACTGCGGGATGGGCGTAGCGGACGCTGGCGGAACGATCGCGGTCGGGATCGGGATGACGGCGGTCGGGGGAATGACTATAGGCGGTTGTGTGGGAACAACGGCCTGAGTCTGGGCGGGAAGCTGAACTGTTGGTCGGAGAACCAAAGCAGTTCCAAAGATTGCGATCCCAATTAGGGTCACAATCAAAATGCTTCCTAGAACAAAAGCTAGTACGACTAACTGTCTCTTTTTCATAGCGGCTCTCCTTGAGCGGCATTTTGAAACATTCGTATTCGTGTTCGGATTTTCTGTTTCTTATCCTTTTTTGGGATAAGATTTTCATACC
>CAYWJV010000093.1:0-2893 GCA_964458735.1 uncultured Gammaproteobacteria bacterium | reverse complement strand
AAACAATTAAACAAGATCAGTTTGTTAAAGAACAATATGAAAAAGGAAACTTCACTGCGCTTGAAGGATATATCAAGGAGAAAATATTTGATAAACCAGAAGATTATTTTAATCTTGAACAATTGCGTAAATCAGTAAAAATCGATAGAAGAATTTCACTACGAGAATTTATAGAAAAAATCTTTGGCGGCATCACCGGTTTCAAATCAAAAGATGAACTGCTTGAGGAAGAATTCAGTAAGTTTATTTCTGTTAATAAGCCTGATAACAAATATGTGTTACCGGCAAAGAATTATTTCAAGGCATATATTACTGATGACGAATTCAGACAGCATATAGACGGAGAGGATTACCAATATTTATATACGTATCCGGGCTTTTCTATGGACGAATTTAAATCGCTCAATGGTTATCGTGAAATTATTCCCGAATATGTCAAGGATTATATACCGTTAAACACATTTTCCTAAAAAGATATGTTAAATCAAGAAACAAAAAGAAGAATTGACTCAGCCCGCGATATCTTAGTCGGGAAAGTGCCAGATCCTAAAGCACAGGTCGAACAAATTACAACTGCCATGATCTATAAGTTCATGGATGATATGGATAAGGAAGCGCAAGAGCTGGGCGGAAAAGCAAGATTCTTTACCAATGGGTATGAAAAATATTCATGGACCATAATCATGGACCCAAAACTGGGAGGACATGAACGACTTAATCTCTATGCCGAAGCAGTAATCAAAATGGCGGAAAACCCCCATATTCCCCAACTGTTTCGTGATATTTTCAAAGATGCATTCTTGCCTTACCGGTCGCCGGAAACTTTAAGTTTATTTTTGAAAGAAATAAACGGTTTTAAATATGTTCATAGTGAAGATTTAGGTGATGCTTTTGAATATTTGCTTTCTATTTTAGGCAGTCAAGGAGACGCCGGCCAATTCCGCACACCTCGACATATTATTGATTTTATCGTTGATGTTGTTGATCCGAAAAAGGAAGAAACGATTCTTGATCCAGCTTGCGGAACTGCCGGTTTTTTAATCTCGGCTTTTAAACATATTCAAAAACAACATAAAGATAAACCGTTAAGTCCTGAAGATAAAAAAAGAATGATGAATAATATTGTTGGTTATGATATCTCACCTGACATGGTTAAACTTTCAAAAGTAAATATGTATCTTCACGGTTTTCCCACTCCTCATATATTTGAATACGATACATTATCAAGCGAAGAAAAATGGGATGAAACATATGACGTAATAATGGCCAATCCTCCCTTTATGACTCCAAAAGGTGGAATAAGACCACACAAAAGATTTTCCGTCCAAGCTAATCGAGCCGAAGTATTATTTGTGAACTATATCATGGAACATCTTAATATTAATGGTCGCGCCGGTATTATCGTACCAGAAGGAATTATTTTCCAGTCAGCAAATGCCTATAAAGGACTCAGAAAAATGTTAATTGAAGATAATTATCTTTACGCAGTAATTTCTCTACCTGCTGGTGTTTTTCAACCTTATTCGGGAGTAAAGACCTCAGTTCTTTTTCTTGACAAAAATATAGCTAAAAGGGTTAATCACATAATGTTCTTGAAAGTAGAAAATGACGGATTTGAATTAGGAGCCCAAAGACGAATAAATATTGGAACACAGTTACCAATGGCCGTTGACGCTTTAAAATCATATGTCAATCATGTCAATAAAGGTGAAAAATTATCACAAACAGGTTGGCCTGGTATTGCAGAAGTCGATACATGTCCAATATGCAGTTTTGTATCAAAAGAAAAAATCATTAATTCAAGAGACTGGAATTTATCAGGAGACAGATATAAAGAATTAGTTACAAATCCTAATCAGAAATGGCCCATGGTTGCAATAAGCGATTTATGTGATCTAGGACGTGGACGAGTAATTAACAGACAATATATCGAACAACATCCAGGACCATACTCTGTTTATTCTTCTCAAACGCAAGATAATGGAGTATTTGGCTCAATTAATTCATTTGATTTTATGGGAGAATACGTAACTTGGACTACAGATGGTGCAAACGCAGGAACAGTATTTTATAGAAATGGAAAATTTAACTGTACTAATGTTTGCGGAACTTTAAAGGCAAAAACTGACAAGGTTTTAATGAAATATTTATCCAGAATATTAAATTCAATTGCATATAAATATGTAATTCAAGTGGGTAATCCAAAATTGATGAATAATGTAATGGCTAAAATAAAAATACCTCTTCCTTCTCTTGAAGTTCAAAGGGAGAATGTCGAGGAAATTGAAGGATATCAAAAAATCATTGATGGGGCTCGCCAAATTATTCAGATTTGGAAACCCAAAATTAATATTGATCCAAAATGGAAGAAAATAAAATTGGGGGAAATATGTTCTTTTGAATACGGTGGAGCTATGACAGAAAAAAATAGGCAAGTTGGTAATTATCCCGTTGTTGGTTCAAATGGAATTGTTGGAACTCATAAAAAATTTCTTGTTAAAGGCCCTGTAATTGTAGTTGGTCGAAAAGGATCTGCTGGTGAAGTTAATTGGATTGAACAAAATTGCTTCCCAATAGATACTACTTACTACGTGAAAAATAAAAATGATAAAAATTTTTACTATAAATTTTTATATTTTATTCTCTTATCTGCAAATTTACAAAGTTTAAGAGGTGGAGGTGCTGTTCCTGGGTTAAATCGTAATGATGCGTATCAAAAAGAAATTCCCTTTCCGCCTCTTGAAGTTCAAAAACAAATCGTGGAGAAAATTGAAGAAGAAAAAAAAATTGTTAATGCCAATAAAAGAATGATAGAAATTTTTGAAAAAAAGATTAAGGAAAAAATTAATCAAATATGGAATGGATAATAAAACAAAAGAGGCCCTAATTACTG
>CAYWJV010000092.1:0-2913 GCA_964458735.1 uncultured Gammaproteobacteria bacterium | reverse complement strand
TCTTTGGCTATATTAATCAATTCAGAAATCTTTTTTGTCTCTTTTGACGAGCCAATGTGTTTTTTTAGTTTAAAACTTTTACCTTGATAATATCCAACTTGAATAGCGGTTGAGCCTGATGCAGTTTTAACCTTCCTAATTCTATCGTAGTGCGGTTTCACACTACTTTTTTACAACAAAAAGCTTGTTAAATCAACCTGTTAATTTTGAAGTTTGTAAAGTGGGAAACTCAGGAGGTTACACCGACTCCTTAACCTGCACTTGAAAAACTTCAATTATAATTTCCTTAACTGCTCGTTCACCGTATTCTCAAGTTTTTTATCATAATATAGAATTCTCCGGAATATATATTCGATAATGCCCATTGATTTTTGGGCCAGTTGGTTAATTTGAACAAGATTTATTTGTGCTTTTGGTAAGGTCAACTTTGGAAACTGAATGGATGGAAATTTAAATTGTGAAGATTGTGAAGGGGGAATATTCTGTAAAGTTATCGTTGTTGGAAAAGCATTAATGCTAGGACGCATATCAAAAGTAGGAACGATTTTTAAAATTATTGTCGACTGTGTTGGCTCAATAATTTCTTTAGTTGGTTGCGGCATCGCAGTAGGAATAATGGCTGGCGGAATATAAATAGTTGGTGACGGCAGAGCCCCGGTTGGAGCTAAGGTAATTTCGTCTTGTGGAGTACACCGGGGTTGCATGGTAGATTCTGATAAGCCAATCATACATCCATAACCAGTCTGAGAATTGGTTCCTAAGTGAGCATCGTTACCGTTGACATCATGAAATGTCCAGTACCACCCGCAGCGGCCTCTATATTTGATTCCCGATGGCAGCTGATTACAGGTTGATGGTTGACAGTAACCTCTTATGGGCCAGTCGCAGGCATGATATGGCTGTTGGTCATCAGGTAAATCAGTCAAATCGTCAGCTTTTTGAAGCTGACTGGTTATCTGTGAACAACAAGGTGGCTCATTCAGACAGTAATTGCATTCATTTTCAATGGCTTGTGTAGTAATATCGTATGGCTGATTTCGGGAAAGTATCTTAGGAAGAATAAAAATAATATTGAATAATATAAATAAAATAAACAGCGAAATAAATATGAGCAATATACAATTCTTTTTCATCATCTAATATTTTATACTATTTGATGTATGGATTTAACTCATCGTAAAACATTTATCACTGCTTGCTTGGTTTCTTTTTTCGCTTTACTGCTTGCCTATTCATTTGATCAATACTATATTTACGGAAGACAGCTCTTTTTTTTAAGCAGACCGGTTCAAGTAATTAATCATTTACTCAATCGAGTATCGCAATGATTATGAAAATCAATCTACCGCATCTATCACTTAATGAAAAAGATTTGTTTATATTGTTTTTCGCTCTCTTTTTGTTTTTCGTCTATTTTTTTAAAATATCAACTTTGCCATTCCGGTTTGAATCATTAATAGTTGTAATGTTATTTCTATTTACAACCCGTTCTCTTGTCCAGCAGAGCAAATTTCATCAATATCTTATTATTGCCATATCAGGATTAGCTTTCAGCACCGTTCTTTCTCCATATGGATTGCTTATTTTTTACATTATCACGTTACTTTTGTATAAAAAGACGAATTTGTTGTGAGACTGCTTATGTGATAATAATTCTTTTCTTTATCTTGATTTAACCAGCAGTTCTTCTACTCTCTTTTTGATAGATTGAGAGGTGTCCATCATTATTTTTTTCCCATTCTAACAATATAATTCACTTATTTTGTAGGTTATAAGCGATAGACAAACTTGTTAAGTTGATAAATAATGTGAATATGCTTATTATTTCTACACATGTCAAGAAAAAGTTGTCTGATTTTTTAATCAACGTTTCTGCGTCTTATTTTATGGCTGCTTTCATCTCGTCCGGATTTTTTGGTAAAGATGTTATTAAATATTATTTAGCCTTTTTTTACTATCTAATACTTGCTATAATTTATTTTATTTTCTCGATTAAAATTTATTCAAAATCTTATGAATAATTTTGATTTTTTGAAAGCTAGTGCCAGTTTTCAATTAATAGGTGCATTGCTAGCAATTGTTTTTCTTTTGATGTATATCGCTTTCTGGAAAAAAGAACCAAGCAAAAAATAATACTTAACGAAGCTTTGATTATTGGTATTATTTCTAAGTTCTCAATCGAATCCGAACACTTGTACTAAAATGTTCGGATATGAAAAACCATAAAAAGATTGGTAAAAAGGAAAGGGGATTAATCGCTCGAATGTTAGTCCAAGGAAAAAAGATTAGAGTAATTGCTCGGGAACTTTACCGGTCATCGTCAACCATAAGTTCGGAGATATCGAGAAATCAAGTCTGGGTTGGAGACAAATTCATATACGAATCAATTGTTGCTCAAGAAGAATATGAAAAGAGAAAATCGAAAGCCGGAAAAAGAGAACCATTAAAAAACGAGTGGTTGTATAAATATGTCGTTGATCATTTAGGTTTAGGTTAGGCACCTGAACAAATATCCGGAAGACTGAAATGGGAACATCCGCTGATTAAGTCAAGAACCGTTGGAATGGAGACAATTTATAGATATATTTATGATCCCATAAATTCAGATGAACGTTTATGGGAATATTTGCCACGAGGTCAAAAAAAACGAAAGAAACAAAGAGGAAGATCTGTCCATAAGAGTCATATTAAGGCTAGAATATCTATAAGTAAGAGACTAGACAGGGTTAATAAAAGAAAAGAATTTGGTCATTTTGAGGGAGATTCAGTTGAAGGAAGACGATCGGTTGGTGACGGAATACATACTGGAGTTGAAAGGATGTCAAGAATAGAAGCGTAACAAAAACGGTTGGTTTCAGTTAGAAATAGAGCGGTAGATTAACCCGCTCTTTTTTTATCATCTGTACCCCTGTC
>CAYWJV010000091.1:0-2978 GCA_964458735.1 uncultured Gammaproteobacteria bacterium | reverse complement strand
AAACGAATTAAAATCCGCAAAAAATTACGACTTTGTTGTCGAAAACAAAGAAGGATACCCAGAAAAAGCGATTAAAGAAATAGAAAAAATTATCATAAAAAAAATTGCCATTACTACAAAAAAAATTGAAACAACTCTATAAAGTAGTTATACTATTAAACATGAAGCCTTTAACCAAATATATAAATTCAGTCATAGAAGGTGATTGTATTGAAGTAATGAAAGAAATTCCGAGCAACTCAATGGATTTAATTTTTGCCGATCCTCCATACAATCTCCAACTTCGCAATGAACTGATACGACCAAATATGACAAAAGTTGATGCCGTAAACGATGACTGGGATAAATTTGACAACTTTGACGAGTATGATAAATTTTCTGAAAATTGGCTCAAAGAATGCCGAAGAATATTAAAACAAACTGGAACGTTTTGGGTAATCGGTTCATATCATAATATTTTCAGAATCGGAAGAATAATACACGATTTAGGTTTTTGGATTTTGAATGATATAGTCTGGATAAAATATAATCCGATGCCGAATTTTAAGGGCGTCAGATTCACCAATGCGCACGAAACGCTCATCTGGGCATCGAAAGATGAAAAATCAAAGAACTATACTTTTAATTATGAGTTGATGAAACAACACAATCGTGGAAAACAAATGAGAAGTGATTGGTATTTTAGTATCTGCAATGGAAACGAGCGGATAAAAGACAGGTTTGGCAAAAAAGTACACTCAACACAAAAACCATTAGCACTGCTTGAAAGAATTGTTCTGTCAGCAAGTCAAAAAAATGATTTGGTTCTAGATCCCTTTGCTGGAACTGGCACAACAGGTTTTGCAGCAAAAAAACACGGAAGAAATTATGTACTAATTGAAAAAGAAAAAAAATACATTTCTGTAATTAAAAATCGATTAAAGCAGCTGCCGGATAATCTTTTTCAAACAAAGTCACGAAATATTGCTAATTTAAACTATGCCAAACAATAAAATAAAAAAATTAATACGGGAAGCTGTGTTAGATTTACTTAATAACACTATTTCTGAAAAGAAAATTTCGCAAATTATTTCTAAACATAAGCCTAAAGTCCATTTTGTACCAATTAGATATAGAATATTCGGGGGCCTTTTACAGTCTTTAAACATCCAATTCGGAAATTTTATTGAAGTCTTGATGTCTAAAATTGTTGAAGGTGAAAACGATTTAGAAATTATCAAAAAAATCTCTGGGAAGAAAAATGTCCCTCTCCCTTTAACAGAAAAAACCGACACGCTTATTGATCGTTTTATTACAGATAGACAGAATAATGCAGACAATAAATTAGCGCAAAAATTTGAAAAACTGCTAAAAGGCATTGTTGATATTCAGCAAGAATCCGATTCTCTTACTACTACCAAACACGATGTTGATGTTTTATTTCGCAATAAAAGGGACAGTAATCTATATTATCTTGAAACAAAGTATAATGATGATCACGATACAGACAAATATGCAGATATCAATAGAAAATTTATTAAAACATATGCTGGCTTAATCAAAATACTAGGAATTAAAAATACAAAATCGTTGAAACCAATTCTGTATTATTTAACAAAGAAAATTATGAAAGGTAATATCTATGTACCAGAAGGAAAATATATTTACAGAGGCGACAAACTTTTCAAGGAATTTTTCACCCTAAATTACAGCGATCTTGATAATTATTTAAAAAATATCAGCGAGGACAAAGAAATACTAGAAATCTTTGATAATTTGTATAATAAGATTAGATTTGGAAAATAATTTGAACTTATAATAAAATGGACTATTATTATGAACAGTGCTCAAATTTGACAACTGCCAATAGATTCCCAAATCAGAGAAAATTATGTAAAGAGGTGACTAAATTTACCAAAAATAAAAAAGGCTTATTCCCCAACGTTCTAACTATTAGATTGTATTTGGGACAACAAAGCCTAAAAGAGATTTCAAAACCACAAAAAGATTTAAATAAGCAACCAGCTGGAAATTATAGACTTACTAAGAATTGTTTGACACCACCGAAATATCATTATACATCAAAGGAATTTACTCCTAGGAAATTTACTAGTACTGGTGCCAGTATTTCGTTCGGTGAAATTAAACCATTTGATATTCAGAAAAATTTATATGAATTTTTTAATTATTATACAAGCATTCTTGATAGAATTGCATTGGAATTAAACGATATTTATTCACTAAAACAAAAAATCCAATACTTTGACTTTGAAAAATTAATGGTTAAAAATCAAAAGGGCAAATTTACATTAATAAAATTTGACAAATTATCACAAAATTCATTACTAAATCAAACAATAATTAAGATGGCTAAATTTGTTGAAAATAATCAAATACTGAGATATAGAAACGTTCTTTCCCACCGAGGGTTAATAAATATCAAATATCCGGGCGAAAGCTTTTTATATGATAAAACAATCTATATCCAAAATAATCCCAACAACCAACAATCTCCTTGTACGAAAGAGGTTGTAAAATTTTGCACGGGTGTTTTTGAGAAATTGATTGATTTTTGTGATAAAGTATATGCCTGTATCATATATGATGTACAAAAAAATAATAAATATCCTCTTTAGAAAGGAGTATTATGAATCAACTAAAACAATTACCAATTAAAGCTTCTGACGAAGATCTTAAAGGCAGATATGCCAACGCGATGCAAATTTCGCATACACCGGAAGAATTTATTTTTGATTTTTTGAATATGGCTCCGCCAGCAGGACAACTTGTATCACGAATAATAACAAACCCGGGGCACGCAAAAAGAATTTTAGCCGCACTTCAAGATAATATTGTAAAATATGAAGCAAGGTTTGGTAAAATTCAAAAAGCAAAAGAACCGCAAATTAAAATAAAACCTGGCGAACCATCCTAATTAAGGAAGTAGAAAAAATTATCATAAAAAAGTTAAAACGTTAAAGTCGTTGAAGTGTTAAAAA
>CAYWJV010000090.1:0-3007 GCA_964458735.1 uncultured Gammaproteobacteria bacterium | reverse complement strand
GGTAGCCAAAACGCCTTACAAAAGATTAATGGAATCTGATAAGATTTCAGAGAAAGTTAAGACCAAATTAAAGACAGAATATATGAGATTAAATCCAGCGGAATTACAAAGAAATTTAAGGAAGAAATTAACTGAGATTAAAGAGTATCGCTCAGTAACAGTTTTAAATCTGGCAACGACTGGTGATAATCCTACCGTTCGGTCACATAATTAAATCTGGCAACACGGGTCTAATAAAACTTCTCAACAATAATGGGCTATTAATTAAACTTCCATATGTTAAGAAAATAGTTAATAATATTTGGGAGCTTCGTATTACAGGAAAAACTGCTATACGAATTTTATACTGTTTTGTTAATAACGTTTTTTATTTGTTACATGCTTTTAAAAAGAAAACAAATAAAACTCCTTTAAAAGAAATACAAATCGCTCTTGACAGAGCTAAAAATATAATATAGCATATATGTTATATGAAAAGAAACCATCTGGATTTTGACGAATTCTTAAAAGATTCTTTAAAAAATCCAAAAATAAAAATTGAATATGATAAACTGCAGCCGGAATTTGCCCTTATTGACGCGTTAATTAAAACCCGTGCAAAAAATAATCTGACCCAAAGACAGTTGGCAAATAAAATGGGAACAAAACAATCAGTCATTTCCCGCCTCGAAATCGGTCGCGCCAATCCAACCTTTTCTTTCCTCAAAAGACTTGCCAAAGCGCTTAATAGTAATTTGGAAATCAGATTTACTTAATCACTTTCATATTCCCTTTTGACTATCGTTTCAATATTATTTAAAATGAAATTATCGTATGGAAAAAGTCAAAAATTTTATTCATCATCTCTTTATTCCTCATGAAGAAAATAATTTTCGGGCTAAAAGTCTTCATACGGATTTTTTGACTGTTTATTTAGTAATTGCTTTTTTAATGACGATGGTTTTTAAACAGGGTAATTTTCGCAATGTTTTGGGATTTGCTACCGACATTAGTGCTGATAAACTTTATCAGTTAGTAAATGAACAGCGGCAAAAAAATAACCTTCCTTCGCTTGTCTTAAACTCTAGTCTTTCTTTAGCTGCACAAAAAAAGGCTGAAAACATGTTTCAAGAAAATTACTGGTCTCATTATTCTCCCGACGGAAAAACTCCTTGGGACTTCATACTGGGCACAGGTTATAAATATGAATACGCCGGTGAGAATTTGGCAAAAAACTTTTTATTCAGTAACGGTGTTGTTGACGCCTGGATGAACTCTACCGCTGGTCACCGGGAAAATATTTTGAAAAAAGAATATACCGAAGTTGGATATGCTATTGTTAATGGTATATTAAATGGAGAACAAACCACTTTGGTCGTTCAACTGTTTGGCACACCTTTAGCTGGTTCTTTTGTGCCTAAACTGGTTCAAGCTGAAGAGGTTTCGGCTCCTCTACAAATTTTAGCCCAAAAAACTTTTCAACCAAAAATCAATGCTTTTAATCTTACCTTTAATTTTAATGTTATATTTATGGCTTTTCTTTTATTGGCCCTGGCTCTTGATTTTTATTTTGCCTCAAAATTCAACATCATAAGAATTGCTGGAAAAAACACTGCTCATTTTTTGTTTATTATTTTTATCCTGATGGGGCTTTTCATATCAACCATCGGAACTATTATTTAATCTATGGCCAAACCAGTTTCTTTTCATCTTAAAAAAGAATTAAAAAATAATTTTTTTGATTATTTACTTTTGATTACTGCCGGTATATTCTTTTTAATCTTATTAAATATTTTTCGCGGACAAAGAGTGATTGAATTTATTGTTCTTGTTTCTTTTGCCTTTTTTTATATTATCTGGGGGGTCTATCATCATATTATTAATGAAACTTTTCATCTAAAAACTGTGATAGAATATATCTTGATTGCTTTTATAATAATTTTTCTTTTGAAAATTATTATTTTGCCGTAAAAAATGTTTATGAAAGGATTAATTCTTACCGGCGGACTAGCTACCCGACTTCGACCTTTAACTTGGGTAACCAACAAACATCTTTTGCCAATCTACAACAAACCAATGATTTACTATCCTTTAGAATCGCTTGTTAAGGCAGGAATAAAAGAAATCCTTATCTCAAGTTCGCCTGATCATGCCGGTCAATTTACCAACCTTCTTAAAGGGGGCGATCAATTTGGAGTCAAACTTTATTACTCGGTCCAAGAAAATCCAAAAGGTGGAATTGCCCATGCCATTAGTCTGGCAGAAGAGTTTGCCAAAGGCGAAAAAATTGCCGTAATTTTAGGAGATAATATCTTTAACTATAGTCTGAAACCAACTGTGGAAAAGTTTAATAAAAAAAATAAAGGAGCAATGGTCTTTGGAATAAAAATACTGGAAATGGAATCAAAACATTACGGAGTGATTGAGATTGATAAAGCTGGAAAAGTCATTTCGATTGAGGAAAAACCGGAAAAACCAAAATCTAATATTGCTCAAACCGGCATCTATATCTATGATGAACGGGTCTTTGATTTCATCCGTAAACAAAAACCATCTAGCCGAGGAGAACTGGAAGTGACCGATCTAAATAATTTTTACCTTAAAGAGGGTACTTTGGAATGCGATCTTCTTGATTGGTGGATTGATGCCGGCACTTCTCATGATGAACTGCTTCGGGCCAATAATCTTGTTGCCGAAAAAGTCCGCTTAGGGCAACTTTAATATGGACACAACTCAATTTTTGCTATCAACCGCAGTGACGATTACAACAATTCTTTTAATAATAGTTAGTATTCAATTAATATCTTTATTAAAACAGTTAAAAAAAGATCATGTTATTAATAAATCTGAGAATCCACCAAATGTTAGGAAAAAGGATAAAGTGGTAAAAAAGAAAGTTAATTTGACTTCTATTTTGGAGAAAATTAAAATTCTTATTCCACATAATCACTCTCTAAAAAAAAAGTTCTTTAAATCCGTTTGACTTTACTTATTGCATTTTGTATGATGTATTAGTTTTTTTAACTCC
>CAYWJV010000089.1:0-3043 GCA_964458735.1 uncultured Gammaproteobacteria bacterium | reverse complement strand
TCTGTTTCAATCTATTGATAGATTGAAACATATATAAAATTATCCCAAAGTTTTTCGTTCTACTTGTTTTCTTTTATGATCCCAGTGCATCTGCCAATGACCTTTATAAACTCCTGGATGAATCATCAAATCAGCAAATAAATCATCTAAAAAATTAAGAACTTTTTCTTTCTTTAGCATATTGTTAATAAGATTAACGACTCGGGAATTTCTTTTATAAAAAGTAGCAGCATAAAAAACTACCGTTGCCGATGACACCTTTAATACTTCCGAAATATCACGATAATCGGCTTTCTTGATCAAAAGATAAATGATTCCGATTCGTTTGGCAATCATAATCTTTTCTGTTGGAGAAAGAATGTCTTCTAATATTAATAAGAAGTCTTCTTGGCTTTCATATCGAGAGAAAACCTCATAAAAAAGTCTATAAATTTTAATTAATATCTTCTCACTAATTGGTTTTTTAGAAATTCTTGCCATACGTTTTAATTAATCAATCGATTAAAACAAGTCTATTTACTTATAAAAAACTTGTCAATCGCTTATAACCTACAAAACCATTCAATAATATTGTTGTATCAAGATAAATTTGTCGATATACCATTTAAATACAACGCTCACTACAATTTATAGAAAAATTGAATAAATTGTTTTTAAAAAATCAGTTGATAAATAAATTAACTTTTGTTATAATTGTTCCACAATTAGTAAAAGCGTTAAGTTTGGTTTCCCGCCAAACAATCCTTCGGTAAACTCAGGAGGGCGCTGCATACGAAGAGTATGACGGAAGGACACCGTACAAATAAATCCAAGGTGTGTCGTAAAAACGGAGCACTAAAAAGAGAATTTAAGCAAGGTGGTACCACGATAATTAAACCTCGTCCTTGCCTTTCAGATTTTATCTGATGGGTAAAGACGAGGTTTTTTTATGAAAAAAAATATTTTTATAGAAACAGTTAATCAATATTGCGCTCATAATTATCATCCTTTGGATGTTGTTCTTACCCATGGATCTGGTATCTGGGTTTGTGATAATAAAAGAAAAAAGTATATGGATTTTCTTAGTGGATATTCCGCACTAAATCAAGGCCATAATCATAAAAAAATTATAAGTGCGATTATAAAACAAACTAATAGAATAACGCTCACATCTCGTGCTTTTCATAATGACCAACTTGGTTTTTTTGCGAAAGAATTATGTCAATTAACAGATTTTGAAATGATGTTGCCTATGAATACTGGCGCCGAGGCTGTGGAAACCGCAATCAAAGTTGCTCGCAAATGGGGACATTACAAAAAAGGTGTTCAGACAAACAAAGGTGAAATTATCGTCTGCAAAAACAATTTTCATGGACGAACTATTACTATTATCAGTTTTTCAACTGAAGAACAATATCGAGATGGATTTGGACCCTACACCAAAGGATTTAAAATTGTTAAATTCAACGATTTAAAAGCAATAAAAAGTGCAATAAACAAAAATACAATAGCCATACTTATGGAGCCTATACAAGCTGAGGGTGGAATTATTATTCCTGATAGGGGATATTTAACCGGTGTTGTTAATATCTGTCGAAAAAATAATGTTTTATTTATGCTGGATGAAATCCAAACAGGTCTTGGAAGAACTGGAAAGTTATTTGCTTATGAACACGACTATAACGCAAAACCTGATTTGCTTATTATTGGCAAAGCTCTTGGTGGTGGATTTTATCCTGTTTCAGCGGTGCTCTCTTCACGATCAATTTTTGAAGTAATCAAGCCGGGCGATCACGGAAGCACTTTTGGTGGCAACCCTTTAGCTTCAGCTATCGCCAGAAGTTCTTTGAAAGTTATTATAAACGAAAAACTTGTCGAAAACAGTGCTAATTTAGGCAATTATTTCTTAAACAAGCTTAAATCTATTAAAAGCAAGTGGGTCAAGGAAGTCAGAGGAAAGGGATTACTTATAGGGGTTGAGCTTCATAAAAAGGCAGGTGGAGCGAGACGTTTTTGTGAAGCATTAATGAAAGAATCGCTTTTATGCAAAGAAACCCATGAAAATGTAATTCGTCTTGCACCTCCTCTAATAATCAAAAAGAAAGAAATAGATTTTGCTTTCAAGATAATTAAGAAAATTTTGGAAAACGAAAATTTATGATAAATAAAAAAATTGCCATTATTGGTTTAGGAAATATGGGACGAGCCATTAGGGATGGAATACTAAAGAAAAAATTGATAAACAAGAATCAATTGTTTGTAAGCAATAAACAATTAACTAATAAAATCGTGGTCAGCCAAAGTGAAGTATTAATTGTTGCTGTAAAACCTCAAGTAATGAAATCTGTTTTAGAAAAAATTAGAGAAGTAGTTTCAAAAAATAAATTAATTATTTCTATAGCCGCCGGAGTTGAAATAAAAGCAATAGAAAAATTCTTAGGAAAAGGACAGCGCATTATAAGAATCATGCCCAATTTGGGCGCTAAGGTTAATCAATCAATCTCATGTTGGGTTAAAAATAAAAATGTTAGTAATAAAGATATTAAGATTCTTAAGAAAATTTTTCAATCCGTAGGCCAGGAAATGGAATTAAAAAGTGAAAATTTATTAGATCAAGTTACTGCTATCTCTGGGAGTGGTCCTGCGTATTTTTTATATTTAACTGAACTCTTAGAAAAAACGGCGATAAAGATAGGACTTGACCAAAAATTATCAAAGATTTTAACTAAACAAACATTAATTAGTTCGGCTGAACTTTTTAAGAATTCTAATTTATCAGCTGAAAATCTTAGGAATAATATTGCCTCAAAAGGAGGAACTACTGAAGCGGCGTTTGAAAAAATTTATAATTCAAAATTTGAAAATATTTTCTTTTCGGCAATTGAGTCTGCTTATAATAGAGCTATTAAATTGCATTTAAAGATATGATAAAGAAAATAGGTTATAATTTATAATATAATTTTTTATGCTATACTCAAAACTTTTTGGAAAAACTATCAAAATCCCACCAGCTGACGCAATCAATCGTTCTCATATTCTGCTTTATCAAGCAGGTTTTATTCGC
>CAYWJV010000088.1:0-3120 GCA_964458735.1 uncultured Gammaproteobacteria bacterium | reverse complement strand
ACATTAAAAAAAATTACACCAACTGTTCCTGAAACAGTTACACAATAATATGGATCCAACTCAACCAACGATCCAACCGAATTTGAATCAACCCGAACCTCAAGAACATATTTTAAATAAACTTCTAAAAGTTATGCTGATTTTGTTGATTTTGATATCGATCGGTTTGGGGGGATTTATTTTTTTACAATTAAGTAAAAAGGAATCAACCGATATAACAGTTCCAAGCTTAATGGTCTCACCAACCGCAGGAGCAAAAAATGCAATTTCACCGACGGTTCAGCCGGAAGAAGACCCTAATGATATCAATATTGGAAGCGTTGAGTCTGATTTAAAAGATATTGAAGATGATATAAAAGATCTACAATAAAAAATTATGACCTTAGAAGATCTTCAGCAATATAAAAAAGTTCAAACTATCGCTAGGGAAACAATTGAATCTCTAAAATTTTTCATCAAAGAAGGTGTGTCCGAAAAAGAAATATTTGACGCAGCAGAAAAATTTATGAAGCAAAAAGGTATTAGTTCATACTGGTATTATGATACTGGAGCGATGGTTTTTGTAGGAAAAAGGACTGTAATATCAATGTCCGGTAAAAATTATCAACCAACAGATTTAAAAGTACAATTAAAAGATTTGGTTACTGTAGATCTCGCCCCAGAAATTGATGGATTTTGGGGTGACTTTGCCAGATCATTTGTTATTGTCAACGGTATGGTCGGAGATGCAAATATGTCAAAAATTCCAGAAATTACTCAAGGTATTAAAACAGAAACAATCGTTCATGAAAAATTTAAAAATATCATAAAAGAAGATATGAGTCTTCAAGAAGCATATGAAAAAATGAATTTATTTATTGATGAACTAGGATTTGAAAATTTGGACTTCAAAAAAAATCTTGGCCATTCAATTGAAAAAAATATAGACGATAGAAAATATATTGAAGAAGGGAATAATACCAAGTTTAGAGAAATTGATTTATTTACTTTTGAACCCCATTTAAAAAAGAAAAACGGCCAGTACGGAGTTAGACTGGAAAATATTTATTATTTTAATAATGGGAAAGTTGAAACTTTATAAAATGAAAAAATTAACCTACAAAGATTCAGGGGTTAATTACGAAACGATCGACTACATAAAAAGAATTGCTCAACAAGCCGGGGAAAACACTCTTAAGAACCTACCTGAAAATTATAAGGAAGTCAGTCAAAGTCGGGGAGAGTCAGCTCACGTCGTCGATGCAGGTGAATATTATTTTGCTTTCGTCATCGAAGGATTGGGAACAAAAAATCTAGTGGCCGATAAGATGTATCGTTTGACCGGAAAAACTTATTACGACAGTTTGGCTTATGATACGGTGGCAATGATCGTCAATGATCTAATAACGGTCGGTGCAAAACCATTAACATTAATGGCATATTGGGCGGCCGGCTCTTCGGACTGGTTTAAAGATAAAAAACGGGCTGATGATCTTGTCTCCGGTTGGACAAAGGCAAGTGATGATTCGGGAACCGTTTGGGGCGGAGGAGAAACACCGGTATTATCAGAAATTATTAATAAAGATACTATCGATCTGGCAGGTAGTTGCTTTGGAATAATCAATCCAAAGCAGAATCTATGTTTGGGTGAAAAGCTTCAAGCGGATGACAGAATAATTTTATTTGAAAGTAGCGGGATCCATGCCAACGGTCTAACTTTAGCCCGAAAAATTGCCGGAAATTTACCGGAAGGCTATTTCACCAAAGTTGATGGAGAAAAAACTTATGGGGAATTATTACTGACCCCAACAATAATTTATGCAAAATTAATTGAGGATCTATTGAAAAACACTATAGATTTACATTATATGGTTAATATAACCGGACACGGCTGGAGAAAATTAATGAGACATCAAAAAGACCTGACCTATCGGATAAACGATCTTCCAGCTGTCCCAAGAGTTCTGCAATATATTGTTGAACAAGGAAAGCTTGATGAAAACGAGGCTTATGGAAATTTAAATATGGGCGCCGGTTTTGCCATATTCGTGGCTGAAAAAGACGTTGCCCAAGTACTGAAACTTGCGGAAACCCACAACATAAAAACATATAATGCCGGAGTAGTTGAGACGGGAGACAAAAAAGTCATCATTGAACCAAAAAACCTCACCTTTGAAAAAGATAGTCTGCGGGTGAGAATATAAACTAATATCCTTCGTCATTTTTATATTATTTAAACAATCTAAAGCACTGACTTTGTAGGTTATAAGCGATTGACATAATATTAAAATTAATTAATATGATTTATAATGGCGCAAAACTACAAACTTATTTTTTATAAAACTTCATCAGGAAGAGAAATCATTACTGACTTTGTTGACTCATTTTCTAACAAAATTGTTTATAAAATTAAATCTGATATTAGATTGCTTGAAGAGTATGGGCTATCTTTACTATCTACCTCAAAAGTAAAAAAAATTGTGGGTAATAATAATTTATACGAATTAAGGATCAAATCCTCTATCCAAATAAGATTATTTTTCACGTTTATTACTCCAAATATTTTTTTAATCATTAATGGTTTTGTTAAAAAAACTAATAAAACTCCACACAAAGAATTACAAATAGCCATAAATAGAATAAAAGAATTTGACATCTGACTATTTTATATATATACTAATTTAGTTATATTTATACTTTTTACTTATGAGAAATATCAATGATTTAACAACTTGGAAAGATTACGAAAAAAAACTATTAAAGAGAAAAGGGTTTAAAAAACTATCTGATAAAAACGAACCAAAATTCCAACTAGTCAGAAGTCTTATTAATGCTCGTTTTAAGAAAAATTTAAGTCAAAAAGAATTAGCCAAAAGAATCGGAAGTAGACAACCAGTTATATCCCGTTTGGAAAATATGGAGTCCCATCCCACCTTATCACTCCTTGAAAGAATATCACAAGCGCTTGATACTAAACTTCATATATATTTCCAATCATAACAATATAGATTGCTGTGCCAAGCCGACGTTCAACCTCCGAGGTTATGCATCGGGTGGCAGATCAGGAATACTCCTTCAAATTCTTCTTGATTCTTTCCTCAATCGGATATTCAAAGGCTTTAAATTTTTTTCCGGTGAGTT
>CAYWJV010000087.1:0-3137 GCA_964458735.1 uncultured Gammaproteobacteria bacterium | reverse complement strand
GAACCCCCATCACTGGTTCCGAAGACCAGTACTTTATCCGTTAAGCTATGGAAGCAAGTTTATAATGTATTATTATATCAAATAGAAGAAGCGTAATAAAAACGGTTGGTTTCAATGTTTATTCTCTCCATCTTTTGTTGTTGTCATAACAGTCTATTATACAATATTTTCAAAGAAATCATTCTACCGCCTTTGTCCAGCCGGCTTTGATTGCCTCTTTTTCATTACAAAACCATTGAATTGTCTTGATCTTTATCCTATATTTAAATCATGGTGAGAAAAGTGGTTATTTTGTCTGTCTTTTATTTGTTTCTTAACGTCTTAAATTTGTTTTTAATCGATAAGACTTACGTTTACGCCAAAAACCGTCAGCAGATAGGCAATGTTTTGGGTGAAATAAGTCAATTTAGCGCTTCATATAATAATAATTCCAGCGGAAATTATGAGGCAGAAATTCAAGTTGTCGACGGAAGAGTCGCTAATCTTAAATCTTTTTTTCGTAAACATAACTCGTCTTTATATGACCATGCCGATAAAATAGTTGAAGTTTCTGATAAATATCAATTTGATTATCGGTTGCTTCCGGCGATTGCCATGCAAGAGTCAAATCTTTGCCGGGTTATTCCTGATGATTCTTATAACTGTTGGGGCTGGGGGATTTACGGAACTACGGTAACGAAATTTGATTCTTACGATGATGCAATTGAGACAGTAGCCAAAGGAATAAAAAAGAACTATATTGATCAAGGTTTAGTGACCGCATCAGCTATTATGAAAAAATATACGCCTCCGTCTCAAGGTAGCTGGCAGTATGGGGTAAATTCGTTTATGAAAGCCCTTGAATAAATATTATTGCACACTTCTCGAGTTCGAAAGCTCCTGTGACATCGAATACTGTGTTCCTTGTTTTTTAGATCTAACCGCAAATAATGAGCCTCGTTTTTTCTTTTTAGACATTAGAGCTTGAAGCCAGGTTTTTGATTCGCCTACCTTAGCGCGCAAAGTTCGCAAAATACCTAAAACTAATTCTAGGAAACGAATATGATAGATGCCCGGTTTTTCCGGAAGATCGTTGATTGTTAATTTTTCTACATTGCGAATGTCATTAATAAGTGAGACATCAGCTCGTTTAATCATTTCAATTTCCTTCTTTATCGCTTCAGTTAGTTCCTGAATCTGCTTTTTAATGAGAGTGGTTTCGTAGTATTCCTGATAGTTAAAAACTTTAATTTCTTGTTTTTTTGACTTAGATTTAAGCGTTTCTTTATTAAAGTTAAACTCTGATCCTGTATCGCCATCTTCTTGACTATTTCCACCAAAGAATTGATCAAGCATACCGCCGCCAATATCACGAATAGATTCTAAAGGATTTTTTGCCGGTTCATTTTGACTTTTTACTTTTGAATTTTGCATTTTTACCATGCCTATATTTTACTACAGGCTAATCAGATAGTCAAGCGTTTTCTGTTTCCGCAAAATGGTTGCGTAATAATAACTATTTTGTTCAGCCTTTTTTCTTTCTTTTTCGTCGCGAATATTAAGAAAAAGTTTGTCCAGATCAGTTTTTTCGATTTTCACATTTTCTTTATCAGCAATTTCTGCCAAAACAAATTCCAGTTTATAAGTATCTTCTGTTTCTTTCTTAAACTGAGCTTTTAAAGACTCCATCGTTAAATTTTTTGACTTTAAGTAGTTCTCTGTTGTTAAACCTATTTTTTGGATCTCATCAACTAAATGGGTTAAGCGGTGATTGATCTCCTCGTCAATGACTAAATCAGAAACTTCCAATTTCGTTTCCTTAAGTAAAGCCGTCAAAATCTCATTTAATATTTTATTTTTATCTTCCTCCGGTTTTTTTCCGTCAGCTGACGGATTCTTATCCTTTCCCGGGACCCAAATATTTGATTTCTTGACTCGAGCTTTAACTTCTTTAATTATTTTTTTATAATCGCCCAGTTCAACGACAGGTTTTTCAGCTAAGCTAATCTTTATTTGCCAATCTTCGTCTTCCTTAGCCTTGACCAGATCAACCTTGGGGGAAATAATTGGCTTGAGACTTTCCTTGGCAATGATCTCCCGATAGATTCGAGAGATAAGCTTTTGGGCTAGTTCCTGATAGAGAGCGTCCTTAGAAATATGTTTTTCAGCAATATCCTTTGGCGCTTTACCGAGTCGAAAACCTTCAACAGTTAACTGACTTTGCAGTCTGGAAAAAGCGTCATCCTTTTCCTTTTTTATATCTGAACTAGGAACATCAACGATTAATTGAACGGTATTTTTAGGGAGTTTTTCCTTTTTGTAGCTGTACATAATTATTTACAATTGTACAGGAAATTGATCTGAAAGCAACGTCATTTTTTCTTCCTCTTTCTCAAACTGATTGATAAAAAAGTTTACTCTAATCGCCCAAGTCGGACTTTCTGAATATATAGGTCCTATCTGCTCAATTGATTCAGCGCCCTTTTTTATATAGCCGTTTTTCAGTCCCTTAGCGACGGCGTCAAATCCTTCTGGCCAGCTATCAAACATCATATAGCCTCGAGCCCAACCGAAGGGATTATATGAGTTTGGCCAGATAAATTTACCAAAAGTAGATTCCAGTCCGGCAATGGAAGGTAGAAGAAAACAGTCTATTTGATATTTTATACAGGCTTTAACAAAAGCTTCGCTTTCTCCAGATAACGGTGAACTATATCGCTTAAGAACAGACTCAATTACTATTTGGAGTTTTTTCTCTTGTAATTGTTCAATATCTTTTGTATCAATGAATGATCGATGAGTTAAAGGAGCCGAAGCACCGGCTATAATTTCAGCCTTTGCTGGAGAGGCCGAGAGAAAAAAGAAAAGGGAAATGAGTGTTATGATAATTAGGTTTTTCATAGGGTTCAATAAATTTGTATTCTATCCTCCATTTCTTACCTTTCGCCTTAGTAGATTTCTACTGCGGCTCAAGGAGCGAAAATTGGAGGATTAGAGTCCGTATTTCCGATTAAGTCGGAAACGGACTCTAAAAAAAATCCTAAAGCTTTTCTAAAAATTAGAAGAACCTTAGGATCCGGAAAGTATTATAGCAGAAGACTATAGGTATGTCAAGTATTTGTTAAAGTCGGGTACATCGGTGACAGTTTCTGTTTCTC
>CAYWJV010000086.1:0-3367 GCA_964458735.1 uncultured Gammaproteobacteria bacterium | reverse complement strand
CCCGTCCGTTACCAACTGTATTAGCGTGAATTCCGTTGGTTGTCAAGCGGAAATGAGGCAAATGCGTTGGAGTTTAGAAAATGGATTATTTGGTAATCGGGGAGTTTTTGGTTTTTAAATCTGGAATCCAAACACAGTTTGTTTAAGTGGAGAATAGCGGTAGGAAACCAATAGGAATTTTTTTAATTTGAGTTCTCGGGATATTTTTTCGAGCGTTTTCAGATCGCTATAATGAGCTGTTTCTTTAACTTCAAAAGCGGTCTTTTTATTAAGAATAAAGTCAATTTCGACACCCGATTTTTTTTGATAGTAATTTAGCTTACCCTCAAATAGGTTTTCGGATCGCCTTAGAAACAGTTGATTGCCGATAGCAGTTTCAAATAAGTGCCCAAAACTAACTTTTCCTAGAACATTGGCTAGGCCGCTATCGCAGACATAAATTTTTGGTGTTTCACGGATTTCAGCGTCTAAATTACGGTTAAAAGGCCTAATCATTCTTATAAAATATGTTCCTTCGAGAAATGAGAGATATTGAGAAAGAGTAATTCTAGTTATTCCAAGCTCAGATGATAATTTTGTCAAGTCCAATTTTTGACCTGTTCGAGCCAGAACGAGCAGCATAAGGTCGCCGATGGTTTTATTTTTTCTAAAGTCGGAAAAATTAACAACCTCTTTTTCATAGTAGGAAGAGAATATATCTTTAATAGTTTTTTCTTTTTCGTCAACGTTCTCTGCCAAAGCTACTGCGGGAAAAGATCCGTACGTGACATATTCTTTATAATAAATCTGAAGGGTTTCAAAAATGGGAAGACCGACGCGTTCTTCCAGAGTTGGCAGGTTTAACCGGCTCTCTTTGAATTTGAGAAATTCGACAAAGGAAAGCGGAAAAAGCTCAAAGAGATATTTTCTACCCGCCATGCTTTCGGAAAACAAGTTTTTAAGGTAAAAAGAAACAGATCCTGTAAGGAAAAATTTATAGCGAAAATGGTCGCCTAGGTATTTAAGAAGAGAAGGAAGCCTTTTTACATGTTGGATTTCGTCAAGAAAAAGATACACTTTGTCTTCCGACTTTGCCCTAACAAGATTTCGCATGGTTTTATCGACTTCATCATAATTAGTTTCTTCAAAATATTTCCGGTAAAGGACGTTTTCCAGATCCAGGAAAAGCTTATAAGGAGTTTGGATTTCCGTAAAAAGCTGTTTTAGGATAGTGGTTTTTCCCACCTGCCTCATGCCGGTGACAACCAAAGCTTCTTTGCTGTCGATGAATTTTTTGAGACGATAAAATAGGTCGCGTTTTATCATATATTTGTAATATACCAAAAGTATTACTTTTTGTCAAGTAGTATTTCTTGGTTGTTACTCGCACGGAACTATTTTATTTTTCGTCAAATACTTAACTCGTTCAAAGAATTATTTTGAGGTTTTTTATTGCTTCTTTCAAAGGAATGATTTCAATTTCTCCTTCCCTCATAGTCCTGCTTCCGCCGTAGAGAAAATATGTCTTAGCCGATGGATAATCTTTCAGGAATTTTTTTAAACCTCTAAACATTGAGGAATTAATTCTTCCGGTTCTCTTTATCTCAAAAGCCTTAATACCTTTTTCTCCATAAAGAACAAAATCCACTTCGGTCCCATCAATGGTTCGATAGTAGTAAATCTTATAACCAAGATCATAATAATCGTTAGCCGCTAAAAGTTCTTGGAATAATAAAGTCTCCAAAGCGACTCCATCAATCATCTCCGGCATGTCCAAAGGACCGGTAGGCCTGATAGTCCGATAGATACCAACGTCGAAAAAATAAAACTTCGGGTGAGTAATCAATCTTCTTTTAGCCCGTTTTGAAAAAGGATAGATTCGATAACCAATCAAAAGGTCCTCAAGAATGGAAAAATAATTCTCAACGACCTTTCTTTCTATAGCGGCTTCACGGGCCACTTCCGAGATATTTAAGACCGATCCTTGAGAGTAGCTGGCTATTTCCAAAAATCTGGAAAATGCTCCCAGATTGCGCGTCAGTCCCTCTTGTTTAATCTCTTCTTCAAGGTAAGCGGTAACATAGCCTCTTAGGTATTTTTTTTTGTCCGGTTCCTGGTAAATAGAGGGCAGACTGCCAAATAAAAGCGAGTTTTCAACTTTAAAGTCGTCTTTAAGTTCTTCCGCTGTCAACGGGTGCATAAAAAATGTCAAGGCCCGGCCGCCTAAAAGATTATGACCTTTTTTCCTCAATTTTCGGGCCGATGACCCGGTCAAAATGAATTTTAGATGTTGGTTTTCAATTAGTCGATGCACTTCATTTAAAAGTTCAGGAATCCTTTGTATTTCATCAATAATTATCCAATCTCCATGCCCTTTAGGTATGAGATTTTCAAGCCGACCTGGATTGGCTAACAGACTGTTGAAAAGCTCCGATTCCAATAGGTCAATGTATAGGGCGTCAGGGAAAAGAGTCCTTACCCAAGTGGTTTTTCCGGTTGCCCGTGGACCAAATAGGAAAAAGCTTTTATCCCGCGGCGGTTTTAGTAATCTAGAATACATAATTCCATTTTACATATATTTTTGGAGTTGTCAAGTCCAAAAATTTATAGTAAATTTCTTAAAAACAAAGATGGATTATTTGGTGATGGGGGATTTTCTTGTTCCATCCCCGAAAAAGAATTCAGAAGAGAATCATCATTAAAAAGAGAAATTTTGTTTTAGTTTTTCCACAAGCCACATTCGTGATAGAGTGCTTGCATTAATGCCTTTTGCCTGCGCCACTCTTTCAATTTTTTCTTTTACGGACTTTTGAAGGCGAATTGTTAGAACCTCCTTTTTTTCTGATTCCAAAATAGGAATCATGGTTAAAGATATTTTTGGATTCTTTATAAGAGAGGAAAGATCGTGAGTTTCCCAAAAACGCGCTTCCTCCCCCAGAGTTTTAAATGGTTTGATTGGTTTTAATTTTTTCATATGCTCTCCTTTCTTTTTTGCTCGTGTCTCTTGCAGAAACTACATAAGGTCGTTCCTGCTTTGCAAAAGAAACGATAATTGTTAACAATCTTCCTTTTTTTGTTTTACCAAATACTATTTTTCTGCCTGAATAAGAACTTATTTCGTATTCTTTTCTTTCATATCCTTCTTCAACCTCTTTGACGCTAACGCTATGCTTCTTGATATGCCTCGTATTCCACTCGTCCCAGATTAATTTCCCCTTACTCATGATAACATTGTATGACAAAGTAATTCAATTGTCAATAGATTTTTTCCTTTCTAAAACCCACTCATAAATTTTTAAAGTTTCTTCAGCGGTTTTTTGCCAGGAGAAAAATTTAATTACAGGGAACGATTTTATTTTTCGTTAAGTACTCAAACACATCTTCAGCT
>CAYWJV010000085.1:0-3401 GCA_964458735.1 uncultured Gammaproteobacteria bacterium | reverse complement strand
ATGAACTCCCATATTATTTATTATTTTTTAACTTATAATTCATCAATATTCCTGTTCCGAGGGCTAAAAGTTCGCCTGAGAATAAGATCAAGCCCATTTCAGGTCCGGCGGATGGGACTTTTGGGGGAGGGGCGACCTGTTTTTCGATACAAAATTGAGATGAATCGTCGTCGGTTGTAGTATTTGACCAAGCTTGAGCTTTATTTACGAGACAAAATAATCCCTTATCAGCAGGCAAATTATTCTGTTGGTTAATCTGCATCTTGAAGTAATAAGTCTTCTGTTCATCAACAGCAAAGGCACCGGCATCCCAGGAAATTGTCCTGGTTGGTGAGTCAAAAGTCCCTGGTCCTTCAATTGGAGTCAGATAGTCCGGAACAAAATCTTTGGCTGTCATTCCGCCAAAAGTGGTTGTTGAGGTGTTCTTAATTGTTATTTTAAACATAACGTATTGACCAGGTTTATAGCGAGGATCGGAAAGAGAAAGATTGTCAACATAGTCAGCAGTCCCTGGTTTTTGAACCATCTTGTCAACAATGATTGAATAGGACTGACAAGGGGATTGATACTGTCCGCCGCAACCGGCGGAAACAGAAACAGTAACGGCGAGAAACGAGAAAACAATTGCAAACAAGGCAAATATTTTTTTCATAATAAGGTATTATACTATAAGATTTATCAGATGTCAACTATAGGTCAAGAAAAGTCAAAACTTAAAAATTAGAAGTCAAAAGTTAAAGTAAAAATTAAAAATTAGATTATAATATAACTATGAAACTCAACGCCAAGGAGCTTCGTGACGTTAAAGAAGAAGATATTTCTGAAAAAGTTAAATCCATCAAACGTCGGCCTTTATACTTTATTTTGGAAAATATTTATGACACCTATAACATTGGCGGACTGTTTCGTTTAGCCGATGCTCTCGCCATTGAAAAAATTTATCTTTGCGGGGAGATGGAAGTGCCGCCAAATTCAAAGATTAAGAAAGCGTCAATAGGAACTTACAAGGTTGTTCCTTGGGAATACAGGAAAACAGCTGAGGAGGCGATTAAGGAATTAAAATCGAAATTCGAAGCACGAAATACGAAACAAATCCAAAATTCTAATTTTGAAAATTCGAAATTGTTTCGAGATTCGGATTTCAGATTTCGGATTTCTGTTATAGCTGTTGAACAGGCTAAAAATTCAATTCCCTACACAAAAGCTGTCTATTCAGGTCCAATGGCATTGATTCTTGGCAATGAATCTTATGGAGTAACTGAGGAAACGTTAAAGTTAGCTGATAAAATTGTGGAAATACCGATGTGGGGGATAAACAAGTCATTGAATGTTATCGTGTCAGCTGCGATTGTCAGCTATTGGGCAGTCAATAAGTAATATCTTCTTTAAAATAATTATAGGGTAGAATATATAAAAAATAAATTGCCCTTGACAAACTAAAATATATCCTTTAATGTTTAATTATAGGATAAATTTAATTATAAGTTTTGATTAAAGACTGATCAAACTTTAATCATAGATCAATTCAAAACTATGAGAACTTATCATCTAATAGTTTTCGAAGATGAAAACTTTTTTGAAGGTTTATGGTCTGGATAAATGACCAACCACTTATACGCCGCCGAGTCCGGAGAACGTATCGAAGGGCCCGGCGCGTTTTTTTTAAGAAGACGTTGCTAAATTAAAGTTAACGAAACATCTAGGGCTTTAGAGGAATGTGTTAAAGCCCTAATTGATAAAACATCGGCGCCGGCTTGATCGTAATTTTTAATATTATTTTCGTTAATGCCACCGGATAGTTCAAAGATGATCGGAGTAGTATTTTTTTGTTGTTTAATCGTTTTTATCGTTCGGGTGACGATATCAGGCTCAAAATTGTCAAGCATGATAATTAATAAAACCTTTAAAGGCGCTAATCATTAGAATGATTGACAGAACAGTTAAAACTATTGAAATAATCCCAATAAGTTTTGTTTTACCATCCTTATAACGGACATACTTTAAACCCCAACCTAAGCCCAGAGGGGCGAGAAAAAAACTGACACAATAGATCAGGATTTGTTTAGAGATAGAAATTATCGGGAT
Source organism: uncultured Gammaproteobacteria bacterium (assembly GCA_964458735.1). GTDB lineage: Bacteria > Patescibacteriota > Microgenomatia > UBA1406 > GWC2-37-13 > GWC2-37-13. Next base: position 1,316 of record CAYWJV010000085.1, on the reverse strand, counting down.
TTTTTCTTTTAACTCTTTTGCGCAGTTTGGACAAAAAAACCAGTCACTTTGGATTTTAAACCGGCAAGCTGGACAGAGAAAGTTATTTTCCATAATTATTCTTTGATAATAAGTATATTCTATAAAAAAAGAATTTTCTCAATTGATTTTTTTAGTTTTTCAATTCCATAATCGGTGGTGACGGAAATAAACTGAGGTGAAAACTGGGAATATTTTTCATTGATTTCTTTTAAAATTTTCTGGCCGTCGCCAATAAAAGCGTCAATTTTATTAAAGACATAAATAATTTTTTTAGAGTGGATTTGGAGTTCTTGGAGAATTTTTTCCACTATTCTGATTTTTTCTTTCATTTCCGGGTCTTTGATATCGATTACATGTAAAATTAGATCGGCATTTATTGATTCAAGCAGCGTTGATTTAAATGAATCTATCAGCGAGGTCGGTAAATCTTTGATAAAGCCGATGGTGTCTGAAATTGTGACCTCTTTTTTTAGAGTTGGAAGATAAAATTTTCCAGTGACACTATCTAAAGTCACAAATAATGCATTCTCAACTATTTTATTCCGTTTTGTTAAGAAATTAAACAAAGATGTTTTGCCGGCATTGGTATAGCCGACGATGGAAATACTTTTTATATTATTAAATTTTCTTCTCTCTATTTGCAGCTGATGTTGAATTGATAATTTTTTAAGTTCGTCTTTTTTTAGCCTTATTTGATTTCGGAAATGACGTTTCATTATCTCGATATTTATTTCACCTTGACCTTTTGTATTGGTGCCGCCTCCTCCTTGACGGGAAAAATAATCTTCACCCAATCCATAAATACGAGGCCCCATATGGAACATTCGAGCCAGTTCAATCTGTAGTTTGGCTTCAGAAGTGTGGGCGTGTTTATTAAAAATATTTAAGATTAGGTCAACCCGATCCCAAACCTGGATTTTTGGATTGATATCCCAGAGTTTTTGGGTCAAGTTAAATAAAACGCTTGGGTTGACGATAGCATTAACAACCACAATCTCGATTTGTTTTTCTTTAACGATTCGAGCTAACTCAACAACCTTGCCCGATCCAATAAAAGTGGCTTTATCCGGGCGACTTCGGTGTTGGATAATATCAACAACGTCAATCCCGTTGTAGGTAGCTACCAATGATTTTAATTCCTGTAAATTTTTTAGAGCATCTTCTTGATTTTGATGAGGATCAATAATATCAACCAGGACAACGCGGTGTTTTTGCATGATGATAAATTAATTATACTGTAAGTATTAACCAATTGAATAATCGGACTGAACTGAGGCTAAATTAGTTTTGAGGCT
>CAYWJV010000084.1:0-3510 GCA_964458735.1 uncultured Gammaproteobacteria bacterium | reverse complement strand
AGGCTTCTAAATCCGCTTTTCGGTTGGTCAAATTTTCCAGCCAAAAAAGAAGCGGTTTACCGGAAATATTCTTTGATTGAACCGAAATCAAATATGAATACATATGGCTTAAATTCGGAAGATAAAAATCCGACAAGTTTTCGTTTGATTCAAAACTTAGCAAACCCTTAATTTTAGGAAAACTAACGGAAATCGTTTTTCCGTCGGAATCAATCGCCGGAATAAAATATTGGCTGTCTAAAGTGACCGGGTTAATTTCCACCAGTTCCCGCCCGCTATAATCTTTCGGCAACTCAACCAAATAATCTTCTAATCCTTCCGGCAATTTTTCCTTAAAAACAATTTTGTCTCCTGAGTCCTCAATCTCTATATTCAGCTCATCAGCTTTTCGACCGGTGAATAATGATCTAAAGGGGTAGAAAGTGTTTAGCGTATAGCGTTTAGCGTCTAGTTCTGCTGAAATATAATTTCCAAACTCATCATAAGCCCGATCGTAATTTCCCCAATCATATCCATTAACTACCGGCAAATCATTTCCTGAATACACAAAATCCTTAACCGGCGTTTCCAAATTAACCCTATAAATTTTTATCTTCCCGAATTCCGCCACTAACTCAAATTTTGAAGAATCGCTAATAAACTTTTCAGTTTTCTTATAATTTAATGACATCGGCCAAGCAGGACTGATAATATTCCCGTCAAGCATAATCCAGGAAACATTATATTTTTCAAAAACATTCTCAAATAATTCATCATTTTTTGAATCTGTGGCAGATAGTAATTCCCAATAAAAATTTTCATTCGCAGGATTCCAGCGGTCAAAATCCCTCACCAACACCGGACGGTTAAGACCAAACCAAATAAACCCTGCTCCTTCATAGCCAAAACGGTAATAATCCCAGCCTGCATAACCGGCTGTCGGTAAAATCGCAATTCTGCCTTTATTTTCCGGCTGATTCATCCAAGAATACATTTCAAAATATTGGTCGGGGATGTCTATTCTAATTAGGGGGGAAATCAAATCCCCTTTAAAAGCCGGCCACATCCAAACCGTTAATAAAAACATAAAGATTGGAAGTAGAAGAAAGACAATTTTTTTGTCTTTTAATTTAGAAAACAATGACTGTAAACCAAAAGAAAAAAAGACGGAAAAACAAAACATGGCAAAAATTGAAAATTTTGTCCAAGGAAAACGCAACCCCTCCTTAAAAATATCTATCCTCTCTCTCAAAAAACCAAAAATATCCCTCAAAACAGGAATACCGTGAAGTAAAAAAAATAAGGCAAAAAACAAGCCAGGCAGCAAAATTAAACCGAACTTCTGTTTCTTCTTAACCGAAAGAACAATCCCCAGCAAAACAATAAAGGATAAAAAATACCCGGTCATCAACACCCATAAATTAGACAAATGAGCAATCCAATTCTTTAATAAAGGTTCAAAATTATCAGAATTGAATTTTTGCCAATCAAAAAGAAAGCTTTTAAAAACCGGCACATTCTGAAAATTAGCGTATTTTGAGTCCAAGGTAAAAGCTTTTTCAGAAAACATTAAATTGCTTTTAGCTTCAGTTACTAAATTGGCCGAAGAAAAAGAAAAATAAAGATTAGGAAATAGCCAATAAGTATTTAACAAAACACTCAAAAAAAGAAGCAGTAGACATTTTTTAAAGACTATTTTCTTTCTTTGGCCAAACAAGAAAAAGGAAGCACAAAAAAGAGTAAAAAAAGCAAAATAGGCAAACCACAAGGTTGAGGCATAAGCCATTGGACTGGCAAAAATAGTTAAAATAGAAAAGATAAACAGGTCTTTTTTTTCTCCTTTTTGTAAAAAGCGTGTTGAAAACAATAAAAGCCAGGGCAGAAAAGCATAAAGACAATTAAACATTTCAAACGGCACATAAAAGTGCTGCAGTGTTCCTAAATTGAGAAGATAAAACAAACCACCCAAAAATGACCACAAAAAATTATTTTTGTCTTGGCTAAAAACAACTTTAGAAAGAAAAAAATAAACACCCAATGGACCGGCAACCAGACAAAGAAAAAGATAAAAATATCTTAAGAAATTTAAGGGCAGGATGAAAGAAGATATACAAAGGAATAAAACTCTCGGTAAGTCAGCGATCTGGCTGTGACCGGTCAATGCGCCCAGGCCAAGTTCCTCATGCCAAACACCAAAAAACAATCTTTTAACGTTCAATAAAAAATTAAATTCCGGATGAAGAGTATCCCAGCCCGAAAGCCAAGTATTAGGAGTGTAATTTAGAATACAAAGAAGAACGGCAATTGCCGCTAACATTATTGGCCAAATGTTTATCTTTTTGAGCAGTTTTTTCATAAAAATTTACCATATTAGATTCTTTAAGGAGACTTCCATTTTTCTCTTTTGGAGAAAAACAAAAGTGTCTTTGAGTTAATTGCTTGCCAGAGACCGCTGTAATACCCGTGTACTTTCGCACATCGTACCCTCGGCGGTCTCCCTCAACCACAGATCCTCATTAATTTCTCTAAACATGACTCTCCCCGTTCACCAATTTTTATTTTTTCGCTGCTGGTACTGTCTCCGCCCTGATCAATCTAAATTGATCCCTAGGGGTACCATCGTGATTATTGCCCCATTGCATCCGTTCGACCGTGACTACAGTAACCTTGTTACAGTTGTCAGGCAAATCACATTGCCCAATAAATCCTGTTTCGGGTACTCCTTGTCCTAACCTCACTAAGTAATGGTTTACCAATCTCTTTTCGGCTTCGGCTACGGGTTGTTCATCTCCGTTCCAAATTCTACCCCAACCTTCATAACCCGCATTAACCCTGACCGATTCTTCTGGAAACTGACATACTCTTGGGGTCCGGTTTAAAATCAACACCATGACTGCTCTTCCCTCCCCGCCAACAACTTTCCCTATTCCTGGCATTTCAATTTCCTCCCCCGTATGGACCATCCAGCTATACACTGGAACTTGAGGACTAGAAGTTTTCTTACCATATTGGTTGTAATCATTGGTGCCATCGGTATGTCCAGCTAATTTTCCATACCCATCCCGTTCTGTGTTTAGATAAGCTTGAAAATCTCCCGCATCTTTGGGGACAACTCCTAATACTTTCGCCTTGATGCTGCTTACCATCAATCCCTTATCAGGGGTGAAACCAATAGCCTTTGACAAGTCAACAGCTACCTCAACCCCATCAGAATTATGTAAAATATATTTACCCTCCGCATTTTTCTCTGCCTTTTTACCAAAATATTCGAAAAAATTCCCTAACCCCACGTTAGCTCTGACCCCAGAAGGCAACATCGCTGAAAGAGCAAGTTCACCTAATGCCAAACTAATACCTTTTAAAAAATCTCTTCTCGAAATTTCTTTACTCATTAATTTTCACCTCCTTTCATCTATATGGTTATCTTTAGGCACAAATTTTAAAGAGACTATGTATTTTATAATATAATTAGAAAAATCGCTTGATTCCCCTGCTGCTCCGCATTTGGAGAAGCAGAAACCTCGAAGCAAT
>CAYWJV010000083.1:0-3564 GCA_964458735.1 uncultured Gammaproteobacteria bacterium | reverse complement strand
CCCGAAAGAGAGGTAAATAGGCACGGAGTATTAAGGGTGTCCTAAGTCAGGAAAAGAATCGTTCCTAATAGGAGAAAAAATAATTTAGTAAATATTAAAATAAATGGTTTTGAATATATAGGAGTAATTAGATCAGTATATTCCTCGGAAGACGTTTCTAGAGTTATAAATGATTTAACAACAATAAAAGGTTTTGATTGTGTCGCTGGAATGAAGGAGCTTAAAACCTTACTAATTAATGATGTGGTTTCTCCTCTATTATATCCTGATAAATTTCAAAAATATAAATTAACTATTCCAAACGGAATATTACTTTATGGTCCTCCCGGATGTGGTAAAACTTTTATTGTTAAAAATCTTGCCGATGAGGTAAACTACAATTTTATTGAGCTAAAACACTCAGACATAGGTAGTCCATTTATTCATGAAACTGTTGCAAAAATTTTTAAAGTTTTTGAGATAGCAAAAATTAAGGCACCATCAATAGTGTTTATTGATGAAATATCTGGCTTAGTTCCTAAAAGGAATGATATAACATCGACGATGATGTATAAAGAAGAAGAGGTTAATGAATTTCTAATGCAACTAGATCAAGCTTCAAAAAGCAAAATATTAGTTATAGGCGCGACTAATTATCCAGGGAAAATTGATTCTGCAATTTTAAGATCAGGAAGAATGGATAAAAGAATCTACGTACCACCGCCCGATACCGAAGCCCGTAGAGAAATATTTAAAATTCATTTAGAAGGAAGACCTTACGATAAAAAAATAGATTTTGATAAGCTGTCAAAAAAGACTGATTTTTTTGTTAGTTCTGATATTGAATTAATTGTTAATGAAGCTGCACGTATAGCTCTTAAGCAAGACAAACAAATAAACGAAGATATTATTGTTTCTGTTATTGATAATTTTAATCCATCTATGACTAAGGAAGAGATAGCTTATTATGAACAATTTAAAAACCTAGAACGATGGTGATATTGTTTTATATTACAAATTATGGAAAGGGATTATAAAATCTCAAGATTCTTACGACTTCTTTCAGGAGTAATGCTTCTTTTTGCTTTTGGTTATCGGCCATATTTCTATTATATTATTCTCCGTTGGGTAGTTTCAGGTTCTTCGTTATATTCGGGATGGGTATTATCAAGATTACATAAACATAATTGGGCTTGGTTGTTCTTTATAGTTGGAATTTTATTTAATCCTATTTTTCCTTTTTATCTCGATCGATCAATTTGGCAATTAATAGATTTAGTTATCGGGATATTATTTTTCTATTCTCTAATTAAAAAAATTCATAAATAATTATGGAAGGAATACTAAACTTTTTATTTACTTATATTTTTTTAATTTTATTATGGGGAGGAATCAATTTAATCTTATTTACTTCCTCATATCTTTTACGAAAAAATTTTTCTTCGTTAACATTAATTCTAACTTATTTAATTGATTTTGGAATTCAACTATATTTATTTGGTTATGCGCTTTATATTGTTTGGCAAATAATAGTTGCAAGACAATGGTTATTATTGATTTTAGCTTTTGTATTCGGTGGTTTTATTATCGGATGGTGGCAAATGATATATGGTTTATTACTTACACCATTCCATTTTATATCTAATATTTTCACTACTAAAGTTCAAGAATTAATAGATAAACCAAAGGAGGATTTTAAAGGAGAGTATATTTCTTCGGATGGTAAGGTTATTGGTAAATTTCAAAGTGATGATAAAACAAATAAATTGCTAGCAAAGTGGTTTCTAATTAGCTTTGGAATTTTATTTTTACATCAATTTTCAACTTCAGTAAGTAGAGAAGGTTACGGTTTTGGTTGGTACATAATAACGCCGATAATCATTATGTTAATAGATAGTTTAGTCGTTTCTATATTTTTAGGTATTTGGAATTTAATTAAATGTAAATCTTTTTTTAAGGATGGTAAAACGATTTTTTTTACTAAATGCCTAAAAATTATATCAATAATTTACGTTTTTTCTTTTATTACAAACATGCTATTTAAAGGAAACTGATTGAATGTAGTTTTTTATTACAATGAAATATGTCTATAAGAAAATTAATTAAAAGAATTATTTTTTTGTTTAACCCTAAGTCGTTATTGATTGGTTTACTAATGTCTTTTATTTTCTTCACGCTCAACACTACTTTAAATGATATTTTTACCTTTATTATTGTCAGTATTCTATTTTGCTATCTTTGTGTTGGTTTAGCTTATCGTGTTTATCAATACTTTAAGAAAGATCACATTTTAATGAATGTTCTTATTTTGTTTTTATTATCAGGTATTTCTTCATTGGTAATCGACGTTCTTTTAAAACATCAACAAGATATTCCCTTTCTTTTAGGTTTCAAGGGTGATTTAATAATCGCCTATACATTAATTGCTTTGATTGCTTTCGTTTTAGTATTAGTTAAATTAATATTTAACTTTATTTTTATCTTGATAAAAAGAAAGATAGATACATTCAAATTAGTCTTGGCAGTTATTTTTCTTTTAACCTCAATATTTATTTTCTATCCTCCGGTGTCAATAGAAAATGACACGGTTAAATTTTATTATCAAACACTTAATCCAAAAGCAGGGATGATTTACTATGAAAAACAATATAAAGATGAAACAGCAACAGCCGAAGGATACCGAACTCAGGTTAACAACATCATGTCCGAATTACAGGAAAACGGGCAAGCTCAGAAATCCGACGAATATTTATTGACACTTCTTAAAGGTAAAAAAACGAATATTGACGATATATTCAGAAAACGTGATGAGTCGCTAAAAAGACTGATTGACTTGGATAAACTCGGTTTAAAAATCAGGTTATCCAAAGAACAAAAACAGTTTTATGAAAAAAGAAAATCGGCCGATGAGAATGAACTGAAAGCTTTTTCCTTATATAAACTGGCTCAAGAAAGATTTACTAACGGTAGTATTGCTTTTTACGGTTTTTGGAATCTTTTTCACACCGCGATTAACTCGGCCTTTTCTCCGGATCAGACGGTTCCTAATACGGATACAATGGCAAAAATAGAAAAACAAATTAATAATTTTTATGGCAAGGAAATAAAAGACGCTGTAAATAATAAAATATTATCCGAAAATATTATAAAACAAATTGATCATGGTTGTGAAGTTTTGACCAAGCTATTCGAGTATCAAAAGTTTTCTTTAACAAAACCATCCTCGGAGAGTCTTAGGGAAAAAGAACAGGAATTGTTGACGGTCATTCAAGATCAAGGTAGCAGTACGGATTCCAACACCGATATGTTTATGGATTGGGTTGATACATTTGTCAAACCGGGTATTTATTTACAGGATAAAGAACATCAGAGATCATTTAATTATTTCAAGGACGCTTACGATTACGCCAAAAAACAAAAGATGGATGCAATATTTACCGTATGGAAGAATGACTATCCAGGTTATGAGAAACCACAACAGGAACCGGTAACACTGAAAAACTCAAAGGAAGCGGTTGATGGGTACTATAAAATATATGAAAATCAGATGGTTAAATATATTAGGACGGCTTTGAATGCTTATTT
>CAYWJV010000082.1:0-3591 GCA_964458735.1 uncultured Gammaproteobacteria bacterium | reverse complement strand
AAGTTATAAGCCGCCACAAAAATGCCGATTTAATCATGAACAATGCTTTTTGGATAGGAGTTTGGCCGGGAATAGATAACGAAAAAATAAGATATATAAAAACAAAAATAAGTTTTTTTCTAAATAGATTTATTTAATGAGATATAGAAAAATATCTATTATTATTCCTGTCTATAATGAAGCTATTTATATTCGTGAAATAATTCAACGAGTAATAAAAGCTAATACAATTGGTTTAAAAAAAGAGATCGTGATTATTGATGATGCTTCTAAAGATGGTACAGTAAAAATACTTAAGAATCTAAAAAGCAAGCATAAAAACTTAAAAGTAATTTTTAAAAACAAAAATGAAGGAAAGAGTGCCGCCTTAAAAATAGGTTTTTTAAAATCTACCGGTGATATCGTTCTCGTTCAGGATGCTGACTTAGAATATGATCCAAATGACTACAAAAATCTAATAGAGCCGTTTTTAAGCAAAGATGCCGATGTAGTTTACGGATCTCGTTTTATATCGAGTCATCCCCATAGAGTTCTATATTTTTGGCATTATGTTATTAATGTTTTTCTTACTTTATTATCCAACATACTAACCAATATTAATTTGACAGATATCGAAACCGGCTATAAAGTTTTTGACGGTAATTTAATACGCAATTTAGCCAAAAGACTTCGGAGTAAGCGTTTCGGTTTTGAACCGGAAATAACAGCGAGAATATCAAAAATTCCTAGTCTAAAAATCTACGAAGTTGGCATATCTTATTCAGGAAGAACTTACCAGGAAGGAAAAAAAATCGGCTGGAAAGACGGCCTACTGGCAATCTATGAAATAATCAAATACAATTTATTTACAAAATGAATCTTTTAAAGTTTTTTAAAAATAATTTGATGTTGGTTATTTTGATAATAATCGCTGCCTTCTATTTTGTTTTCTACCAGCTTTTTGTTAATGGCAGTTTTCCGAATCACGACTTTCAGGGTTATTATATGTGGTACGACCAGTCGAGATACTTATTGATGGCTAAAGAGCTATCCCAACTCAAGCTTATAAATTACGACTATGGATTAGGATATCCAATCCTGGGTGCTCTCTTCATGTTTCTATATCCAAAAGACCCTTTTTTGATACCTAATTTTGTTATCTGGATTGTCAGCTTAGGATTATATTTCAAGATTTGCCAAAAAATATTTAGCGATAAAATCTTTCCGATTGTCTGTTTTTTGTTCTATATTTTTACCACCAATATTATTCAATATGTGGCGATTCCATGGAATTCTACAGTTGTTCTTCTTGCCAATATGGTAATTGCTTACTTCGGAGTCAACGGCAAAAGAAACTTTAGAAACAGTTTGATTGTCGTTTTGATGCTGGTATGGATTTTTAGCGCTCGATATATTGATTTGATTTTTTCATCAATTTTATCCTTATTGTATTTTTGGCCTTTAATAGAAAAAAGAAAATATAAACACTTATTAATTATCACCGCTGTTTTGTTACTGGGAATATTTTTGATTCTTTTTACTCACAAAGTTAAATTCGGATCATATTTTAAAACTCCTTATGCCCATCACTTGGATCCGGAGGGAAAAATATCCGACCAGGACCCGAGTAAATATCAACTGAAATACATCACGTCGGACTTAAAAGGAATTTTATTCGGTACAAAAGAATTTTCATACTTTCCTTCACTTTTAAATGCAAGTTTTTATTTCGTTTTCATTCCTTTTGGAATTCTAATTGGTCTTTTTGAAAAACATAAAAAATTCATATTTTTGAGCAGCGCGGCCATGACTTTAGCGATACTTTTTTATGCCTCTTTTCCCCACTTTTCCGTTAACGGTCTAAAAGTCGGCGCGATCCATTATATAAAAGCATGGATTCCTTTTATGATAATTTATTTTATGTTTTTTGTCCGTTTTCTAATAAACTATGCTGAGAAGAAATAAATCCCTCTTTATTTTATTGTTACTTTCTTTGACACTAATATTAGTTTTTTCCAAAACTTATAACGCCGTATTTGTAGATGAACTCATATACGGCCGTTGGATTTATAAGATGCTTTTTGAAAACATCAGCTTCATGTTTCCTATATACGTTGGAAAACAACCTATCTTCTTTTGGATAAATGGTTTAATTGCTGACCTCCTGAAAAATATTCCTTACCATAATATTTCAATCTTAAATGTTCTTAAAACAACGGCTATAATAAATTTATTAGTAACAGCATTCGGCATATCTCTGTATTTAAAAGATAAGCTCCAGAAGATATTCATTCCATTGGCTTTTGTTTTAGCCCCTTTTTTCTTAATTTACTTTTCGATCGGCACGGTTGAAAATCTAACAATTCCTATTGCTATTCTATATTGGTATTGCCTATCGAAGCTCTTTGAATACAAAGAGAGCAAAAATAAGAAATGGCAGTATTACGGCGCCACAGTTTTACTCGGTCTGATGGTGGCTCTTACTAAATCAAACGCATCAAGCATTCTTGTCTCAAGCCTTGTTATTTATTTAATTTATTTGCTCAAAAACGGCCGGAAAAATATTTTAGAAATAATAGGTTTAATATTCAGCCATCTGGTGTTTTTATTCTTGAATCTATATATTGCCTTTCACTTCGCCGGGACAGAAAGCAATAATGTTACGTCTCTCTATCCTACTCTGAACGGATTATTTAATAACTCAAAAAATTATATCAACTATATTCCCTACTTTTTTAGTTTTTCCTTTTTATTTATCTCGGCCGTAAATCTAATTTATTACGTCAAGAAAAGAAATTTTGATAAATTAATAAATAACCCAACAGCAAAAATCTTGGCAGTTAATGTCATTGTCAATGCCGTTATGCTTTTGTTACTGAAAGTTTATTATCCCCGCTATTATCTGATTTTCTTTCTTTGTCTTTTTATGTTTGTAGCTGTAAGTGTTAAAAAAATAAATTTTCGATCATTGAGTCTATTTTTATTATTAGATCTTACTTTTGTTTTCTTTCCGGCTAAAATTTATCGATGGCGGATCCCCCAAATTGATAGAGTTCAGCATTTTGACAGATCTTCTGTCCATATCCCCTACGACTTCAAGGAGAATGTCCTTAACAGTAACCCGAAGGCGATGTTTCTTATTAACGACGACCGCTACGGCGCCAATAATCTTTTTTTTGGCCTTATCCCACTCTCAACAAAAGCAAATTTTCAAATAAAAGTTTACGAGGATATAGATTTGTTGACGTCAAAATCAACTTGTGAAGAGAATCCTAAATCGTTAATTTATATTTTAGGAGATTCTTCTATAATGAAAAATAAAGACGTAATACATGAGAAGTTACTCAAATCGTACTTTACTTTTAACAAACAAAACTCAATAAATATTTATAGGATAAACTGTAATTAGATAATTGTATTGGTAAAATAATAATATTGATTATGAAAAATATTTTCAGAGTAATTAAGTACGATCTTCTTAGAAAAAAAGGATTATTTTATCCGAGTCTCGCAGACGATTTCTATACTTATCATCAAAGAAAATTAAGGGGTTCAATTGAAGAAATAAAAAAAAGACAATCTATTTATCTCAAATACTTTCAAGATATACCT
>CAYWJV010000081.1:0-3625 GCA_964458735.1 uncultured Gammaproteobacteria bacterium | reverse complement strand
CCATATACCAAAAGCTCAAAAAAGAAAATTACAAAATCATTGCCCCCGCACGTCAGGAACTTGACCTTAGTAACAACACTTCAATTGATCAATATCTTAAAACACATAAGGATTTAAAGATAGACATTCTTATTAACAATGCCGGCATAAATTTTCCAACATGGATCGATGAATTACCTGATGAAAATATAGAACAACATATTCAGATTAATCTTATCAGTCCGATAAAACTTATTCGCGCCTTTGCTCCTTATATGAAAAAAAATAAATGGGGGAGAATAATAAATGTTTCTTCAATCTTTGGAATTGTTGCCCGAGGCAAGCAAACAATGTATTGTGCAACAAAACACGGAATAAACGGCGTGACAAAAGTTTTGGCCCTTGAGCTTGGACCCTACAATATTCTTGTTAATTCTGTCTGTCCTGGATTTACCAATACTGAATTAATCCGAAGAAATTCACCAGAAAAAAATAAAGCGATTATTAAAGATATTCCTCTTGGTAGACTTGCCGAGCCGGAAGAAATTGCTGAATTAGTCTCTTTTTTAATTTCAGAAAAAAATACTTATATAAACGGGGCTAAAATTATTATTGACGGAGGTTTTACTGGTCGATAATTATGGACAGATTATTATTTAAATCACGTATTCATAGCTTTATTGTTGATTTCGTCAATGATTTCAAATTTATCCAAGAGCTTCTTAAAATAAAACATTATGTTGTTATTGTTGGCCAAAACGTTTTTAAGCTTTACAAGAATACTGTTTTTAATCTATTTCCAAAAGATCAGCTTATTATTCTTAAGTTAGATGAAGAAAGAAAAACTCTTAACACCGTAACAGAAATATATAAAAAACTTCTACCTTTAACCGCCAAAAAAAACCTTACTTTAATTTCTTTTGGAGGAGGTATTAATCAAGACGTTACCGGTTTTGTTGCCTCTACTCTTTACCGGGGGATTAACTGGATATTTATTCCAACGACCTTACTGGCAATGGCTGATAGCGCTATCGGGTTAAAAACGTCGCTCAATCATGAATCTTATAAAAATGTTTTAGGAACTTTTTATCCTCCTTCTCAAATATATATTAATACTGATTTTTTAAAAACCTTGCAAAAAACAGATTACTTGAGCGGAGTGGGAGAGATCATAAAATTTATGTTGATGAGAGAAAATCCGATAAAAAATCTTGACGATTCAATAAAAAAAATTGAAAAACTTAAACTTAATAATGACAAAAAATTTGTTACTAATATTATTAAGGAAAGCATTGAAATTAAAAAATCTTATATGGAAGGAGACGAGTTTGATTTGGGAAAACGTAACTTATTGAACTATGGTCATGAATTAGGTCATGCTCTTGAAGCAACTTCAAATTTTGAAATTCCTCATGGAATTGGGGTTATTATTGGAATGATATTTGCAAATCTTGTTTCCGTTCAAAGGGGTTGGATAAACAAATCGATAAACGAAAAGATCAATAAAATATTATTTCTGCCGAATATTAAAACTGTAAAACTTAAAAAAGAATATTTTGATTATGAAATAATTTTAGAGAAAATAAAAAAAGATAAAAAAAGAGTTTCAGATAAGCTTCCGCTTGTGTTGCCAAGAAAAAATTTTGAACTTGTAAAAATAACGGACTTCGGTTTTGATGAATTTAAAAAAACGCTACAAGAACTTATAAAAATTATTAATTAAATGGGTCTTCCTATTGACTTATTTAATACAATATGTGAAAATATGATCCTATGAATAATATTGAATATAAAATGGTTGAGCTTCTTTTAGATATGAAAAAAAATTATGGCGTAATTGATTTAAAAGCTGAATTTGAAGCTGAAGGATCAAGAATTAATGAATTAATGCGACTCAAGGAAGTTGCCAGTAATGCCGGTTTGTCAATTGCTTTAAAAATCGGCGGGGCAGAAGCAATTACAGATATTTTTGAAGCTCAAAAAATCGGAATAAGTGCAATTGTTGCCCCAATGTTAGAGAGCCCTTATGCTCTTAGTAAATATCTTCAAGCTCTTGAAAAATATGTACCAAAAGAAACTAGAAAAAATATTAAATTTATAGCTATGATCGAAACCGTCCAAGGCTATAAAAATGTTGATGAAATATTAGCCGTCGATAAAAATAATCTTTTAAATTTCATTAGTGTTGGCAGAGTGGATTTATCCGGATCATTGGGTTTAGAACGAAACGAAATTAATAGTGAAAAAGTTTATCATATTGCTGAGGAAATTTTTACAAAAGCTAAAAAGAGAGGATTGAATACTGTTATGGGAGGAGGAATTGCTAAAGAAGCAATACCTTTTATCAAGAAACTAGTAACTAAAAAACTTTTAGATCGTTATGAAACTAGAAAAATAATCTTTCATACTGATCCTCAAGCAACTGCAACTAAAATGGAAGAGGGGATAATTAAGGCTAATTTATTTGAACTTTTCTGGTTGCAAAATAAAAAGAAATATTATACTAATATAGCATTTGAAGATGATAGTAGAATTGAAATGTTAATGTCTCGCATTTATAAAATAGAATGATGGCTAAACGGCAAAAAATACTCTCAATTGTTGTCCCCATCTTCAATGAAGAAGATAATATTGAGTATGCATATAAAGAAATTATTAAAGTATTAAAAACTATTCCTAAATACGATTATGAAATCCTTTTTGTCGACAATTATAGTACTGATAAATCTAGGGAGATCATAAAATCACTTGTAAAAAAAGACAAAAAAATCACGGCAATTTTTATGTCTAGAAATTTTACCTCAGAATATTCTTCACACGCTGCTATGAAACAAGCTATTGGTGATATCTTAACCATTGTCGATTGTGATCTTCAAGATCATCCAAAAATAATTCCAAGGTTTATTAAAAAGTGGGAAAAAGGGTACCTCGTTGTTGTTGGAGTAAGAAATGTCATAAATGATTCTTTTTTAATGAAAATAATAAGAAAGTCTTTTTATATTTTGTTTAAAAAAATGGCTAATATTGAAATGCCTTTAAATGCAGGAACATTTTGCCTATTAGACAGAAAAGTTTTAGATATTATTATTAATCTTCCTGAACATAATCGTTTTTTTCGCGGGCTAAGATCATGGGTTGGATTTAAAGTTGCATATGTAGAATACGAAAGAGGAAAAAGAAAATATGGTCAAACAAAAAATTCCTTTTCTGATTACGTCCGTGATGCTCAAAGAGGTCTTCTTGGTTTTTCATTCATACCTCTTGATCTAATGACCACCTTTGGTTTTTGTCTTACTATTTTTTCTTTTATATTCGCGCTAGTATATCTATTGTGGGCGATAATTTTTGGTAATCCAATCAAGGCATCTATACCAATTATTTTATCAATCTTTTGCTTTGGAGGAATTCAAATGCTTGGAATCAGCATTATTGGTAAATACATACAAATTGTTTTTGAAGAAGTAAAAAACAGACCCTCTTACATAATTGAGGAAATACTAAATAATCACAAAAAAAATAAAGAATAACATTCTAATTAAAATCTTTATACCAACTAAATATTTTTTTCGCTGTTAATTTAATACTACTTGTTGGTTTCCAGCCGAGAGTTTTTTTAATCTTTGAATAATCAAGCGACTGATAGGGG
>CAYWJV010000080.1:0-3633 GCA_964458735.1 uncultured Gammaproteobacteria bacterium | reverse complement strand
TTATCCGCCTATTGGCGAGACAGGTTGCTAAACTAATAATGTATTGTGAATCGGGGTGGATGATTTTTATTTCTTATCCACAAACAATACCCAGTCCTAATTTACTGAAATTAATTAATGAATTTTTATTTATCAAAACAAAATTGTCTAAATTTCCTTTTAATTTCTTTATTTGTAAAGAGTTTATTAAAAGAGATACTTCAGCACTTTTTAAATAACCCTTTTTTACCGCAAAATTGATTTTAAAAACTTTCCCTAATGGATGTGTAAAACTATCATCCATATAATCATCTTCCAATTTGCCTTGCAAATTCCTAATATCTTCTAATCCACCGATTTTGTTGTAGTGACAATAATCGTGCAACAAATCAAAAACATTTTTAGATGCCTGTTTATCACTTAACTCAAAGGAATAGTACTTTTCCAATAATATTTGTTGATCAATTTTCATCAAATAATCAAACACTAACTTATACAACTTTTCACATTTAGGATTGTTAGTAACCACTTCAACCCTTTCCAGCGCAGACCAACTCGCAGTAACCTCTTTTTTTATTTTATCGTGTAGTTCTTGGTGTAAAAATATGGGTTTCTGATTGATAATGTAATAGGCCATTTTGGCTCCTTATGATTTTTATGTCTTAAATAACCCTCTTGTTGCCAAACCGTCTTCATTTTCTACAGGCTTTAACACCATGCCTTGATATATACCAAGGTTTAGGTGTAATAAATTGTAACGAACATTCTTATATTCTCAAAAATTGGGTATTTTTTCAACATTTTTTCTTACACTGCTTTTTCTGACAGCCTGACCACTCTCTTCGATGATTTTTTTTCGATTAATTACTGTCGTTTCCTCCACCGGTGCCCCCATGGTCCAATATTTGTAATTATCTACTTCCAGATATCTAAATTTTTTATCATAAAACATTTCGTCTTTTCCGTATTCTCGAATGTATTTTACAAAATCATAAAAAGATTCTGTTTTGTCCGGATTCCAATCTGCAACTGTATATTCATGCGGAATTTCTGGCATTGTTTTAGCAAACTGCCATTTGACAGAACCGATATATTTTTTAATTTCTGCCTTTACCATTTTTTCCAAGTTTTTCTTCAAATTTTTTATCTTTTATAATTTTTTATGGAGTGCTGTATACTTCCCCTTTTTATTGATAAAGTTTCTTCAACTCTTTTAAGATCAATTCTGCTCGTTGAGTCAGAAATTTTCTATAATCATTAGTCCAAATACCCGACTGCTCATCAATTGGTATCAAGTGAGATCTCATAATTTTTTTAAATTCTTTATTTTCACGATACATCGAGAAATACTTTTTCGGTTCTGAATCTAATATCTTTTTATTCAATTCGCTAGGAATAAAACAGAAATTAGGCAAATAATTTACATCTGACAAATTAATGCCCTTTTTTGCTAAAAATTTCTTAGGGAAAATATGGTGTTTTTCAGTGCTCCAATAGTCAGAAAAGTAGCGATCATCAACATTAATCACCACAGCGTTTTCGAAATGCAAGGGCTTTTTCAGCGCCAAAAGACAGAGAACAGCGTTTTTAATCGCGGAAGTCTGCCCCATCTTGATCTGCATTAGACTTTCAACAGAAACATTAACCGGCAATTTGGAGCTAATTTGTTGATCTTCTGTAATTTTATTTATTTTTTTCCTATCCTCGGTCATATTAGTCAGAGATGAAGCCCCATATCGCTCTGAAAGGGTTGTATTCCAAAACCAACGCTCTGATTCTTCGGACTGGCTGTTTGAAAGAGATCTACCCTTGATCTTGGCAAATAGATAAGTAAACATTACCAAAAGACCGGGATAAGGAATCATATCAAATTTATATACCCCCATATTTTTTATTAAATAATCTATTGCCAAATCTAAACTTGCAATTAAATTATCCCAATTTTCAATTAAATCCTTTGTTGTTAATTCAAGTTGTATTTTTCTAGTGCATTGTCCTTTGATTATAAGTGCAAGGGCTTGAATGAAGACATCGGGATTAATTACTCCAAAACCCTTTTGTTCGGACTTTTCATTATATTCTTTAACTTTCGTCCTTAAATCAAATTCGTCGCTCCAAGTAGCGGCGACCAACAAATCAAAAAGGGTTAGCCTTTTCCCGCCCTGATTAATTCTTTCGAAGATATCACAGACTTCCTCTAAAGACTTCTCATAAACCTCAACAATTGAAAACGGATAATTTTTAAAACGGCTGGAACACTTCTGTAAAATTTTTCTTTTCTCATGTGGCAAGCCATCGCTTATTTCATAGTATTTTTCGTTGTCATCGACTATGTTCTGAAAAGAAATAAACCTATCGTTATCGGGACTTCTAGCTGCGAAAACTTTTTTCTCTAGATCAAATACAATTCTGCTGTAGTCAGTACCATTTATAGTAAGGCCTTTTGAAACGGCATATATTGAAGTGATACGTTGTTGCCCATCCAAAATTAACTGAATGCCTGCAGATCTACTAGCTTTTTGCTGCTGTAATTCTGGTATTTCACGATACATATTTTTATAAATGTCTGATGGGTACCAAAAAAATAAACTCCCGATCGGATATTCTTTATAAATACTATCCAGGAGTTTGATTGTTTGAGGACGACTCCATACAAACTCTCGCTGAAACTTTGGAATTCTTAAGACACCACCTTCAATATTTATTAAAAGCTTCGGTAATGTCCATTCTGTCACTTCAATTTTTTTAACTTCCATGAGAAACTCCTAAATACAAATTTCCTAAATTATATCTGAAAACGTGGGAGAGGTCAAGAGAAAATACTCACCGACTCCTCAATGATTTTTATTTCTTTCGTCGTTTTAAATCGCCTTCGTGGCCATGGCCAGATTTGACGATAATCCTTGACTTGGAGCGGGAATCTTCTTTAACCGACTTTCCGATATTCGTGATATCAACAAACTGGCCCTTTTTATTTCTGACTGCATAAAAGTGCTTACTACCAATTTTAATTACATCTCTTTTTGACATATTTCTCCTTTATATTTTTACTTTCCAGACCTTTTCGGCTAAAAATTTCATCACCTCGTCCACATCATTCTGATATTTCTTAAAACCATCTAAATTGTAGACGCTTTTGTTTTCGTAAGATACTGTGACTCTCCTATTTTCAGGAAAAAATGAATGAGCCAAAGCATTCCTTAGATCATTAATTTTTTTAATTTTACTTATTATTCCGCTCGGAAAATTAATAATTTCCTTTGCATGATCCAATTTATTGACCAAATATAATTTTTCTAAAATATAGTAATTAAATAATTTAAACTTTTTGGTTCTCCACAATTTTATCGATGAGGAATTACTTCCAAAATAATAGTTAATAATAATTTGGCAAAGATGTTCGTCAATCAACACATAGTCCATAATTATTGTGCTTCTGACAACCTGATCTTTAATATTTCTTAAAATAGCTATCCTTGCTTCATTCTCAAGATTTTCAACATTTTTATAATCTAATCCTGCAGATTCTACAATCTGATCAATCTCGGTAATTAAATTCTTCTGGCTTTTTGTTAAACTATTCAAATTTCCCTTTCCATCAATTTATGCAAAACCGAATCGAAGAGTTCTTGGAATAAAGATTTTTGTTTGAGG
>CAYWJV010000079.1:0-3778 GCA_964458735.1 uncultured Gammaproteobacteria bacterium | reverse complement strand
AGCTTAATGAGTTTATCAATTGTCATTGATAACTTTACTTTGTCACCATTTTTTACCGCTTCTTCGCCCAGAGTTTTGATATCATCCAATTCTTTTAGGTCATTTTTTTTGTTTTCTTCTAAATCCAATTCATTAATTAACTCTCTGGTAGATTCCTTTTTTTCATTAAATTCATCTCTTAGATTTGAATCCTCTTTGGATTCTTCTATTTCACTGAGTCCCTGGCCAAATTCTTTTACTTCCTTAACAGCCTTTCTTTTGGCATCATCATCAGTTTCGGCATCATTTACTGACAAAGTTACTTCTGCAAGTTTGTCATCAAGATCCTGTTTTTCTTTTTCACTACAATTTTTTTCGGCTAAAGATGCTTTTTCTCTTAATTTTTCTAAAAATTTTCTTAAACCTTCTACTGAGATATTCTCGTCCATAATTGTCACCCTAAAGTTGCCACCCTTTTCGATAATTGGAAGAAACCATTCAACGGTACAGATACTTGATGTATCAATTTTAACAGTTATGTCTATTTCTGAACCTTCAGGAATTTCGTGTGGCAAGTCTTTTCCGTCTATTGCAGTATCCGCTAAATAAGTATTGTATTCGGGATTTTTCGATTCACCCTCCATCAATTTTATATAAAGAGGGTTAGATATGTCTCCTTGTTTTAATCGGTGTAAAGTATGGAATGTTTTCTTTTCTTCTAATGGTAAAGAATCTCCTTTTTTAAAATAGAAATCCATTTCTTCTGAATTGCGATTTGATTCTCCCATATTAACAATTGCCAGTCCTACTGAATGAGAAATTTGTGCTTTGCCAGCGGTTTGTCCGTGAGTAATCGGAATCGATTCCGGATTCACTTTTATCTGATTACCTGTGGGATTTGTTAAATAAATCCAATACAAATCACTTGTATTTGGCTCGATTTTGATTGTTGTCTGAAATTTACCATTTATAATAGGAATCTTGGGGCTACTGAAATAACCGCTTTCGCTTTGGATTTGCAAATACCAACCGTTACCGAGGTCAGAACCAGTAGAACCAGTTACAAGTTGTTCGTCATTAGATGTTAGACCGTCATAATATATATTCAAATCAACAACATCCTTGTTTTTTGACTGGTTTTTCTCCAGAATTTTTTGTGGGATTTTTTGACTAAGTGCGAAAATGGCAGACCCTCTTGCTACAGCAGTGAGAGGGTCGGAAGATGTGTCAACTTTTATTCCTGTCTTTTCTTCTAGTATTTTTTTAACAATTGGCATCTGAGTAGGACCGCCAACCAACACAATTTTCTTAATTGAATCTTTTTTTATTCCCGAATCTTTTACAGCTTTTTCCAGTAGTGCTAATGTTTTATTAAATAATGGAGAAACCAATTTTTCAAGGTCAGCCCTGGAAAATTCAAAATTTAGATAAATATTATGATCTTCTGACTTTAAATTTTTGTCAGAAATGTCTATATCGATTGTGGTTTTTTCTAATTGTGACAACTCAATTTTTGCTTTTTCGGCAATATATTTCAGTTTCGAAAAAACTGATTTATATTGTTTTTCGGCTCGATTTAAATTATCCAAATCCGGATATTTCTCTTTTATCTCTGGAAGAATAATTTCTTTTACGATTTTATTATCAATTTCTTTACCACCTAAAAAGTTATCGCCATTCTGAGTTAAAACATTCAAAATCCCATCTTTTGATGAGACAACGGCGACATCAAAAGTGCCACCGCCGAAGTCATAAACAATAACATTTTCATTAGCGCTGCTACTGAATCCGTAGGACATTGCGGCAGCGATAGGTTCTTGCAAAAGAACTACATGTTCAAACCCGGCAAGATTTCCTGCCCTTTTAGTAGATTCTTTTTGTAAAATAGAAAAATATGCCGGGACAGTTATGACCGCCGCGATCAAATTTATTTCAGGATACTTTCTTTGAACATCTTCTTTCAGACTTTTGAGTATCTCAGATGAAATTTCTTCAGCATTCATTTTAATATTTGCATTTGGGAAAAGTACTTTTTCCGGTGTTCCCATCAGCCTTTTGACTTCAGCCTTGTAGTTATCTTGCTCCGCAGACGAACCGTCATTAAAGAATTTCTCGTACGCCTTTTTGCCAATAATTTTGTTTTTTGCTTTATCAAAACCAAAAACGGAGGGAGTATATTCGTCTTGCCACACATTTTTGACAATTTCTATATTGCCCTTTGAGTTTGTAGCTATTTCAGAATTGGTTGTCCCTAGATCAATACCTATTTGGATATTTTGTGTTCCCATAATTCCCCCTATTTAGTTACAATTACTTTTGCTCTTTTCTTAATTTCGCCATTATATTTCACCATGGGCTCGATTGTTTCTGAAATGATTGGTTTATCTTTTTTTTCGTCTGAAGTAGCAAGAACATCAACATTTAATCCGTCGTTAAAAATCATATCTGTAAAATCGGTAATTTCGATTTTATGCTTAGCAAGAAATGCTTTAATTTTTCCGATTGTATTGTTTATTGATTGGGCGTTATCTTTGGGTAATTTTATTTTATTAATTTTCTTTTCCAGTCTCCAAACCTCAACCGCTAGGGTTATTAAGTCATTATTTTCATTGGAAATTGTCACAAAAGAGGAACCTGATGCCATCTATGTCCTTTCTATTAAACTAAACCACTACGAGTTTCGATATTTATTGACTTTATCATAGCACTTTGTGCCTAAAAAATATACCGAAATGGTAAAGTATCCAGAATTTCGGATATGCGGTAAAATATAAGTAGATAATTAGCTGGATAAATATGAAAGAAAAACAAGAGAAATTTTTTGCGTTGCTTGAAGATATGGATAAACCGAATCTGGAGATTTTAAAATCTGTCGCTGAGGAGATAGACCATCAACTTCAACGAAGTGATACTGGAAAAGTATATATCAGCATAATGCCAGATGACTTTAGCGGTTTAGCAGACATCACAAGAGAAAATGGCACCTCGTTTAATTGGATTAAAAATGAACAGGAAAAAGAAAAAGACAGAAAATTGGCAATTAAATTTCTTAAAGATCTTGGCGCTATGAAAACATCCAAAAAAAGGGAGGGAAAAATCTGGATTGAAGCCAATAAAAAAAGTTTCGAGAGTTGCTTTAATATAATTAAAGAAAAGTTAGAAAATATTATACAGAAAGAAAAACCTACTGAATTTTTCTACTGCAGAGGAACTATCTTTCACCATGAAGATATAGTATATCACCCAGATTCCAGAGAAAAACATACACTTTTGGAAAAACTATGGCTCAATCGCACAGAAATAAAAGACAACACCACGATTCTCCACGGAACCAAACTCCCCACAGATGATTGTATGACCATTTTAAAACTTCCTAACAAACCTAAAACCAGAGATGCTATCAACAAGATAGAAAGTGCTATAAACAAAAAGTGTACCCAAATAACTATTGACGGTTCTGACGGGGACGGATATTTGATGACGCTTAATTCAAGTGAGTAGCCACTAAACGGATACGGCAAACAACAAATACAAAATGATGTAACAATTATATAGAAACTACTTGGATAAAAAGCGTAGCCACTAACCGGCTACGCTTTTTTTGATCGACGGCCATATCCCTCCGGATGTTACGATACCCGCAAGAGATTGACAATTTATCCAGCTATAAAAGCCATTGGATTTAATCTCTTGCCAATGGCTTTTATTTAAAAAACAAAATGCGAGTGTCTGAAGAAGGGCTGAAAAAATTTATTGAGATTTACCGCGAAGAATTTGGCGAGGATATTTCTATCCCCGA
>CAYWJV010000078.1:0-3929 GCA_964458735.1 uncultured Gammaproteobacteria bacterium | reverse complement strand
GATAAAAATATTATCCTAATTCACGAAGACAAGACTGTAAAATCATGAACAATGCTTTTTGGCTGGGGGGTTTGGCCAGGGATTAATGAGGAGATGATGGGTTATGTTAAAGAAACAGTTGAGAAGTTTATGGATATTGTTATTAAAAATCCTAAATCATAAATCCCAAGATCCAAATAAATTTAAAATTATAAATAGGAAATCATAAACATATTAATCCAATGTTTTTAAGTAAATAGAAGCGAGAATCTTCATTAATTGTTTACTTTCATCTAACAATTTAAGAATCTCAACTTTAGCATTAAGATTTACATCGATTAATAGTTCTAACCAATAAATAGTTTCCCTAGCTTCTTTTTTAGAAATTCTAATTTTATTTTTAAAATCCTTTTTAGTGTCACATTCATTAGCTTCTCTGTAATTAGCACCAATTGATGTTCCCGATCTTAACAATTGATCAATAAGTCTTTTATTAATTATATTGAATGGAATTTTCTTACATAAATTAATTATGTTTCTAGAAAATTTTATTGTTCTATCTTCTAAATCGTAGTTATTCATACTTTTTTAGTTAAATCCAAAATTATAAATACCAAGTTCCAAATAAATTTTAAATAGTAAATACAAAATATTAAAAAGTTTAAAATTTATTAATTAGAATTTATGATTTATTTGTGATTTGTAATTTAGTATTTATGATTTTAAAATACTTGTCAACTGCTTATAACCTACAAAAGTACATCTTTAGACCGTTAAGAAGCTATAAAAAACTCGATAGTGGTAAAATACGTGCATTGAAGGATTGTGTTGGGTGTATAATATGTCTAGAAATATGAAAAAAGAGACAAAGCAATGGCTCAAAATTTCATCAGAGGATAAAGAAGTTGCTGTTGAAATGTGGAAAACAAAAAGATATGTATATGCGATTATGTTTTGGCAACAGGCGGTTGAAAAAATTATTAAAGCATATATTATTGAAATGATAAATATCTTGCCGAGAAAAACTCATGATATTGATACTCTTTTGCAACAAGCCAAATTGAATATTAATGAATTAGAAATAAAAGATACAAAAGAATTGACCCGAGCTTTTATGCGTACCAGATATGAAGATTTAAGCAGAAAATATTATTCGAATAAAAAAAAAGTTAAGCTTCTAATTAAACAAGCTCAAATTATATACCTATGGATAGAAAAACAATTGAAATAATCCTAAGAAAATACGTAGAAAAAGTCAAAACTGTAGTTAAAGCACAGAGCGTCATTCTTTATGGTTCATATGCCCGTGGAACCGCAACCGAGTGGAGCGATATTGATCTTATGATAATAACAAATTTTCAAAAGAAAAATGAAGTTGAGCTAATGAATAAGCTTTCAGATATAGGTTCGAAGATTGATAGTGAGCGAATATTTGATGTTCGTATTTTGAAAAAAAACGATTTTGTAAATATAAGTCATTTGTCTATACTTAGTGAAGCAAAAAAAGAAGGAATAATAATATATCAAAAACGTTTTAATTGATTCTCTTTTCTTTTCCTGAGCGCCTTTATCCCTTCATACCCCAGATACGACAAACAAAAAATAAGCGTCGTCCCGCTTATTATCCCTCCCAGATATACATATGATTGCGGGGAAAAATAAAGAGTAAGATTTATATTACAATTTAAATTATTATTGCAGAATAATTTTGGATCAATTAGGAAAGAATTAAGTAGGGCGTCATTTTTAAAATGATATTTATCAGGTAAAAAGTAATTCTTGTCAACTATTGCTTTAAACCAATTAAACTCTCCTCCTCTAATCTTCCAATATGGATGATAGCTTTCGGAAAAATTTAAGTAAATTGGACGATTAATATTAGTTAGATTGATTTTGTATTGAGTAGGGTTAATATATTTAAAATCAATCTTTTGATAATTAATATTTTTATAGATAGTTTCTTTTTTATCGGTTAAATAAATATGTGGTCGATAATCTTTGTTTTCGTAAATTACAATTTCCTTTGTCCCGATATTGATTCTTTTTAAATAGTTTAATTTATTAACTTGATTAATAAAATTTTTCCGTTTTCCCAAATATTCAAAAAAATTATCATCATTAGCTTTATCTTCAAGAGGGATAATGACATACTTTATTGATGAAATATCAAATAGTTGATTGGCAAATTTTTTAGTGTATGCTTGATTACCATCAACTACATATGTTTGCCAATGGTCAGCATTGTTATTGTAATTACTGACTACTGGCATTGTATTAAGGCGATGACTCCATCGGGAGTTTGTGGGAATCCAAAGAGTTCTAAAATATTCTCTTTGTTTTGAAAGGAAGTCTTTAACAACAAGATAATCATTTGGGATTTCTCGTTGGACCAATAAAGTTCCCAGTTCTCCAGTTATCATCGGTTTGGCATTCCACAAAAAGAGAAAGGAGGTTAGAATAGTTATTAGCGAGGTGATGACTATCAATGGTTTTCTATCTTTTGCTTTTTGCCATAGCCAACCGATAAAAGCACCAATTAAGATAGCATAGGATAAGGAAACGTACATCAAAAATTTGCCCGATTCCCGGAAAGCATTAAAGCCGGGAATCCGTTCAAATAACCATAGATAGATATCAGGAAAAGGAAGGGTATTTTGCTTAGTCAAAAAGATTCCTAAAAACCCTAAAAAAGCAAAAAAAGGAACCAGTTTATTCTTTTTGCTGACAACAAAACCTAAAAAAACCAAGGTAGGGACTAAGAAGAATTGCCATTGGATTGGCTGAATTTTCCAGGGAATCATTTTTTCACCGGTCCAACCAAAATGAAGAATCGCCATCACCTTAGTTAATTTGATGTACCAAGCGCCAAAAAGAGGCTGATTAAAGACAGAATTATTAGTAAGTGATCTGGCTCCGTAAATTCCTGAAAGAAAATATAGATTGAGAAGTATTACCAAAATTACCGGAATAGCTGAAAAAAAACCTAATTTTATTAACTGCTTAAAGCTTTTAGTTTGTTCAACAATAATTAAATGATAAATGGTGTAGAAAAAAGCTAACCAGAGAACTAAATAAAAAATACGAAATTCATAAAAACTGATAACAAATCCAAAAAAAGAGGCAATCAGCCCATATAATATTTTTTTTTCATTGAGTGTTTTTATAAAAAAAAGAAAAAAAACAGGAGTAAATGTAATGGCCATAAGTAGTGTCAGATGCCCCCCTTTTAGAATAATCAGATAGGTATTGAATTCAAAGACGAGGGCGCTGATAAAAGCGGCCATTTTTGAACGCAGGATATAATTGGACAGAAAGTACATAGAAATAGGAAGGAGTAAAGCAATCGGCCATAAAAAAACTAACCTTTCTGCAAGATAGATATTGACGTTTAATTTAGCCAAAATACCAGAAATAAATAAAAATGGCCAGAAAGAAATCCCAAAGTTAAGCCCACCTAAACCGGAGTCAGAAAACCACAAACTAGGCAGTGAGAAATATTCTTTTATTTTTTCAGAGTAATCTACAAACCAATCTCCATAAGTAATAGGTGAGAGATTGGAAAACCAGACATGATGAACAAGAATAGAAATTATTGCCAGGATACCTATGGGAAGTAAATGCTGTTTTATTTTATTTAACATAATGAAATGTTATAATAAGACCTTAAATTATAACTTAATTATGGCACAAGTTAAATCCAATATTACTTTTATTATTTTCACTTACAACGAAGAGAAAAGAATAGAGTATCCGATTAAATGCTTTCTTCCTTATGGAGAAGTGATAGTTTCTGATGATTCAAGCACAGATAATACGGTTAAAATTGCACAAAAATTAGGTGCAAAAGTATTAAAACGCAAAGTTCATGGAGCTGGTTTTGTTGAAAATAAAGAAGAGGTTGAGTTTATCTTTAGTCATGTAAAAACCGACTGGGTATTCTGGGGATTTGC
>CAYWJV010000077.1:0-3979 GCA_964458735.1 uncultured Gammaproteobacteria bacterium | reverse complement strand
TAAAAAACAAAATTTATCGTTTCTAGACACACGTATTGACACTTAAACTAACAAATGATTAGTAATTATCATTCGACTATAAATACATGAAGAAGTTAAAAAAAATCTACTTAGTTTCGCCAAGAGGTTTTTGTGCCGGAGTTAAAAGAGCTGTTGATGTTGTCAATCTGGTTTTACAAAAATATAAAACTCCAATTTATGTCAGACACCAAATAGTTCACAATCGTCATGTGATCTCCGATTTCGAAAAAAAAGGCGTGATTTTTACTGAAGATATCAACAAAATACCCGATAGTTCAGTAGTGATTTTCAGCGCTCATGGCAGTTCTCCAAACATATATCAAATAGCTAAAAATAAAAAACTAATAATTATTGATGCAGTTTGTCCCTTAGTAAGTAAGGTTCATATAGAAGCAAAAAGGTATAGTCAACAGGAGTATTTTATTTTCTATATTGGACATAAAAATCACCCCGAAACAATAGGGGTTTTAGGAGAGGTAACGGAAACATCAATTATTTTGATAGAAACTTTAAACGAAGCAAAAAAAATCTTTCCTCCCCAAACAGATAAAATAATAATTTTAACTCAGACAACACTCAGTTTTGACGATACAAAAGAAATTATTAATTATTTGAAAAAAAAATTTCCAAAAATAATTCAACCGCCGGCTTTTGATATTTGTTATGCCACCCAAAACCGCCAGAATGCCGTAAAAGAATTAGTTAAAAAAGTTGACATGGTATTGGTGATCGGTTCAAAAGAAAGTTCTAACTCAAATAGGTTAAGAGAGGTCGCTGAAATGTCCGGTAAGAGAGCCTATTTGATAAATGATAAATTGGAAATTCAAACTTCCTGGTTAGAAAATGTAGAAAATTTAGGAATCACTGCCGGAGCTTCAGCACCAAAATATTTAATTGAGGAAATTGTCAATTACTTTAAAAAACAAGGAGTAGAAGTTGAAGAACTATCCGTAATCAAAGAAAATATAAATTTTCCTTTACCGGTAATTTAATATGAAGAAAATTTTGATTTTAGGTTCAACCGGTTCGATTGGTAAACAAACCTTGGAAGTTATCCGTCAAAATAAAAAACATTTTCAAGTAGCAGGATTAGTTTGTAAAAATAATATTTTCTTATTAAAAGAGCAGATAAAAGAATTCCAACCGTCTTATGTAGGTGCTTATGATAATAAAATTAATTTAAACGATAAAAAAATTAAATGTTTTTTTGGAGAAGAAGAAATATTAAAACTTATAAAGTTAATTGATTGTGACATTGTAGTTGTTGCAATCTCCGGTGCGGCTGGACTGAGGCCAGCTTTTACTGCTATTGAAAGCAATAAAAACGTCGCTTTGGCAACAAAAGAGGTAATGGTACTAGCTGGAGAATTGATAAAAAAAGAATTAAAAAAAAGACCAAAAGTTAAATTATTTCCAATTGATAGTGAGCACAGCGCTATCTGGCAAAGCTTAAGAGCAGGAAATAAAGAAGAAGTGGAAAAAATCATTTTAACCTGCAGCGGTGGTCCGTTTCTCGGAAAAAAAATCAAAGATCTTGAAACTGTTAATTTGAAACAAGCTCTCAATCATCCCAATTGGAAGATGGGAAGCAAAATTACCATTGACAGCGCGACTTTAATGAATAAAGGATTGGAGCTGATTGAGGCAAGATGGTTATTTAATATTCCGGTTGAAAAAATTGAGATAATCGTTCATCCTCAAAGTATTCTCCATTCAGCAGTTCAATTTACAGACGGTTCAATCATCGGTCAATTTGGCTTGCCCGATATGAAGGTTCCCATACAATATGCCTTAAGTTATCCAAAAAGATTGAAAAATAATTTATCTCGATTTTCTTTTACAGAGCTTAAAAGCTTAACTTTTAAAAAACCGGATTTAAAAACTTTTAATTGTTTAAAGTTGGCTTACGATGCCATTAAGATTGGTGGGACAATGCCGACGGTTTTAAATGCGGCTGACGAAGCAGCAGTGGAACTTTTTTTGAAAGAAAAAATAAAATTCTTAGATATTCCAGAAATAATTTTTCAAGCAATGCAAAAACATAAAACTATAAAAAATCCTGGTTTATCGGAAATATTATTAGTTGATAAATTAACTAGGAAAATGATCTATGAAAATTATAAATAAAACAATAAAACTAAAATCAAAAAAATATCTGGAATTTATTGAATTAACTGAACTGGTTAAAGAGTTTGTTTCACAGTCAAAAATCAATACAGGATCAGTTTTAATCTATTCAAAACATACGACAATGGCGGTGAGAATTAACGAAAAAGAAAAGGGGATAACCGAAGATTTTGTCAGTTTTATTAATAAATTATTACCAAAGAACGCTTATTATCGGCATAACGATTTGAAAGTTCGAACAGAAAATTTAGTCTGCGGACCCGGGGCCTCTGATTGTATGAACGGACACTCGCATTGCCTGCATTTATTATTAGGATCTTCAGAAACGATTCCAATAATTTCAGGAAAATTGATGCTGGGCATCTGGCAAAGAATTTTTGCAATAGAACTTGACTGTGGCCGAAATAGAGAAGTTATTATTCAAATTACTGGTAAATAATTTATGAACTATTTGATTATTACAGCCGGAGGCAAAGGCGAAAGAATAAAATCAAAAAAAAATAAAATATTTGTTAATTTAAACAACCAGCCGTTAATTTATTGGACTTTAAAAATTTTCGAAGACAATCAAATTATTGACAGAGTTATTATTTCTGCAAAAAAAGACGATATAAAGAAAATAAATGCAATAATAAAAAAACATCAATTTAAAAAAATATTGAAAATAATTGAAGCCAATCAATCAAGGCAGGAATCAGTTTTTACAGTATTAAAATGGTTGAAACCAAAAACTGATAAAAAAGATTTAGTCGGAATACATAACGCAGTCAATCCTTTTGTATCAGAAAAAGAAATAAAGGAAGTTTATGAAGCAGCCAAAGAATATAAAGCTGCGCTTCTTGCTTACCCGGCAAAAGACACGGTAAAAGTCAGCAATAAAGAAAATATCGTGGAATTTACACCTTTAAGGAAATTTAGCTGGTATGCCCAAACACCTCAAGTTGCTAATTTCGGTGATTTATGGGAAGCTTTTACAAAGGCAGATAAAGATAAATTTATCGGGACTGATGACACTCAGCTTTTGGAAAGGATAGGCATAAAAGTAAAAATCATCCCCTGTTCTTATTTAAATTTTAAAATTACTTTTCCTGAAGACTTGATATTAGCAAAAGAAGTATTAAAAGTTTTTTTTAAATAATAATGTTTAGAGTTGGAATCGGTCAGGATTCTCATCCTTTTGAAAAAAATGAAAAAAAACCTTTGATTTTAGGTGGAGTAATAATATCAGAAAACGGAGGACTGCAAGGTAATTCTGACGGAGATGTAATCATACATAGTCTTTGCAATGCAATAAGCTCGGCAATTGGCGGAGACTCCTTGGGTACATGGTCTGATGAAATGTATCTAAAACAGAGAGTTGACGATAGTAAAAAATATCTCGAATACATACTTAATATTATTAAAAGTAAAAATTATATTGTAGGAAATATTGCAATTGCCATTGAAGCAAAAAAACCCCGTTTGAGTATAGAAATAATAAAAAAAATTAAAGAAAGCCTTGCAATATTATTAAATATTAATATTAATCAAGTTGGAATAACTTTTACTTCAGGAGAAGAATTAACTGCTTTTGGACGGGGTGAAGCTATTCAAGCACTCTCAATTGTGAATTTATTAAAAAAAGAATGATCAGAGAGAAAGCTTATGCAAAAATAAATTTAAACCTTCATTTAATTCCTGAAAGATTAAATAATAATTTTTATCCGGTCAGATTTATTAACTGTCAGATAAATTTATTTGACGAGTTGAGATTTAAGTCCATAAAAAATAAGATTGAAGGGGTCAGTGAAGATAATCTAATTTATAAAGCGGCAATATTATTGAAAAAACT
>CAYWJV010000076.1:0-4444 GCA_964458735.1 uncultured Gammaproteobacteria bacterium | reverse complement strand
ACTAATCATAGCGGCGTCCGCTACAACAGTCAGACTATCTACCTTATACTTCTCCCGACTTCGCTATTTAAGTGACCCAATTGATTTTTGCTAATGAGCTACCCCGTAGCCAAGCAGTCGGGGAATATTACCCTAAAAAATATTTAAAAAAATCATAAGTAACAGTATCTAAGGCGGAAATAAATTCTATGTTGGAAAAAAATTTATCCAAGGAATTTTGATCATAACGGTTATCAAAAAGAGATATTCTTCCTGTTTTAATACGTTCTTTGTCTAAATATTGACGCCCCAATATTTTTAATTGATTTTCTTCTAAAGTATTTCTGGCAGTTTCAAGTTGTTTAACAAAGCGATTTTGACGACCAACTTTTTTCATAACTTGAAAAACAAGATTCCCTGAACGATTTTTAGTTTTGCGAATAAACACAAAGAAATTTTAGCGTAAAAAAGTTGAAAATAGTAAGTGACCCAAACAAGAAAAAATCAGGCTCAAAAAACATTAAATATTAGAGGTTGGCGAAGTCGGGACGAGCGGATTTTCAAGTCTCAAATAATACTTTTGGATCATTGCTCTGCTCCATTTTTTATATCAAGTAGAAAATTAGGCTGTTTTATTTATAATTAACTTTGTCGGTTTAACACATAGAAGCTGAGGGGTAGTTTATTATTACCATCGCAATAACAAATACTTTACTTGAGCCTTTTTCCAGTTCAAATCCTGGGTCACAGGAGTCATCAATAAAAACTAACATATGAATAAATTATATACCCAGTAAAAATTTATTTAAAACGGAATAATTTCTGAAGATTTGGTATTTAATGCTCTAATTATTCCATAAAGTTTTTCAACAGAAGGATTTACTATTCCTCTTTCAATTTTCCCGTAATAACTTGGATTTAATCCGGCATCAACAGCTACTTCCACCTGTTTTAGTTTCTTAATTTTTCTTATTTTCTTTATCCTTTTCCCGATTGTTCTTCTGATCTTGGAAGTAAAATAATATGCCATACAGCAGTTATTTTCCTCGAATTCCTTAAGTAATATCGTCTTTATATATACTATTTAGCCTCGCAAATGAGTATATACTATTTAGCCTCGCAAATGAGCTTGATTTCTTCTTTATGTTTTTATACCATAAGGTATGAATGAAATTGCAGCTCCAGCGGAGAGAGCG
This sequence comes from uncultured Gammaproteobacteria bacterium, assembly GCA_964458735.1. GTDB lineage: Bacteria > Patescibacteriota > Microgenomatia > UBA1406 > GWC2-37-13 > GWC2-37-13. The sequence goes on along the minus strand of CAYWJV010000076.1, from coordinate 3,269 downwards.
GAGAGAGTGGTGAGGGTAATAAAAGGAAATGAGGCTAAAGCTGAGATTCAGTTGAAAAATGCCGATACGTCACGTTCACAAGCTAACATTCGACAAGCTGAGGCATTAAATTTAAGAGCCGCAGAAAGTGATTTGAAATCTCAAATTAAAAGAGCAGAAGATATACAGGCAACTCGTAGTCTATTAAAAAAATTAGAGGCAGGAATAACAGGTAAAGCAAAATCGGAAAGAAATAAATCAGAAATGTTGAAAAAAGAATTACAAGCTAAAATTATTTTGGCAGAAATAGCAGAAAAACAAAAAACCGAAAGTGAATCAGAAACTGAAAAAGCAACAAGGGCTGGCGTTCATGCAGGCACAGTAGCAGAAGCTAATAAAAGAAATATTTCAGCAGATAGTGGAAGAAGAAGCGGAGAAACTCCAAAGAAACTTTCAGAAGCGGAAAGAGTCAAAAGAAAAAAACAAGCAGCAATTGAATTTCAAAGTTCTAGTCCTGAAGAACAAAAAACAATAAAAGAAAAAAAACGCGATGTTGATTGGCAAGAGAGAGTTGTTCCGATTGAAGTCACTAAGTCTGGCAAGGAGTCTTTGGATAGACAATCAGTAATATCAGAAACTTTAAAGTTTTATGATTCTGAAGATGTTAAAGACTTTAACAAATATCAGGCCGAGCCAAAATACTTAATGCCGCTTCCTCTAATTAATAAACTAAAACAAATTGTGACAGCTGATGAAAGAGGATATTATAGTAAACAAGGTGACAAAAAAATTAATGAAGTATTGATTGGAATTACTCCATTATATGAACAAATAGTTAGACTTTCTGAGTCAAAAGGCGTCCAGATGAACGAACAATTAATTATTAAAGCTTTCACAGAAGGATTAAATATAACTAAAAATATTGGCAAACGTAGCACTTGGGATTTTGTAAAAGAAAAGAAAGGTAGAGAAATTGGGTCGAGTGATGTTGGTTATTATGATGTTTCAGCGGCTACAATGGAAGAATTTTTTTCTAATAGAAAAAATATAGTTGGCGAAGCACGTTTACCGTATATTCTTTCTTATGCAGCTGGAGAATTGGTTAACAATGCTCCAGCTCATGTGGTTTTAGATTTAAGAAACTTAATTTCCGAGGCAATACCCGTAGAACATAATTCAGGAGAAAAAAGTCCATTAGGTTTTGGTTACAGTATAAAAAATAACACTTTTAATCTAGAAGGATCTTCAACGTATGATAAAGGCGTTGTTGAAGCGTTTACTAAAGCTAATGAAATTACCTTAAATGTTTTTGATACTTTAAAGGAAAAGAGACGATTTGACATGGAAAGTAAATTTGCCTCTGGTATGGGAAGTGGTCGACCTGATTTTTCAAGACAAACACCACAATTAGTCGTAAGAAAATAAATTGATCAGCTAATAGCTTCTTGATTAAATTTAGACATTATCTAAATTTTATTACCTCTCACGTTTCGTTTTATAATTTTTTCGTCTATTTTTACCATCCATTTTTTATAAGATCATTAACTGTAAAATTTATCAGAATATAGTTTTATGATCAAAATTTGATATATAATATTTCTTAAATAAAAAGATCATAGATAATAGATAGAAGGACTTAGTATTAAATACAAACTAAGAAATAACAATATGCTAAATTTTAGATTGAGTAAAATCGTTTCGTATATTGGGAGAAGTGGCGTGGATGTCGAAAAAGCGGCAGGTGAGTTTTTTGATGGTATAGAGATACAACAGGATATGCCAAACATTGAGCAAATATCCTCTCTTTTTAACGAGTGGCTTATTTTTGATTATAAACTTACCACAGGAGTGACTATTTCAACCGATTACTATCTAAAAAATCCGGACAATTTGTCTGAAGATATCATGGACGAATTAAAACAAATTATTGAAACACAGACATATCAATTATTTGAATTGGAAGATACTATACCAGGAGAATATGTAGTGGTTTATTCACTTTTTAGTGGTAAAAAATATAAGGTTATTGAAAAGACGTTTTCTAGAGAAGCTCTTGGAAGAAAAGGTAGTTTTTTTAATCGTGTTGCTAATGTCAATGGTGATTATTATTTTGTTGGTAGTAATCCAACATTTCTTCCTTTTACCTATACCGACAGGTCAAGGAAATTTTATCTTGAGACTGATAAAACGGTATTAACTCCCAAAAGTGCCTTAGGATTTTTATTACCAAAAAAAGAAAATGAGGAAGTGAATAAAGATGAAAAATATTTACAAATAAAAGACGGTATAAAACTTAGACAAAGAGAATTAAAAAAAGAATTTATTGCTCTGAAAAAGAAATATAAAATTAATGTTTCTTTTGACAAGTTGACCGCTTTTGTTTATAAGGAAGCGTACAAAGATCATTTTGCCGATTTTTATAAAGACGTAATAAGAATAGAAATACCCGAAAAAATGATTTTTGAGGAATATAAATTCTTTCAAAATTTGTGGAACTTTTTTCCTCACAAGGTATTAGGCAATAAATGCCCTGCGGATCTCTATAAAGAGGCTTACGGAGGACACAAAACAGATAAGGAGGCGTTTTATCCTGTTAATTTACACCGACAAAAACAGATTGATGAATTTGTTGATCAAAATCATATAGTGATGACGACTTATTATGATCTTCTGGAAAAAAACTTACCGGAAACAAAGCTTAAAAAAGAACTGGAGATTTTGATAAAAAAAGACCCAGATTTCTACGATCCTTACTTTGAATTGGCGATGATACTATCAGGGGAAGGAAAGTATAAAAAAGGAACGGAATTGCTTAAAATGGCTTTTCAAAAAGCAATATTAAAAATAGTTGATAAGTCGGGTAATTTCCCAAAGTTATTGCGTTGGGGATATTTGGAAAATCGTCACATAATAAGAGCGATAGATACCTGGGCTCTGGAATTATGGGGTAATGGTGAAAAAGACAAAGCATTGGATCTTTTGAGAAAACTTTTAAGATCTAATTGTCATGATAATATCGGTACAAGATATAGTATTTTGGCAATTAGATTAGGGTTAAATCCAGATTACGAAGAGCAATTTACGATTAAAGGAAGACCTGGTTATCTTGATGTAGTCAAAATATCGGATTGGTTTGAGAAAAACAGCAAGAAGTTTCCTGATGAATTTGGCTGGTGGTGGGAAATCATCAAAAAGGAAGAGGAATAGTTTATCGGTCGAAGTTTGGTATATAATACTTCCCGAGTTTCCCATATTAGTACGTAACGTTTAATTTTTGCAATAAAGTTTTC
>CAYWJV010000075.1:1500-4476 GCA_964458735.1 uncultured Gammaproteobacteria bacterium | reverse complement strand
CAGGGACAAACCACAAATAATCCCAAAGGTCGCCTTCCTCTGTGTCAAAAAAGCAGAAAACAACTGCCGTTGAATAATTATCAACGACGGTCGCGGATTTCGTGGTGGCTGTAAAAATACCGTCAGGATTATCGCCGAAGCGACTTTTGATTTGAATATACATCGTTTTCAAACTTCCTTTTTCTTTCACAATCAAATCAATTCCTTCGTCATCGGAAATCGGTTTATAGCACGAAAGCGTTGTGTCGCCATAAAGCGTGATAAGTTCCGCAATTCTTGCTTCGGCGATATCGCCTTTCTGTTTGGTGGAAACATCTTTTGAGATTTTATAAATCTTTTCTGCTTTTTTGACTTCTACTTTTTCCGGAGCGACAAGGGTTTCGTTCAGACCAAAAATTGATGGGCCAGTTTTTACAAAACGGGATTTTTCTTTTTTGGAGTTTATATCAATGATAAGCTGGGCATTCATCGTTGCTTCAGGAGTTTTGCCGGCAGTTTTAAGCCAGCCACGTTGAAGCGCGATTTTTGTAATCTCTTTGCTGTGAAGCGGCTTGCCAGCCTCTTTTAGGATTTGATAGGCAATATCTTTAAATGAGTTCATATTTATTGTTTTATTTTTACATAGTAAATAATCTCTATTACCTTATCATTAGATACTTTATAGTGTCTTTTTTCATGATCTCTTTCGGTTCTAAATCGTCTATATATTTTTTTGTGTACCTTGACAGCACCTCGTTTTTCTAAAACTTCTTTAATAAATTCACTTGGTATTATACCCTCATTATTGTAGCTTACTAATATATGCTTCACATTTGCGTTTTTAATTAAATCAGCAAATACATTTTTGCATGTAGATTTTTGTGAATATAGAGATTTTTGCGAATCATAGGGCCGTAACCCAGTTTTTCCATTAACTTTTGGACTATCCCAACACGCCAATGTTTCTAAAATATGAAAATTGGGCGCGTACTGCCTAGAATTATACGGCGGATCAATATACAAAATATCACCTTTAATTTTTCTTATTAGTTTGTTTGAATCTTGCTTGTAAACTTCGTGATTCAAACTACTCTCAATTAGTTGTGGCGTTAGCATTGTAAATGGTTTTAAGGCCATTGAACGCCAAATTTTTAAATATGCGCCGTATGTGCCTGACATATTTGCGACAAAATCAGCAGCGTCAATTAAAGATGACAATAAAATATAATATTCATTTTCGTTAATTAAGCTGTCCTTTTTCCAATCTTCGATTTTATCTCTTGTGGTATCAATTTTTTTTGCGTTTTCATTTGAAAAAAATTGCCGTCCATATTGACCAGCTGGCGCATAGTTTTTAAAAATAAAACCCTCTTTCCCTGATAAATTGTTCAGATATTGAATCACGAAATTTAATGCGTCGGTTTTAGATCTAAAAATTTTAGTATTAGCAACAATTTTTTCGGATTTAATTAATTTTTTAAAAGTCGGGTATTTATTATTTTTAATATAGGCATTTTGAAAGACATACGAATAAGTCATAAAGTCGTTTGTAACCAAGCGGTAGCCCTTCTTTTTAAAATACTTGGCGACACTTGTCGTCCCCGTAAAAATATCAATAAAGGTTCCCCGCGTCGGCAAACCTTCATTTATAACAACATTATCGATAAAATTTAAAAGCCTTTGCTTATTACCGATGTATTTCATAGGAAAATACTCTTAAACATCTCAATAAATTTTTCTGGAAAATCTTTAGAAAAAATAAGTGAAAATTTTGTTTTGCCTTTAACCCAATAGACAAGCACACAAACTCTTCCTCCATTGATTTGCGGGAGTTTATTGATAGATTTTTTAATATAATCTGCTTCTGACTGGATTGCATCATCTAAAAATTCGCCGTTGAGTCCGATTGTATCTATCCCAATAATGTATGAATAAAGTGGTTTTATGTTTCCGCCTCTTAAATTATTTAATCTGTTGAAAATATCATTAAGGCTTTTATCAATTTTTTTACGTTCCGCCATTATTAATCTAAAGAATTCCTTCGCTTCAGCAATATAAAAAAGTGTTGTGGTGTTTTGTTTTTGCATTACCAGATCAGCTCTTTTTTCATTTTTCCCAATATAAAACCTCTGTTCTATTTGGCCTTTAAGAATTTTTAACTCCTGCCATGCTCCACCGGGCGCACTGATATAATTTAAAAACCAGTTGCCCTTAATCCGATTCATGGTGAAATAGACAGAGATTAAGGCGCATTCCTCTGTAAATTTTTTAGGGTTTAATTTTACTATTTCTTCAAATTTCATAAATTCTTTCATTTATAATTAAGCAATCTGCATATCGCTTAATGGCGCGAAATAACTTTGTTGTCGTGCTAAATTCGTCAGGACCTTTAACATGAACATAAATAATTATATTCATGGATTTTACATTTTTTATATCACGTGCCAAAAGTTCAGCAAATGCGACTATTTCACCTGTGCCCGGATCGACTTTATAAATATATTTGCCATCTTTTTTCTGAAACATCAGAGTAGGAATAATCAAGGTAGGAATTTTGGGATTTAATTGATTTGAAAATTTTCCACGATCAGAAGGATAAATTGAATCAAGAAAACTTATCAATTTAGGCGTATTTAAAACAAACCCTACTTTAGTCGCACCCTTAAGGTACGAAAGGGTTGGAATTTTTGCTTTTTGCAACAAGCTCAAAAAGCGGGTTTTATTATAGCGATGTTGCCAAGGAACAAAAGTACTGTAATCCCATTTGGCAATATCAAATTTTTCAATAAAGGGTGCGTCATTATTGATATAATCAACCAGAAAACGAATAAAGTCATTCCCTTTGTTTTTTAAAATAGTTAGAGTTGGTTCTACTGGAAAATCTTTGTCTATTCGTTGAATCTTTGTTTTTCTGTTAATTACCCCTTCTGTAATAAATTCCAACATCCTTTTATAAATTTCGTATTCTATTTCTTTTTTCTGGGTTTTGTGCTTCGC
>CAYWJV010000075.1:0-1400 GCA_964458735.1 uncultured Gammaproteobacteria bacterium | reverse complement strand
TGATAGATCATCGGGATTTTATTTTCTGCGGCAGAAATTTTTCTTCCTTCTCTTTGCCACTGCGAATTTCCTACATTTGCAGTTCCCGTAGTTTCCCCAACGAATACACCTTCGCCGTTGAGAGCATCAATGATTACAAAATCTGGTTTGTCAATAAAATGTATTATTGAATCAACATTTTCTGGTAAATTCCAATTTTCGTATTTACCAGCTACTTTGATGCAAAAGAATAAATCACTATCCTTGTCTTTGAATAGATAAATAGGCTGGTCTATGGGCTCGTAGCTAACGCCGACGATATTTAAAAATTTATTATCAACGGATAATAAATCAAGTATATTAGTACTTTCAAGAATATTATCGGAGTAAATAACAAAACAACGTAGATTGTGTTTTTTGATATCTTGTATTGTGAGTATTGGCAGTTTCATAATTGCTCTTCTTTTCTAAATATCAATATATTTTGATGAATCATCGAAGGTATATATGCGTGAGGTTGACCATAGACGTGTAAATTTTTACTAACATCATACCAAATCAAATTTGCCTTCAAAATAAAAGGTGTTTTATTACTAATTGCGCTGGCCAAATCGGCTGATAATATGTGATATTCTTTACCTCTATACATATCACCAATAAAAATAGCTAAATATTTTTTATTTTTTAAAACCCCATGGCACAGATCAAAAATTTCCACAAGATCATCTAGCCACTCTTGCTTTGTTTGAATGCCACTTCCATTAAATCGCGAAAGATTAGACTTAGCCGCCACCTTGCTTCTTGTTTTCTCGACTTTGTCCATATTCCAATAAGGAACATCTGTTAAAATAAAATCAATCGAATTTTTGCTAGCTTTTTTTAAAACATTTTTACAATCATCTTCAAATGTTTTTAATTCTTTTAAATCTTCCAGTTCGCAAACTTTTTTATAAATATCAATCCATTGTTTATTAAGTTCGATGCCAATGGCGTTACGATCACATAAAGCCGCGCCAAGTAATGTCCCACCGACACCCATTAAAGGATCGAGTACGGTTTCACCTTTTTTAGAAAAGGTTTTTATTAAATCAGCACATAACAACGGAGGCTTCTGTCCTCCATGCTGTTTTCTTAAATTATGTTGTAAATCAGGTGGATAGGAACGGGTAATAACTGACTTAGACATAAACTTCCACTCTTTGCCAGTTAAATCGTTTAAATTATTTCTCTTATCATAAAATCCTCTTTGACCCATGTCTTTTCTATAAATTTTGGGGGTTCGTTCAAGTTGATCTGCATTATTATTCTCAATTTTTTTATTATCATTTTCCGGAATATCTATATCCAACTTAGCCGGTCGCGCCAAATTGAAAAGTTTATTATTTGAATTGTTCTGATTACTATTTTTATAAGGCATAATT
>CAYWJV010000074.1:0-4519 GCA_964458735.1 uncultured Gammaproteobacteria bacterium | reverse complement strand
AACTGACGATCATCAACCCAAACCCCACAAATTCCAGGTACTGCGGCCAGAAGATGATCAAGACATTGAGATTTGTAGAAATTGGTTGAGATTTATTGAAATTAATTGTATCGAGTCGCCAGCCATTGGCCCAGTTGTTGATCAAAACATGGTCAAGGATTTTTCCATTAGCAAAAGCCATCCAGCCGGGGGAGTAAGATTGGGATAAATATAGAATAGAATCACGATCAACTTGGTCAATATTTACCTTATAATAAGAAAAGTTTTTTTGATTAACATTCGTAAAAACAGTTTTATTATCATTGACAATAATTTTATTTAAATTTTTAACCATTTTCAAATCTTTTAAAAAGAAGTAAGGGATTTGATAAATATTAATTTTTTCTAAAGTATTAATGACTTTTTCTCTTCCTTCGGAAATATTATTTATATACAAACTATAACCCAAATCATAAAAACCTCGGGGTGACGAGACTAAGAAATAGTTATGAAATTTCCCGTCATTGTCAACGTATGTTTCCAAGTCGGCTCTATCGGTCGTATTATTTGTAAGACTTATACGTAAGCCTCGTTTTTTATCAGAAGTGGTTTGAATATTAAATAAATATCCGTATCGTTGCGAAAGATTAGGAAGATTAATCTTTATACAATTATCAGAACCGACTGAAGTAAATTTATACTTTTCGTTATCAATATTTTCTATTAAAGCGATTCCGATTTTTTTTTTGCAAGCGTCGTTTGTCAAATTAAAATAATTTTGATCGGTGCTACTTTGATAAAGCAAGGTAAGTTTTTTGTCTATTTTGACAGTCAGTGTGTTATTGGTAATCGAAATTTCCGGCGAATATTTATTTTTATTTAAATTTTTATCAAAGACGGTAAATTCATCTTCAAGTGGATTTGAGTTTTGCAAAATCCAATTATTTACATTAGTTGGTAATTGGCTTTTGAAATAAATAAATTGTTCATCCTCACTGACTTTGTACTCAATATCTTTTGGATCTTTTCCGCTAAATAATGATCTAAACGGGTAATAAATATTATTGTCATTGGAAGTATAGTAATCTCCATTGTCCATATATGCTTGATCATAACTATCATATTGGTATTTTGGGCCAATAGCAGACAAGTTATTTTTTATTTCAACAAAATTATTTAAACTATTCTTTAACTGGTGATAATAAATATTTATTGATCCAAATTGAGCCGCCAGTTGAATAGTCGTAGAACTATTTAATAATTCTTCATATTTTTCATAAGTCATTCTCCGGCCTGGTTCATTCAATATATTCTTATCAAAATAGATCCAACTGATATCGTATTTATCCAACACTTTTTCAAGGAGAGAAGCGTTATTAGAAAGTATTGCCTGGTCAAGCTCCCAATAATAATTTTCGTTTTGGGCTCCCCAAGGCATAAAAGCCAGATCCATCAACGGTTGCCCTATTCCATACCAGATAAAACCGGAATTGATCGTTCCCCAACGTGGCTGAAGCCAGGCCCAGTACCAGGGGATGGGTAGTTCGGCGATTCTTTCATCTTTGTTTTGGTTTTTAAAAAAATCAAAGACTTGGAAGTATTCGTCAGGAATTTTTACAGCCAGATTTTCATAGAAAAAGTGACCTTGAAAGACAAGAAGGGAGTAAGAAATAATTAACAAGAAACACAGAACAAGAAACAAACTTGTCATCCTGAGTGGAACGAAACGGAGTCGAAGGATCTCATTAATTCCAATCGCTAACATTACGCTATAAGAAAATGCATAAATAATTGAAAATTTAGTAAATGTAAAACGGAAAATAATATTAAAAAAGGGAACAGAGTTTCTTAAAAACTGGGAAAGCCAGTTGATAATGGGAATATCTGTCCCAAGCATAAAAAATGAAAAAATAAAAACCATTGCAAACGGAAGATAATTTTTATTTTTTGACCTTAAGGAATGAAAAAGTCCAAAAATTGCCAAAAAGAAAAATATCCAGGCAGGAATATAAAAAAAGGGCGTTTTTATATACTCTACCCACGGTCGCATCATCGTTTCATTACTATTGGTTTTAAAGTTTAGGTGTTGAAACTCAAGAGGATAACCTTTAATAAGAGCAACATCATTAAAATCACCATATTTATTATTTCGGTAAAAAATATCGTTGCTGGACATTTGGAAAGCCTTGGTATTGGCAACGACCTTTGAGTTGCTGATATTAGTCACCGCAAAAGGGATGAACCAAAAAGCATTAGTCGCAAATATAACTGCAGTTATTATTAAAATTTTTTTCCAGTTTTTGAATTTTTCCAATATTAAAGAAACAAATAATATTATCGATAGTCCCATTGCATAAGCGATAAATACCGTTGGGACATGGGCTTGGGGAGTGGCTAATAAGGATAAAATACCTAATAAAAAAAGATCTTTTTTACGGCCTGTTTGTAGGTAACGTAAAGTAAATAATACGAGCCAGGGTAGAAAGGCAAAATGAACGATAAAAACTTCCAGAGGTAGATAAAATTGGATGATTGACCCCAAATTGAACATATAAAATAGAGCCCCTAAAAAAGCAACAGTGTCATTGCGAGGAGTGAAACGACGAAACAATCTCATCATTCCCAGTCCCCCCAGGAAAAATAATCCGAAAATATAAACCCAACGGATTAAATCTGTTGGAAGAAATAAGGAAAGAAATAGTCTTTCCAGATCTTGGATAAGCAAACTGACATGGGACATACCATCAACCAAACCAAGTCCTCGATACTGTTGCCAAATACCAAGAAGATCGCGGCCGATATTGAGTTTAAAGTTAAATTCAGGAAATACATTGTCCCAGCCAATAAGCCAACTGCCGGGTTTATAGTTTACTGCAAAAAGAAAGATGGAGATAACAAACAGCAATAAAGAATAAATATTTTTTTTTAGCCAGTTAATCATAGGATTATTTTACTAAAAACGCCGGCCAGCCTTTTCTAATATTAAAAAGACGGTAGGCCTTTTTATTAACAAAATAAAGAGCTTTTTTAATCTTAAAGTTATTAAATCTTATTTTTTCATATAAAGAAATAATCAAATTATTCGGGAGTAAAGAAATCAAAATAAATTGGGCAATATTGATCAATACCGCTGGTATCGTTGGTTTATAGCCCCAATCAATGACTGCTTTTATTCTTGATTTTAGGGTCAAATAAAAGGTTTTTTTCGGATTTTTTAAGGAATTGGAATTTTTTCTTATCCGGTATTTTAAAAGAACTTCTTTAGTATTTAAAAAAATACCATACTGTAACAGCTTAAAAAACACGCTGACGTCTTCGGCAGTTGTGTGATTGACATAAGGGCATTTTTTAATTATTTTTGTATAAGTTAAAAGAGTCGGATGTTGAATGGCCATCATTGTTCCCATCATTTGGTAGATTTTTTTCGAGTCGGTGGGAAATCTTTTATAGCCGATGAAGCCACCTTTTTCATTAATTAATTTCACTTGTGAACCAATAGCTACCGCTTGAGGATTCTTTTTCAAATATTTAAGCTGCTTTTCTAATCTTTTTGGCATTGAAATATCGTCAGCATCCATCCTGGCCAGATATTTTCCTTTGGCTTTGGATAAGCCATAATTTAAAGCCAACGCTAATCCTTTATTTTTCTTAAATCTAAAAATCTTTATCCTCGAATCTTTTTCCGCATATTTTTTCAAGATTTCATGGCTTTTATCGGTCGAACCGTCATCAATCACTATAAGTTCCCAATCTTTTAAAGTCTGATTTCTTATACTTTCAATCGCATCCACAAGAAAATCTCCGGCATTATAAACCGGCATTAAAATCGAAATCAACGGATTTTCTTTCTTCATATTTTTCATAGTTTTTTCCTTGCCCGCCGTAACTTTAGTGAAGGCGGGATACTTTTCCTATAACCATCATAACTTGATGATTATGAGAAAAGAGAGGAGAAGATATTATGAGTTTGTTTGAATTGCGGAAAGCAATTGGAGCCAGATGGCTGCAATTGACCTTCCGGTTCAAACAAAAAACATAACAGAGCTTCTACCTCCTTTCTGCAGAACTCTAAGTTCTGCAATTGGGTTGCAGGTTAGTGCGACCAGTAGTCGAACCCGCTTGGCGTTCCGCCGTCACACTCAATGAGTGCGTAAGCGACATCCACGTTGACCGTGAAAGCCAAGTTGTTACCGTTTCCGGCAACCATTGGGTTAGAGCTACCTTGCCCATTCCGTTCCTCGTCCAGAAAAAGACGACACACCACGCCGTTGAAGACGTAGTTGCCTTGTGGGATTTGAATCGCCACAGAATGTGCCGCTCGTTCAGGAGGGAGTCGGAATTGCCATCCGCGAAGGTGGGTGCCAGAAGCATCCGACCAACAATCAACGCGAACATCGTAGTTCGTGTCGAGATTTCCTCCAGAATAGGCAGGAAAAGTCAGTCCACAAGTTTGTGGCTGATTGGTTTGGGGCGCGGCGGGGACGGGCGTGGGCGGGATGGGCGTGGGCGTAGGCGGGACTTCCGTCGGGGCCATGGTCGT
>CAYWJV010000073.1:0-4751 GCA_964458735.1 uncultured Gammaproteobacteria bacterium | reverse complement strand
AAAGTTATAAAGTTTATAAAGAAAAATACTTTACGAACTTTAAAAACTTTACAAACTTTATAAACTAATTGATTTAATGAATAATCGCGTTGCCCTCATCGTCGGCCGGTTTCAGCCCTTTCATAACGGCCATCTTTTTTTGATTAAAAAGGCCTTAGAAAAAGCCGAAAAGATTATCATAGGAATAGGTAGCGCTAATATGAGCGATGAAAATAATCCGATTGATTTTGAAACAAGAAAAAAAGTAATTAAAGCAGTCGCTTACAAAGAAAAAATATTTGGAGATAGATTAATTAAAATTGTTCCACTAGATGATTTTTTTGATGATAAAAAATGGCTGAAAAATTTAGAAAAACAAGTGGGAAAATTTGATCTGGCTTTTGGAAATAATGACTGGACAAATAATATATTGAAAAAAGCCGGATATAAAGTATTGAAAGTTGATTATTACAAAAGAGATTTATTTGAAGGGTGGAGGATTAGGAAATTGATCAAAGAGGGGAAGAAATGGCAAGATAGAGTTCCTGAATACATTGTTTCATGGCTTCATGGTTTCATTGCTAAAAATAACAATGGAACAATGAAACAATTTAATCATGTTGTTTTAGGCGGAACGTTTGACCACTTTCATAAAGGACATAAAGCATTATTGGAAAAAGCTTTTGAAATTGGGAAAAAAATTACCATTGGGATTGCTACAGAAGAAATTTATAAAGATAAATTTTTATCAGAAACAGTTGAATCATTTGCAGTAAGGAAAAAATCGGTTGGAAAATACATAAAAAAATATCTTGTCCACGGCCGTGGGATAGATATTATTTCTTTTTCCGAATTTACCGGTGGAGCGGATAAGAAAAACAATATTGATGCAATTATTGTCTCGAAAGAAACTTATCCGAACGCTTTGAAAATTAACCGGTTAAGAGAGAAAAACAAGCTTCCTTTGTTGAAAATAATAATTATTAACGATGTTTTAGCTGATGATGGCGAATTAATTAGTTCGGAGAGAATAAGAGCGGGGGAGATAGATAGAGAGGGAAAAGTTTTTAAAATCCAAAATCCAAAATCCAAAATCCAAGAAATATTTCTGCCGGAGAGCTTGCGACTAACGTTACAAAGACCATTAGGGAAAATTTATAAAACAATCCGTCAAATTATTGTAGGGGCGAATCTCGATTCGCCCAAAAAACCAGTGATGGTAATTGCGGTAGGTGACATAATTGTTGATTCTCTATTAAAAAATGGAATTGACCCGGACATGAAAATAATTGATTTTAGAACTCGACGAAGGCCGCTTCCGAAAAGGACGGACCTTATAAGGACTGACCCTTATAGGAGTGTACCGGATAAGGGTCAGTCCTTGATAAACAACCCCGGCACGATCAACCTCAAAACAGCTGAAGTTGTTAAAGAAAAAATAAAACTGGCTCTTTATAAAAAAGAAAAGTCATGGCTTGTAATTGACGGCGAGGAAGACTTACTAGCTTTACCGGCCATTTTATTTGCTCCATTAAATTCTTTAGTTCTTTACGGTCATTGGCAGTTAGGAATTATTGCGGTTGAGGTTGATGAAAAAATAAAGAATAAAGTTAGAAATATTGTCAAGAAATTCCTTTAGATTTTTGTTAAAATCTTATACCTATGTTATCTAAATATTTACCAGCTGAGTTTGAGAAAAAATGGGTAGAAAGTTGGGAGAAGGAAAAGGTATATTCATCAAAAAAGCCCACCTTCGCCAAGGCTTCGGTGGGTAAACAATATATTTTGGCGATGTTTCCTTATCCATCAGGCGCAGGGCTTCACGTTGGTCACGTCCGTAACTATACTGGTACAGACGTGGTGGCCCGTTATTTTCGAATGAATAATTATTCAGTTCTTCATCCAATGGGTTGGGATGCTTTTGGACTGCCAGCTGAAAATGCGGCTGTTAAAGCGAAAAAAAATCCCATGAACATGGTGCCGGAACATATTGCCACTTTTAAAAAACAGATGAAGAGTTTAGGCTTCTCTTATGATTGGGATAAAGAATTTTCAACTACTGATCCATCTTACTATAAATGGACGCAATGGTTATTTATCCAGTTTTATAAAATGGGTTTGCTTTACAAAAAAAATGCCCCAATTAATTATTGTCCCAAATGTAAGACAGGATTGGCAGAAGAAGAAGTCTTAGCCGATGGAACTCACGAAAGATGTGGAAATAAAATTGAAAAGCGTGATTTACCTCAGTGGGTGTTTAGAATAACGATGTACGCGGATAGGTTGTTGGAGGATTTACACGGATTGGATTGGCCAAAAGGAATCTTGGAAATGCAAAAGAATTGGATTGGGAAGAAACAAGGTATTAATATTGATTATAAAATCAAAGGCAGTGATGAAATTATTACCTGTTTTACAACGAGGCCAGATACAAATTTTGGTGCCACATTCATTGTTATTGCACCGGAACATGAGTTTGTTAAAAAAATAAAAACAGAAGCGGTCAAAAAATATGTTAAAGAAGCAACTTCTAAGTCAGAGCAGGAAAGATTAGCTGAGGGAAAAAAGAAAACGGGCGTGTTCACAGGATTTTATGCAATAAATAATTTGAACGGAAAAGAAATACCAATCTGGATTTCTGATTTTGTTCTTTCCGGATTTGGAACGGGAGCAGTTGTTGGCGTCCCAGGCCATGATTTGCGTGATTTTGAATTTGCCAAAGAATTTGGGATTGATATTATTCGGGTTGTTGTTGGAAAAGACAACAATACTTCTCCAATTACCAAAATAGAACAAGTTCAGGAAGAAGAGGGGGCAATGATTAATTCGGAATTTTTAAACGGAATGGATATTCATCAAGCAACGAAAAAAATCATGAATTATTTTGAGAAAAAAGGTTGGGGAAAAAGAGTAACGACCTATCATTTGCGTGACTGGATTTTTTCAAGACAAAGATATTGGGGTGAACCAATCCCGATGGTTAATTGTAAAAAATGTGGTTGGCAGCCAATTCCTGAAGATCAACTGCCATTAAAACTTCCTTATGTTAAATCGTATGAACCGACCGCAACCGGAGAATCTCCTCTTTCTGTTATTCCTGAATTTGTAAAGACGACCTGTCCAAAGTGTGGGGGAGAGGCTAAACGAGAAACCGACACAATGCCAAACTGGGCAGGTTCCTGCTGGTATTTTTTAAGGTTTGCCGATTCTAAGAATGATAAACAACCATGGAGCAATGAAACAATGAAACAATTTTTACCTGTTGATTGGTATTTGGGAGGCGCCGAGCACGCTGTTTTGCATCTTCTATATTCCCGCTTTTGGGTTAAAGCCTTATATGATTTGAAGCTTTTAAATTTTAAAGAACCGTTTTTACGACTGCGAAATCAGGGAATGATTTTGGCTGAGGATCATCGGAAAATGAGTAAGTCTCTTGGTAACGTTATCAATCCCGACGATGTAATAAGTGAATTTGGTGCCGACGCCTTACGAATTTATGAAATGTTTATGGCACCGTTTAATCAGGAAATTTTTTGGGCGACGAAATCACTCCAGGGATCATATAGATTTGTAAAACGAGTTTGGGATTTGTATCAGAATTATGTAGGGAACAAAAATTTTTGTTCCGTACAGGACGAAAATAAGCAATTGGTTATAAAATTACAGAAAACAATTAAGAAAGTGACAGCGGATATTCCCGAAGTTAAATTCAATACTTCGATCGCCGCGATGATGGAGTTTTTGAATGAATGGGAGAGAAGAGATCAGCAAGGATTATCAAAAGAAAATGCCAAAAAATTTCTACAAATTTTAGCGCCGTTTGCGCCGTTTTTAACCGAAGAGATTTGGAGAAATGTTTTTGGGGAAAAAAAGTCGATTCATCTGTCTACTTGGCCGACTGTTTCCGGAGAGATAGTAGAAGAAAAGATAGTCCTGCCGGTGCAGGTTAATGGAAAATTACGAACAACTATTGAGCTGTTAAATCACAACCTATCTAAAACGGCCGTCGTGAATAGGTTATTAAAGGATGAAAAAATAAAAAAGTATATTGAGGGGAAAGAGTATAGGGTTATTTATATTCCAGGAAAAATTTTGAATTTTATTGTAATATAAATTTATGGATCGACAGAAATACGTTGATGCTTTAAAAAAACAATTAGAGCCTAACGTTTTTAACCATTCTTTAGCTCTTGAAGCCTGTATGTCTGGGCTTTATGATTATTTCAGAATAACCAAATTAACCAATGACCAAGCTACCAAAGAAGAATGGATGTTGGCAGGATTGTTGCACGATATTGACTATTCCGGTGAGTTTAAACCAACTCATCCACAGAAGACTTTGGAAGCTTTGGCGAAATACGGTTTGACAATTTCGGAAACAGTTCATAATTTAATTAAAGCTCATGCGCCGGATTTGACCGGTTATCAACCGAAAAATAAAGCCGAGTGGTCAATCTTTTGTGCTGATAGTTTAACCGGTTTGATTATGGCGGTTGCCTTTGTTTATCCTTCAAGAAAATTGGCTGACGTTAAATTATCATCAGTGGTAAAAAGATTGTTGAAAGAACCTAAATTCGCTGCAGGAACAAGAAGAGAGGATATTAAAAAATGTATTGACCCGGCAGGATTAAATCTTCCTATTGAGAAGTTTGTTGAGATTTGTTTGAATTCGATGAAAGCCATGGCAGGGGAGATTGGACTTTAATTTTTGTTCATCAGTGAACGTTTTTAAACAAATTCGAACTCATTTCAAAGAATCGTGTTAGCTCGCC
>CAYWJV010000072.1:0-4770 GCA_964458735.1 uncultured Gammaproteobacteria bacterium | reverse complement strand
TTTTACCTTTTTTATTCACGCTTGACCAATTAAAAAACAAAATTTCATTCTCACTGATTTTTCTGTCATCTAAATCATCAAAATAGGAACACTTTAGGGCTCGACTTTGCTCAAAATAATTTTCTAATTTATCTTTGCTCTGAATGTGAAGTTTTCTTGGCGCCGTCCAAATAAAACCCAGTGATTCCTTAATTTCTTTCTCATCAACTAACTGCTTCAAAAATTCAGCCATCATTATTGTTTTTCCTGAACCGGTCGGCGACTTAAAAACCAATTTTTTACTACTTGAATACCCCAAAAGTTTTTTGGTCTTTGTTAATAGATCGTCTATTGCGTTTTCTTGATAAATTTTCAATTGCATAGTTAAGTCAATAAACCAGATATTTTCGTTTTAAATTCTTCAATTTTCCCATTATCTATTTTTTTATTTTGATAATGCCACATGACACTTAGTGGTTTTTTATCCGGCCTCGGTTCTTCTTGAATAGCTAAAAAATCTTCTAAATTATTCTTAAAGGAGTCAGTTTTTAGAGTAAATTCATTTTTATTATTTGTAATAAATTCATTTACTTTTATGTGATAGTCACTTTTTTTCTTATTTTCATCACCATCGAACAGAGCTGAATGATTTATCCCTAGTTCTTTAAATAAATTCATATAACGATGGATATTCTCCTTCCCAAGGGCATTTAAAACATAAATTTCTCTATTTGGTAATACAATCTCTTTATTTCTTATTAAATAATCTATCAAAACTTTTTCTGAAGCACCTTCGCAAATTAAGACGAAATTAGCAAAAAATGCACAACATCTATCTGGATCCAACCATAAAGAATATCTTATTGCTTCTAAGTCCAAATCTCTTGGTTCAATCGTTTGACCCAAAATATTTTTTAAATCCTTGTTGGCTATTAAGATGTTTTTTAGTTCAGAATCAGTAATCTGGAAAATTTTTGTTTCACAATTTCTCTTGGAAAGTTTTAATATCGAGGACAGAATATTTATGTTTTTGCTTACAAAATGTGTAGAATGAGTTGATATTAAAATTTGTTGTTGGCCTTCTTTGGACAAATCCTCTAAACTTTGATTCAATATCTCTTGTTGAGAAGGGTGCAAAAATGCTTCTGGTTCTTCAAAAAGGACTAGTATAAAATCCGGTGAAAATTCCTTTTTTCCTTTTTTTGACACTGGTTCTTTATATTTTGTGGATAATCTTATTAAAGTATAAATGAGGTGTCTTTGGAGTCCTTGTCCAAAAGAATCTATAGTCATTTCTTGCGCTCCCAAATGTTTGTCTTTTAAAAAGTGACTAATTAAATTTTTTATTATATCTTCGGGTTTGATTTCATTGATGTTTACCCCAAAAGATACATCCCAATTTTTAATCTCTCTATTTATATCGTCAATAAAGTTTTGAATTGATATTCCGTCTTTTGAAACATCACTTTTAAATTTTTCATTAAATTTTGTAAATGATTTGCTTAATCCCTCAAATGACTTGCTATTTTTAATAACTTTTTTTACTAAAAAGTTCAAAGTATCCCGAAAAGCAGATGGTCCGCTCAATTTAGTATATTCATCCACCCTTGCTACTTCTGGTATATAAATAACATCGCCTATTTTTGCCTCTGAAATATTTTTAGCACCATAAAAAAGGTTATCTGAAAGATGTCCTTTTTCGTATCCATAGATATTGCTTTGATTAGATTTTACTCGATCTGGATGTTTCAGATATTTCCTTACTTTCAAAATATCTTTTTCTTGCTTATATTCTTCTCTTAAACCTAAAAACTCATCATCTGTCAGACAAAATTCTACCTCAATCCAACTCTCTTGATCATCAGTCTTAAATTTAGGAAAATCTTCTTTATCCCATTTTTCCTTTTCATAAAAAATTCTCAAAGCATCAATTATGTTTGTTTTACCAGAATTATTAGCGCCGACTAGAAGAGAATATCCGAGTAAATCAAAGTTTTGGTCTTTAATGGAGCGAAAATTATGGATTGTTATCTTTTTTATTTTCATAACCAATTACTTAAAAATTCTCCTATATACCCTTAAAATTGCTTCCGGTATTGGCGACAATTGGACTTTTTGTTTCATATCTTCAAATTCTTCATCAAAAGTATCATCTCCTAAAGAAAAAATATAAACACTAAACTTTGCTTTAATTGATTGAATTGCTTTTTTAAATTCCGGAATTGCTATTTGGTCAAAAATTATTCCAGTATAATGATCGGTGTTTTTGAAAACCTTGAAATTCTTTTGGTCCAAATCTTTTTCAAAAGTCCCTTCCTTTACGCAAAGCATTTCTGTTGCTTGTTTGGTAAGTTTTATTTTATTTTTATCCGTCGGTTCAGCATCCACAAAATCTGTTTTAAAATACTTTAAGTTTCCACCTAATCCTTTTTCTTTTTTCCCTTTCAAATTTATATATCCTTTAATAACTTTTTTGATTCGCGGGTAACAGATATCTTCGGCTATTTTATAACCTGTGCCATTGTTGTCTTCATTATTTGTACACAAAATAAATTTTCTATTACCACCGTCTTCCTTATTAAATTGCATCACTGCATGACCCGTAGTCCCAGAACCAGCAAAAAAATCTAGTATGGTTGCATTTTTTCTTTCCGCTACTGTTACCTCAAGCAAATCCTTAACTGCATAAAGGGATTTTGGATATTCAAACGACTTTCTAACTCCAAGAATATTCATAAGTAAAATAGTCCCATGTGAGGAAGCATCGTATTTAGGGTCTGACCAAACCGTTTTTGGCTTACGTCCTTCTTTTATTCGATCTTTTGCAAAAATATTGAATGATCCTTTTTCACCTCTAACAACAATTTCTGTTAGAACTCTTTCCATAAAGGTTTGTTTACCCCATCGCCATACCCTCTTGCCGCCATCACTATCTAATGGCAAAATTTGCATAAAACCTGCTATTTTCTCAACATCTAATTGTAAAGTTTGTGGATTAAAATATATTGGATAAAAAAGATTTGGTCGTTCTTTTGGAGTGGAATTAGAGCCTGTTCGTTTCAAGGGTAGTAATCTATAACGGGATATTTCATCCTCAAATTGAAAATTTTCTACTTGTTCTTCAGTAAGTCTGAGTTTGTAAGTTTTAGTCTTTTTTGCATTACGAGCGTAAATTAGTGCATATTCATGAGATGTTGCAAAATAAAGATCATCACTTCGTCCTCGAGGATTATGAACAATTGTAATCAGGCCCAAACGGTTATCTTCACCAAAAACTCTATCCATTAAAGGTCTTAGATTCCCTACTTCATAATCATCAATAGTTACAATTATTATTCCACTATCTCTCAATAATTCTCTTGAAAGCAAAAGTCTTTTACTAATAAAAGATAACCATTTACTGTGCTTAAAAGTATCGTCTTTTTCAATATAGCTGTTATTATATTTCCAGCTTTTATTTCCAGTATTATAAGGTGGATCAATGTAAATAACGTCAATTTTTTTGGCGTGAGTATAATTCAAAACAGATAAGGCATGATAATTATCACCTTCAATCAGCAGATTTACCGACTTGTCTTTGTCGGTCATTATTTCTTTACTTTTGACTTCTTTTAAAACCGGTAATTTAGTCTTACACACCTCGACGACATCTTCAGGCTTATCTTCCCAAACCAAACCATATCGTTTATTTTTCTTTAACTCTTTTTTCAAACATTCAATTTCAGTCAAGAGTTTTTGCTTATCGTCGTTAATCATGTTTTATCTGTATATGATTTTTACATTCAGGACATACAACAAAGTTGGGGTTCATCATCGGATGCATTCTGATTAAATCTTTATTTTTATCCCAACAGCGCGAACAAAATGGACCATCTTTATTATTGTTATTAATTATCCAGTAAGCGTTGTTTTCATAAATCAAACTTTCTTTAATTTTAAATTTTTCGGCAAGGTTTTTATTTTCTTCCTCAAGTTCTGCCACTCTTTTTTGCATTTCTAGTAGTTTACTTAACACATCTAATATTTGCTGGTATTGTTCAATTTTTCCAGCTTCCTGTAAAACTTTAGCAACAGATTTTAATTCATCAAAAATCGCCATTTATAAGTCCTTTTTCTTTAAAGCTAAAATATTTATCTTTAGCAATGATTAAATGATCAACAAGATTGATACCTAAGATTTTACCGGATTTTTCTAATCTTTTGGTAATCAATAAATCGTATTCCGACGGCTCCGGATCACCAGACGGATGATTATGGGCAACATATAAAGAAGCGGCGTGTTGAATTATTGCCGGTAAAAAAACCTCCCTAGGGTGAACCAAATTTTCGGTCAGCGTACCAACAGAAATAATTTTAGTGTTAATTAGCTGATCGCGGCCATCTAGATATATTCCAACAAAATGTTCTTTTTTCTTTGTGGCTAAATATTGGACTATTTTTACTGCATCGCCAGATGAAGTTACTGTTAAATTATTCTTATCAGTGTTAAATTTACCGAATAAACTGAAAGCAGCGGTAATTGTTGCCGCCCTAGATTTACCAACACCCTTTATCTTGGAAATTTTTTGAGGAGACATTTTAATCAGTTTATTTAGTGATGTGTTATCAATAATTCGTTTAGCAATTTCTATGGCGCTTTTCCCCCGATATCCTGTTCTTAATAAAATGGCTAAAAGTTCATAATCTTTGAGTGCGTCTGTACCTTTCTCAAAAAGTTTTTCTCTGGGGCGCTTGAATTTTGGCAAATCTTTGATTTTTGTCATCAACTTAATCCTTGATTAATTTGAAACT
>CAYWJV010000071.1:0-4794 GCA_964458735.1 uncultured Gammaproteobacteria bacterium | reverse complement strand
ATAATCCTATTAAAATAAACTATAAGTTTAACGTTATATAAAAATGTGTGAATCTTGTCAAACTAACAAAAAGATTGTATGATTACTATCAACTTATGAAAACACTTTTTGTTGAACAAACAGTTGATCAAATTGGAAAAGAAGTTGAACTTTATGGCTGGGTCGATACGAAACGTGATCATAAAAAAATTGTTTTTATTGATTTGAGGGATCGGACCGGAATCGTTCAGGTGGTCGGCGGAGAAGAGTTTAAAACTTTATCTAGCGAAGATGTTGTCTATATTAAAGGCCTTGTCAAAAAACGACCGGAAAAATTAGTTAATCCTAGACTTAAAACCGGCACTATTGAAATCGAAGTTAAAGAACTGAAAATAATTTCCAAAGCCAAGCCACTCCCTATTCCCGTTCAGGGCGAAGGTTATGACATTGACGAAGAGAGACGTTTAAAATACCGTTATCTTGATATCCGCCGCCCACGAATGACAAGAAATCTCATTCTTAAATCAAAAACAACGGCATTTATTCGTAACTATCTGACAAAGCTCAATTTTGTTGAGATCGAAACACCCATTTTGACTAAGACTACTCCTGAGGGAGCCAGAGACTTTTTAGTTCCCTCCCGACTGCAAAAAGGCAAGTTTTATGCCTTACCCCAATCGCCACAACAGTACAAACAGCTTTTGATGGTGGCCGGAATCGAAAGATACTTTCAGATAGCCCGCTGCTTCCGCGATGAAGACCCAAGAAAAGATAGAGCTTATGGCGAGTTCACCCAGCTTGATTTGGAAATGTCTTTTATTGAACAAAACGATATTATTTCTTTAGCAGAAGATTTATTTACTAAGCTTGTCAAAGAAATTTTTCCGGAAAAACATATTTCGCAAACTCCCTGGCCGCGTCTCTCTCATAAATATGTCCTAGAAAAATATGGAACTGACAAACCTGATTTAAGAAAAAATAAAAAAGACCCTGATGAACTGGCTTTTTCCTGGACAGTCGACTTTCCGCTTTTTACCGAACAATCAGAAAAAGATTTTTTTTATGGGTCCGGTCGAGCCAAGTTTGCTCCTTCTCATCATATGTTTACCTCCCCGCATCCCGATGATATTTCCCTTTTGGATAAGGATCCTTTAAAAGTCAGAGGTCTCCAGCATGACATGGTTTTAAATGGCTACGAAGTCGGCGGGGGTTCAGTTAGAATCCATCTACCAGAAATTCAAAATAAAGTCTTTGACCTGATCGGTTTTAACGAAGAACAAAAAAAACAGTTTTCTCATATGCTTGAGGCCTTCAGCTATGGTGTGCCACCCCATGGCGGGATTGCGCCCGGTATTGATCGGTTTTTGTTTACTGTTTTAGGTGAACCGTCGATTCGCGAAGTAATGGCTTTTCCAGCTTCTTCAGGTGGAAAAATATCGGTAATGGAAGCCCCTTCACCGGCAACAGACAAACAATTAAAAGAACTCGGAATAAAAATAACTAAATAATCAAATAAACCAATAAACAAATAAATGTAAAAATAAATAATAAAATAATTAAATTGATTTATTTCTTTATTTGCTTATTTAATCATTCATTTGTTTATTTGTAGTATTTGTTTATTTATACATTAATATATGTGCCTTAGATTTTACCTATTTTTTCTTTTTTTCACTTTCCTCTTCCTCTTCTACCCCGGCGACTCATATTATTTTCACCTCTTTGCCTATAACCGGGAAGTAATCAATAAGACAGTGCCGGCTTTAAAACTTAAAATTAGTCCTATTCCCTATTTAAAACTGCCGTACTATCCCGAAGTTTCAGCCGAAAGTATATACTTGATCGATCTACCTTCTTTTACTCCGGTTTTTTCTAGGAATGAAAACTTGAAACTCTTCCCTGCCTCGACAACAAAAATTTTAACTGCTCTGGTCGCCTACGATGCCTATAAACCCGATCAGGTAATCACTGTCAAAAAAACAATTACTGACGGTCAATTGATGAGATTGGTCGTTGGTGAAAAAATAACGGTTGAAAATATTCTTTATGGAATGCTTGTTTATTCTGGTAATGATGCCGCTTACGTCTTAGCAGATAACTATGGTTATGATAAATTTGTTGCTCTTATGAACAAAAAGACTCAGACACTGGGCATGAAAAACAGTCATTTTTCTAATCCTAACGGGCTTGATTCCGGTTCTCAATTTTCTACCGCTTTTGATTTAAGTTTGGCGGCCCGAGAACTTCTCAAAAATCCATATCTCTCCAAAATCGTTTCCACTAAAGAAATCACTATCTCTGATGTTGACTTTAAATATTTTCATCAACTAACTAATGTCAATAAGCTGCTTGGAGAAATCCAGGGACTGGGGGGATTAAAAACCGGTTATACGGAAAATGCCGGAGAAAATCTCGTCTCTTTCTATAAAAAAAACGGACACCAGTTTGTGATTGTTATTTTGAAAAGTCAAGACCGGTTTGCCGATACGAGAAACATTATCAAATGGATTGAAGAAAATGTTGGATATTACTCTTTCACTGCCGGAACATAAGCGGCAAAATTCCCTTCTCCCAAAAACACATAGACCGGCTGAAGATAATTTTGATAAATATCCGGATCAAAATAACCAAGTTTCATACTTTTTATGACAATATTCTTTTGCCCCTGGGTTCCAGCCACCACAAATCCGTTACCGTTATTCAATTCCGACCAAGCTTCTTCACCAGTCTTTATTGGATAAACACCAATCTGTTCTTCCGATTTTTCAAAAAAGGCAATTTGACTTTTGATTACTTTATAATCGCTACCTTCAAAAAGCATAATCACATAATTTTGACTATTAAAAAACTTTGGTGTGACAATGGAAAAATCGTCGACATTGGGTCGATAAAAATCAACCTCAACTAATTGAGCTTGATTTCGTGAGTCGACATTAACAAAATTTTGATTGCCGGGATTATATTTTAGATAAATTATTTTGCTTGTACCTTTTCCTAGTTCATCAGTATAACGACCAACCTTTTTTAAAAAATCAATGGCTTTATTTTCAATTTCTGGTTTTGAGGGAATAGTTATTTGTGAAGAAGAAAATAACTCATTGTTAACTTTTTTGTCAAATTTAAAATTAAAGTTAGAAATATCAATACTCAAAGTTTTTTCCTCGTCAGTAAAAGTCGCTAATTTATCAACTAATTTATGTTTTACCATCTCGGTATTAAAACCAAAACTTTTGGCAATCAAATAAATTTTTTCCCGGTAGCTAAAACGGGGATTAAACTGGAGCAGAAAAAAAACTTTAGCGGTCTCAGTGGCGGTGACGGGTTGACCTTCAATAGTATCTAAAGTAAATTTTAAGCCCGCGCTTGTGGTTGATTGAGGAATCTCCGGTGGGCCGATCTTTCCAAAAATCGGATTGGTGTAAACAGCCGTGGTTTTATTGGAGTCCAAATAAACCAAGGTCAACTTAATTGAATAAAAGAAGATCAGAAAGATAAGAAAAAATAAGACTAGAAACGGCAAATATTTTCGAAAATAATAAGAAAGCTCGGTTAAGGTCATATAATCATCTTACTGACTTAACCAACCGCCGTCAACATAGATTATAGTACCGGTAATATAGTCAGCTTCGTCAGACGCTAAAAAGACTGCCGTTGCCCCAATATCTTCAATCTTGCCAAATCTTCTTTTTGGGATTCTCGCCAACATGCCCATTTTCGTCTTTTCATCAGCTAATATTCCAGTGGTCATATCGGTTTCGATTATGCCGGGACCGATGGCGTTAATATTAATTCCCCGAGGGCCAAGTTCAATGGCCAGATCCTCCACCATGGCAACTACTCCACCTTTTGAAGAGGCATAATGAGCAATGTTGCCAAATCCAACTCCCACTCCGCCTGAAGCGATTGAGGAAATATTAACAATCTTTCCTCCGGTAGACATAATCTTAATCGCCTCTTGAACACAAAAAAACTGGCCTTTCAAATTAATACCTAATACTTTATCCCATTCTTCTTCAGTTATTTTATCTATTGGATTCATATAAACTATCCCGGCATTGTTTACTAAAATATTAAGCTGGCCAAATTTATTCTTTACTTCCTCAAACATTTTGGTAACCTGTTCTTTGTTGGAAACATCGGCCTGAACCGAAAATGAATCAACCCCTAATTTTTTAACTTCCGCTACGACCGCTTCGGCTTCTTGACCTTTTGAATGATAGTTAATGGCCACCGATGCGCCGGCTTTAGCCAAAGACAGAGCAATTCCTTTGCCAATACCGCGGGACGCTCCGGTAACCAGGGCTTTTTTACCTTTTAGATTAAACATAATAATTTATTCTACACTCATTCTCGACAACAATCAAACATCTTAATAAACATTTTGCTGATTTTTTTCAGTAGGTCATTCTTTAGATAACTAACAAGCTCTTTAATTTTTTCGTTCAGTTCCATAGATTAAAAATTAATGTTACTACTAATGAATATAGTAAAGGAATAACTACTTTTTGATAAGGGAAAAAAACTTTTCCATGATTAATCTTTCTTAAAAGTTTATCGGTTATCAAAGAGAGAGAAACTGTTAATAAACCTATTAATACTAAATCATTAACTCCCAGTTTTTTTGCAAACAACAATCCTCCTCCAATAGTTATAATACACGCCGGACACATAATTTATGATAAAATTTGTTAATAGAAATTACAATCTCATAAATCAAATGAAACCTTGTTTACTGTTTCTTTCCTGTAAAAATATAGTAGAGGCAGATAAAATTTCTGGTCAGTTGCTAAAGGAAAAACTGATTGTCTGCGCTAA
>CAYWJV010000070.1:1674-4819 GCA_964458735.1 uncultured Gammaproteobacteria bacterium | reverse complement strand
TTTCTATTTTGGCGAAGGCGGACATTTCTATTTTGGTGTAAGACGACTTTAACAAGTAGTTGAAATTATATAAATTAAAGTGTATTCTAAAAATAGAATGTTGAATAAAATTATTGTAATTATTTTTGCTGCGTTGTTGTTGGTTGTTGTAGGAGAGATAATCTATTATTTTGCGATACAAAAAAATATAAAGGTACCCTCCTTTGCCACAAACAATACTATTGCAACTTCAGCAGGTACTGCATCATTATGTAAAAGTGCACAACAATTGGCCAAAGCAGACAAAGAACTTTCTAAAATTCGGACACAACCACCAGAATATTACCTAGTTGACAGAAGCTTTATAAATTTATATGCTCTTGCTACTAAAGATCCGGGACAGAGAATGTACTCAGTCATGGAAAAAGTAGGCATTGTACAAAACCTCCAGTTAGACAATGCGAAATCTCCAGAACGTTACTGTTTTACACTAGTAAATGGAAAGTTAGCTGATAACTACTGTTTTAATAAAAAAAGAGATGTTGTTTTTTATGAAGACTCATCAAATGGTCAAAAGACAGTATCCTATATAACTTTAAAAAATAATGATAATGTTAGGCTCATTGTGAAAGAAGATATGGGCAAACCAAATAAAGACTCATTTGTAGAAACAAAGCTGCAAATTCTCAACAACCCATGAAAAAAAAATATTCAAAGCCAATCATATCAAAAAAGAATATAAAATTAACCTATTTCTCCCGTACGAGTTCATCATTTACTCCCTTATCGGATCTGCTTGCTACTTGTCAGACATGTACTGGAACTATACACGTAGGTTCATGTTGGGGATGTGGTAATAGTGGATGCTATGACGGTAATTGCATTTCTTAAGAAATACTTTCATTAATTAGGTTTTTAAAGAAGATATATTATTGTATAACTCCCTTTTATTTTTAGCGAAATATAAGGTATTAAAATGATGCAAACGATTTAAAAAGTTAAACAACCAATCAACAATTTGAAAGTGACGATGATCAAAGCCCAATATGGCATTGGTTATGAGTTGAGAAGCAATGAGATTCACAATTTTTGTCTTATCATCAATTCTTGAAAGTTTGAAGTTAGCCGACTTCTTCAAGAAGTTAATCGAACCGATTTTATATCTTTTGCTTGTTTTTTTTATCTTTTTATTTTTTTCGATTAGTGGAGATTGAAAATAGCAGTACTGATTATTTATATTCCTTATGATCCCAGCATCATCAGACAAAATGGGGCATTTTGACCCTAACAATGAGGCGATTGTTGACTTTCCGGCACCATTGGTCCCAGTAAAGATGTGAGCGTGATCTAAGTAGTGAATTGCTGAACAATGGAAATAAAAGCCAGATTTAGTTTTATTTAATAAATAGGCCGTCACCTCCCTTATTGTACTGCTAAAGTGAAAAACACTTATGGTGTTTGGCATATAGATAGTTTTTGAAGGCATATGTATTCTAAACATCTCGATACAAGTCGTGTTAGCCCTCTTAATCCTTAATTCTTGTTGTTTTTCCCTTATCAATATCGAAAAATCAGGAGCTCTCTTTGAAGGGGGAACTATAAAACCTTTAAAAAAAGATTGTATGTCGCGATAAATCTTAAACATAACGATGGAGTACTCTGCCTCTCCAAAGTTAATATAAATCGTAAAATCAGCAATTTGCAGGTAGAAAGAGGGGCATTTATTCATATATAGATTAAAAAAATTACCTCTTCATATTATCATAAAGTCCAATTTTTGGACTTGATTAAGCAATTACAAAGTACAACGACTAATTTACTTTGTATGTCATCCTAATGTAAAAAATAGGATTCATATATACAGAATTAATATGTCCGGGAAAATATATTACAGAACATATATTGATGGTGACCATTAGAAAAATATATGAATAGCTAATCAGGTTAACCCATTTAGGCTTGAATACAGTCCAACCAGTTGCGATAATGAAACCAAATGGTAATAATGATGAAAATAAATATCTGCCCTGAGGTGAAAATCTAATCCAATTATATGAGAAATATATTAGCAATACAGATACGGAGTATCCGATAAATATTATCAATATTACTGGGTTGACCCTCTTTTTTTTAAGTATGAATCCAAACAATCCAAGAAATATAAAGAGAGATATAATTATATAAATAGATTTAGGAAACGGTTGACGAAGAGCGTTAAAAAAACCCCAGAAACTGTACCATCCAATGCGAAATACCAAGTATAAGTACTCAAATGCTGAAGTGGAATATTTTGCCGACCATTCGCTAAATCCTGGCTGGATCTTACCCCATATTTTATCTATAACAGCAGTTTTTAAAGCATCGCCATAATATATTTTATTTAACGCAAACCACCAACCACTGATTATAAATTGCAATCCGCAAGCAAAAAAAATATATTTCACCCTTTTTCTTAATGAAATTCCGAACTTCCTTCCTAATATCCATAAAACTAGGATAAGGATAGGGAAAAGTCCGATAGTTGTGAGTTTTGTACCAATGGATAAGGCTGTTATAAAGAAAAGGAGATAGATTTCAGATTCTTTTAATTTCAACTTATAAGATTTTATCAACAGGTAAAGTGTGAATGTAGCAAAAAATGCAGAAAGAATCTCATTACCGACTGCAGCTGATAACGGGATAAAGAATGGGACGGATGAAACTATGAAAGCAGTCATTAACGCGATATTCGTTTTATTTGTAATCAAACGAACGGTTTTGTAGGAAAGAAATATAATTCCCAGTCCGCAAAACACAGAAAATATGCATAATACATAGACAGCAATTATATAGTTGCTTAATGTTTTGATAAGAAAATAAATAGGCGATACAATCAGGTAGTAATAAGGTTGTTGAAATGAAGGGGCGGAATATTTTGGAATAAATGGTGGGAAAGTTTTATATTTTGCCATATAATCGATATATGCAATATGACTCCATTCGTCCGGATTAAAATGACTCCAAGGGTTAGGCGATTGGGTGGGGACTGGGATCCGGAATACCCAAAGCAAAGCCAAAATAGAAAAAAATACCAATACTACAAAGATTAACCCTTCTCCATTTGATCGAGCAATTTTCATAACATGTTTTAAATTCTTAATTACTATTTATTCATATCCCTGCTTTT
>CAYWJV010000070.1:0-1574 GCA_964458735.1 uncultured Gammaproteobacteria bacterium | reverse complement strand
CCCTGCTTTTGGGCCGCATCCATTAATAATACGATCTCTATTTCGGATGAAGATCTTGAAGTATTTGGCATAAGAGGCGTTTTTATATTTCTCTAATAACATCAAATCCTTTAAAACTTCCGACCAAAGTAAAGCCATAAATTTTACAACTTTTTCCCATCAAAATTCTTATTTTCTTGGCTGTTTCATTCATAGTCGAACCTGAACCAACTGCATCATCAATAAGAAGAATGTTTTTAATATCATTAAGTCCATTTTTAATAACAATAGTTTCCCGGGCATTGACTATTCTTTCTTGGAGAGTAGAGAGGCTTTTTTGGGCAACAAAAATATTATTTTTATAGACCTTAGCAAGATTAATTTTTGGCAACCTGGTATCTATCAAACGTTCATATTCTTTTAAAAATTGAACTTTTCTCGGTATAGTATGAGGGATGAAACAAATATAACCTATTTTTTTTATCCGAATAAGTTTATCTAATTTGTTTTGACTTAATTTCACCAGCTCCTTTATTAAGAATAGATTTTGAGACTGTTTAGCGTAAAGAACCAGTTGTCCGATCTTTGTTTTACCAAATTTAGGTAGACTGTAAAAATCCAAATAGAATAGTTGGTTGATAGCTAAATCGTTTGAAAAAGTCTGCTTGAGTTTGTCAGTAGCCTCAATTAAACCCTTTTTTTTGTATTGATGATTAATTTTGTTTAGAAAAGCAGAATATTCATTGATTAAGGGTTTAAGATATTTTTCTTGATTTGTTTTTTTAACCCACTGTAAAAATCCCGTTAGTCCATATAATAATTCTCCGGAAGGTGAAATATACAAATAATTTTCATTGATTTGATCAATAATTTTTTTAGACAACTCATTTAATTTGATAGTTAATGTTGTTTTTTCCGGTGCAAGCTGATAGTAAACTAATGGAGGCCTACCGATTTTTGTTAAAAGGCCAACTTCAATAAGTTTTTTTAGTTGTTTGTGGACTGCTACAGAACTAATCCCAAGATAAGAATAGAGGTCATGAGCTCTTGATCTTTGATTATTTTTTATATGTTCGATGATTTTTTGACGAGTGTTTGTTTTCATGGTTTATAGTTTACTATTAACTATTAACTATGTCAAGTCAAGTGATTTAATGATTTTATTCATATCCCTGCTTTTGGGCCGCATCCATTAATAATACGATCTCTATTCCGGATGAAGATGCGGCGCACCCGTAATCGTCCCGATTTAATCGGGACGAACGAGCCCTTAGATCTTGAAGTATTTTATCAGCATTACAAAATCTCGCGGGGTTAGTATTGTCAATGATTTCGCAAAGCCTTTGACTTTAGGAAGTAAAAAATCCTTTGTATTGAATGTGATTAGATAATTTACTTTACTTTTTATGGCTGCGGCAAGAATCGGAGCATCTTTTGGATTTAGAACTTCATAACAAATTTTTACTTCGTCCGTGGTAGGATTTTCGACGATATTAAGATTAGACTGTAAGATATAGAAGTTTAACCTTTGCTTTTCTATCTGATCAAATTTTTGTGTGGCATTTCTTTTAATTTCGCTAAGTACGTATCGAGAA
>CAYWJV010000069.1:0-4876 GCA_964458735.1 uncultured Gammaproteobacteria bacterium | reverse complement strand
TGCCAAATGACAGCGGTGGATTTGATATAAAATTACCTACGTTATAATAATTATTCTATCTTATAAACCTTGCTTCCCTGGAGAATATAAATTGAGTTCTTGTAGACAACAAAGTCTGAAGATTGGGAAAGAATCTTTGAATTAACTTGCTCTTGATAGTCGCCGTTTTTTCCCATCACATAGACTGTTCCTTTTCCCTTATCCCAGCCATAAACTTTTTCCAGGTCTTTGCTGGTAAAAATTTTAGTTATATTAACATTACTATCAGGTAAATTAATTTTAAACTCATCTCGTAGTCCCGAAGTATATTTAACCATGACTGAGTCACCGGCTAAATAAACTGAGCCGTCTATTGTTAAAGAATTTATTTGAGATAAATCAATTGATTGACCGGATTGAAAATAGGAACTTTTGCCTCCAAACCCAGACTCCGCATTCAAATACTTCCAGATCTCATCTTTGTCCCGATCTAATAGATAAATATTACCGTTAAAGACCGCCAAATCAATAATTTTTCCCCAATTCTTATCGTTTTCTATTACTTTATTAGCTTTTCCATCGACCACTTGATAGACACCAACATCTTCAACAAAGAAGTATTTTTTATTTTCATATGAGGCGATTAAACTTGATCTTTTGATAGTGCTGAACTGATCTTTATCCAAAGATTTTTTATCTAGTGAAAGATTAAATAAAATACCATTATTCTTATCTAGAACCAGAAGTTCGTCTTTATTCAAATAAAGCTTGTCACCTTTGGCATTCTTATCATCAATGGTTAAATCAAAAAATTCACTATATTTTTTTTCCTCTTTTTTTAAAATTTTATTCTCAGTATCCGTAATCATTTTCTCCAACTCTTTTACTTGCCCCGCGAAGCCCGAAGAGCGAAGTGGGGTTAGTTTATCAACTTCATCCTTACTATCGGTAATTAAACTTAATGCGCTCGGCATATTTAAAAAGGCCACTTCTTCAGCTTTATCTAATTTTTGACTGATCAAATCCTTAGTTAATTTGATTTTTTCTTGGGTAGTTTCTTGGGTCCGTCTTCGATAACCTAATCCCACACTCCAGATAAGAATCAAAAACAGGACAAAAACCGTCATAAAAGTCAAGGTTTTTTGTTGACCAAATCGTTTATAAAAGTCTTTTAAATTAAAAGCAAAGACTTTTTTTTCCGGTTGTTCAAAAAAATCATTAACTGGTTTTTCCTCTTCTACAATTTTCTTCAGTTGTAAAAATAAAGCCGCTGCTCCCTGATCATTTTTGAGCAATAAATCCGGAATAATTTCGTCAATGATTTCTGAAATCGGACGATGATCAAATTTTTTGTTTAATCCGGGCTCTTCTCCTAACAATCCCATAAATTTATTAAAAGTAAAAATAAAAATATCGTTTTCTTCAATATATCCTGAAGCAGTTTCATCATTTTTAATAAGCAAAGCTAATTTATTTTTCCGACGGATATAAACTCGACCTTGACCAATTGTTTTAAGATAAAATATATTTCCTTTCAGATAACCAGCCGAAAGAAAAAAACCGGTCGGCAGATTCTTTTCTTCGATCAAACTGGAAATAAAAGAATCGAATTGCTGTAAATTCTCAATCATGATTGTGCTGATTTTTTCTTTTATAAAAGCTGTCAACTCCCTACCCTTATCAGGAGTGATACCGGCCTCAATTTCAACCGCTAAAAATAAATTATTTTCGTTGACAAAACCGGAAAAACCATCAATTTTTTCGTGTCCTAAGTAAAAACCAACGTCTTGTTTAAACATATTTTTATATTAAAAATATTGCTAATATTAATATTAGCAATAAAATCAATGAAACTGTCACTTGTAATGAGGTAATAAGAAGTACAAGACCGTTATATTTATCCTGCAAGGTTTTATCCATAATCTTGACTTGTTTGGAAATTACCAAAGCATAAAAATAGTAAAAAACAGTAAAAAACACAATAATAAGTTTAAAAAAAATATTATTTATTCCAAGATCACTTATAATGGCTAAAATATTTTTAGGATCCATGTTTTTTACTTAATAACTTATTGATTACTTGAACCGCGTCAGTCGGATGAGACACATCAATAAATTCAACATTAGCTTCTGTACCGGCGGTTTGAATAAAAATTGATCCGTAATCAAAAAGCGATTCAAAATATCCCCCGCTTTTGACCGTAATATCTTCAATTTTTCCCAGTTGAGCTGTCGTAATTTCCTTATACAAAACTGCATAAAAATCAATGTCAATTACCCGCTTACTGGTAACTATTCCAACATTAAAATACCAATTCAAAACATTGAACCAAATATAACTGAGAATAAAAACAATAAAAAATAGATTAAATAAAAATATTTGCTCCAAATTAAAAAAGCCTCGAATAAAAAAATTCAAAACAATCAAAAAAATAAAGAAAAATATTGAAGTTAAAATCCAACCGATTTGAGTAAAAGGATGACTACGAAGTTGTAGATATACCTTCTCACCTTTTTCTTGGGTATCAAATTTTATCTGTGGATTAAGGGAATATGAATAAAAAACCGAGCTTTTTTTATTATTGTTTTCCATCCTCCTATATTATATACTATTAACCGCCCTGGTTACTTGAGCGACTTGGTCCCACCCTTTTCCATCCCGAACAAGGTCGTGAAACGAGTCAGCGCCGATGATACTAACGTCGAAAGATAAAGGGAAAGTAGGTCGTAGCCGGGGCATTATTTTAAATTAAATATTTTCTTATCGAAGTCTTCTTTTTTACAGGAGTTTAGAATTTCTTTAATATCTATTTTTCTTTTCATGTATTGACTGGCCATATTTTCAATACCGGAAAAATTTGAGTTAAGCATATTTTCAACTATAGACACATAAGGAGATAAAAGATATTTTTTTATTTCTCCATCTTTATCAACTTCTGCCAAAACATTTTTGTTTTTGATATAAATTTTTGCCTCAATTTTGTCGTCTTTATAAGAACATTTATAAGGCCCTTTAAAATCAAATTTAAACGCGTAATTTTTTGAGATTGGTATTTCTGTAGGGGTCGGATTTATCCGACCCGTTTTTAATTGACCGAATTTAAACATTAAAGATAAAATAACAACAATAATTGGAATAATTATTACCGCCTTGGAAATAAAAGAAAAAAAATCATCCATATTTATTCACCTGATTCTATTTTTTTTAATTGCTCTAATTCCGGCAAAGTTCTACCAACAATCCCCTCTAAATCTCCATGCATCCCAAGAAGATTATCGGCTACTCGAGTGATGCTTTTTTCTTCACGGGCCCATTTTTTAGTAAACCAGTCTTTTTCTTTTTGCAGTTCATCACGTAAATTGTTGTAAGATTCGTAAATCGCTTCAACCCGTTGTTTAAATTCCACACTGGTCAAATAATTCCATAAAATTTCTTTTTTTTCTTCTTTGCCTTTATTAGCCGAACGAAGACTAAATATTTCGATTAAATTATTTCTAAGGGATATGGCCGCACCGATGACGGTTTTGTAATCTACAATCCAGATTCCGTCCTTCAAACCAAAATTACTTATCCCTTGTGGTATAACCTGAGTCACAATGATAGCCAACTCAGCTTTTATTTCCCGTTGGTCCTGCTTTAATTTAGAAATCCATCCTTCTGTCCAAACTTTAGTTCGCTTCGATTCCCACAAAATTGTTCCGCACTTTTTTCCCAGATTATTTTTTACAATCTGAACTAAATCAGCACCCCTGATGCCTTTGGGGACGTCCGATATTTGATCGTAAGGAAATTCCGCCATTAAAATTTTTTTCAGCTCGTCTTCCATCACTTCGCCCTGAAGTTGTTGAGAACCTTGCTCAGCCTTTCGTCTGGCTTCCTCCAGTGATTTTTTTAAATCTTCGTTTTGTTTTTCAATTTCCAAAAATTTTAATTTATATTGATCTTCAAATTTTTTTTGTTCGTCTTGTCTGATTCGATTTTGTTCATTGGCTAATTGTTTTTCCAGATTTAATTTTTCCTCCTCCATCGAAGTCCTTAGATGTCTTAAAGTTTTATTTAATTCCAATAGTTGGTCTTGAAAATTTTTGTTCTGCTTCCTTAATTCTTCTAGTTCATTGGCTTTATCTTTCAGTTGTAACCCAACTTCCTCTTTAGCTTTTTTAATCGCTTCATCTTTTAATTGGACAGATAATTTTTGCTTCTCTTCCTCAAGCCTTATTTTGTAGAATTTCTGATATTTCTCCTGCACCTGATGAGATAAAGCTTGAGTTAAAGGAATGGATTTTCCACAATGCGGGCAGTTAATTGTATCGTTCATTTTATATGATTTCTTACGGCAAAGGCAAAATTATAAAAGTATTTCTGCCATAGTAAATCGCTTGGTTTATAAACATTATCTCCGTAAAAATAGTCTCCTATATTCTCATAAACTCTTGTTAATTCTTTTAATCTCGACATATTTTTTTATCATCGATTGAAAGAAACAACAATTCTAAAGCTCGATTAACAGCTTTTTTACTAAATTCCTTATTTCTATTTTTCCAAGATATTGCCCTTTCGATCTCACTGCCAACATTGGCCATTTGTTCAAAGAAAGTTAACTCGCACCAGTGACCAGCAGCCAATTGTTTGTGTTGTATTTTTTTTGTGATTATCTTCATAATAATATTATACAGCTCAGAAAGGGGTATTTTTTTGGTAAAATATGACTGTTCTTTTATTTGTTTATTTGATTATTGGTTTATTTAATCATTTTTTTGGGGAGTGGTGTAACGGTAACACGCCAGACTTTGGATCTGCGCGACTCAAGGTTCAAATCCTTGCTCCCCAGCAAGATTGGAAGAAGCGTAACAAAAACGGTTGGTTTCAGTTAGAAATAGAGCGGTAGATTAACCC
>CAYWJV010000068.1:0-5193 GCA_964458735.1 uncultured Gammaproteobacteria bacterium | reverse complement strand
GGGAGAGAGCTGTTTGTTATTTGTCAGAAATAATATGATTAATAATAAATTGAAAATTTTGTATGTCGATATGGGCGGCGTTGCTGTTTATAGTTGCGACAAAACCGCCGGAAGAGTATCCAACTGGGCCAATATGCAAAATGATGTTTTTTTGTTACTCCCTGGATTAATTACGGAAACTGCTGAAAAAGAAATTTGTAACATTAGTAAATTTCCTGGGAAAATAAAAATAATTACACTGCCTTTTTCCAACAAAAAACGACCTTCGGCGCCAGGGATTATTCTTTCATATTCTTTAAGAGTTTTATTCTCTCCATTAGTTTTGTTTAAGAAGCTTCCTCGGCTAGATATTGGCTATTCGAATTCTCCGGTATTGGTTGACATTATGCCGATATTAATATTAAAGTTTTTCGGAAGATGCAAACATTGGATTCTAATGTTTGACAGTATCGTCCCAAGGCCATCTCAGAGATCTGGTAGTAAATTCATAAATATAATTACTTTTTTAGAATCTAGATTTGTGCTAAAACTAGCGAATCATTTTGCAACGGCAATATTTACTGTCAATCCGGTGCTTAAAAATGAGATTATACGACTTGGAGTTGATAAAAAAAAGGTTCTGCTTAGTAAGAACGGCTTATTTATTAATAGGATCGACAAAGTAGCCAGCCCCAAGAAAAAAAAATATGACGGTGCCTATATGGGTAGAATTACTGAAAACAAGGGGGTATTCGATTTAATACTTGTTTGGTCCGAACTGGTTAAGAAAAATCCCAAACTTAAACTGGCGGTAATGGGCACGGGAAGATCCGATGTAGTGCAACGATTTACAGATGAAATAAAAAGGAAGAAATTAAAGGGAAATATTGACTACTTGGGATACGTAACCGGTGATAAAAAATATCAAGTTTTTAAATCCAGTAAATTATTTATTTTTCTCAGTAAAGTTAATGCCGATGAAAGTTGGGGCATAAGTTTAATGGAAGCATTGGCCTGCGGGACGCCTGCCATTACTTATAACCTGGCGATTTATAAGCATGTGTATGATGAGGATATTCTTCAGATAAGCAAAATCGGAGACGTTAAATCAGTTATGAACAAGACATTTTTTTTCCTCAACAATGGAAAAGAACGGAAAAAACTGTCAGAAAGAAGTATCTCTTTTGCCAGGCAGTTTGATTGGTTTAAAATTGCCAAAAAGGATTTTGGCATGATGAGAAAATTATTAGGGGCTAGAAACACATAGGAATGATATGAAGAAGATCAGCAAAGCACTTAGCAAAAAATTAGTTTGTCCCTATGATCATCATCACCTTATTTTGCGCGGGAACAATTATTTTGAATGTAAAAAATGCAAGCGACATTATCCGATCAGAAAAGAAGGTATCCCTGATTTTTTACCGGATAATTTACGAAGCTATGGAAAAGATTGTGATTCGACGGGATTAGTTACAGAAAAAACAGAGAAATGGCAACCGGGATTGAGATACTGGACTCCCGGTCTATTAACAAGTATTTTAAGGATTGGTCGAGGTAGCGGTCGGTTGCTAGATAAAAAATCCGGAGTAACGATGTTGGATGTTGGTTGCGGAGGTAACGCTCAGGGTGATGTAAACACCGATATATATATTCCCAATCCTATTCCTAAAAATTTTGTTTTAGCATCAGCCGAATTATTACCTTTTCAAGATAACTCTTTTGATATAGTAAGGAGTGCTTATGTCATCGAGCACAATTTGTTTCCCATAGAAATGATAAAAGAACATTTCAGAGTATGCGAGAAAATTGTAAAAACATACACCGATAATTCTGATTGGGTGGGTGCGATTATCCTGAGAATTTTAAATACCGGTTATATTTTTCATGACGAACATTACTTTAAATGGTCTAAAGAATATTTTACGAATATATTAAACCGACTTGGTTTAGAAGGCAGGGTGACCACTTTTAATACAAGCCCTTCTTATTTAGTTAAGGCGGTATCTTTTCTCGGCATACTACCAAGGATAGGAGTAATTTTTCACAGAGATCTTTATGTTGAGATTTATAAAAAGTAATTGAGGAATATCAAAGTTCGAAGATACCATGAATAATTATGATTATGAACAGGAACCTCAAGGAGCGGAGTCTTTTTTTGATATAAAAATGGACAAGAGAACTAGACGATTTCTCGAGGCGATAAAAGATTTGCATCAGCCGAAAATTTTGGAAGTGGGGATGGGGCAGGGGCAGTTCTTGAAAAGAATTGCTAAATCGCGGCCGGACGCTCGATTATACGGGATTGATATTAGTAAGACCGCTATTGAAACTGCTAAAAAAGATAATGCCCTGCAAGGAAAATTTACAACAGGGGATGCACAAAGATTGCCTTTTTCTAAAGATCGTTTTGATGTGGTAGTTATAATGGATGTTCTGGAACATCTGAAAACTCCAAAAAAAGCCATCTCAGAAGCAAATAGAGTTTTAAAACCCGGCGGCTTGTTTCATTTCTATGTTCCTTGCGAAGGACAACCATTTACATTATGCTGGTTTTTTAAAAAAACTAATTTATTGGGCTTAAGAGATTTTACTAAAATTAATTTCGGACATTTACAGTATTTTTCTCAATCAGAGATAAAAAAACTTACTAATCCTCATTTTTCAAAGATAGCCGTTACTTATAGTGCCCACTGGATTTCCCAGTTATTTCATCTTCTGACACTTTACTTGCCTAAAATAATAATTTTTTTTTTGGGCAGAGATACTCAAAGAAAATTCCGTGATGCCTATAAACCAAAAGTCAAGAGCAGTTCAAAAGTCAATCCAATTGCTGCGGTAAAGAATGCTTGGCTACTCTTGATTTTTCCGGTTAGCATAATTTATGAGATGGAAGCGATGTTGCTGAAGAATTTAAGTTTTGGCGCCCAGGGCTTGCATTTTACTGGTCAAAAAAGAGTGAAATAAAAATAAATGAAAATACTATTTAAAAAATTAGCAGATTTCGCACCTTTTATCGCGATAATTATTTTAGCGCTTTTGCCGGTTTACTATACTTGGGGAAGATTGCCTATTTGGGGAGATACGATAATTCCTTTCAGCAGCAGCGGACTGGAAAAATATCTATTTCAATGGATTTCTTTGCAAAACGGGCAATATTTTTCTCTAAACTATCTGCCTTATTTTTTCTTTTATAAATTAATTGAGCTCTTCACTCATAATGTTTATTATATCTCAGCCGTCTTGCTCTTTTTGCTTAAGATAATAGCAGGGCTAGGGATTTATAAGCTGTCTAGACTTATTTATAATGAGAAAAGGAAGGTGCTTTATTCTTTGCCGGTGATTTTTTATCTTTTATCTCCCGCTCAATTAAATGCAAGCTATTATTTGTACATTTACTCTTTTGCTCCCTGGTTTTTGTATTTTATTTTTAAAATAATTAAATTCAGAAAAATTCTAATACAGGACATAATTTGGCTAAGTATCATATTATTTTTTAGTTCGATAAATCTTCCTAACCCTAAATACATTTTTCATCTTTTCTTAATTTCAATAATAATATTTATTGCCAGTTCTCTCTTTAAATTAGCTAATGTCAATCTTTTCTTAAAAAACTGGTGGAAATTATTGATATTTTTATTCCTATCGGCTTATTTAATTATTCCCCTGTTTATTTTTGTCACTTTTTATAGCGCCGGAAAATATGACGTTCACATAAAAGCCGGATATCAGGACGAAGGTCAGATGATAGATTTCGGCGAATCGACCCTTGACCGGATGTTTAAGCTCCATAAGGATACTCTTAATTTGAATAAAAACGCCATCATTCGATACAATTCCAACGCAATCATTAACTTGCTGAGTTACCTTTTCGTTATTTTGATTATCTATAGCGCCATCTTTCTAAAAAACAAAAACAAAGACCTTCGTAAATATCAATATGTATTATTAACACTATCGGTAGTATATTTGTTCCTTGCTGCCGGCCCGAATCCGCCGTTGGGATTTTTGTATCAACATACAGTGGAGAGTTTTTCCCTACTTGCTTTTCTTAGGACAACAGCCGGGGCAACTTTTTTCCTCTCCGTTTTCTTTGCCCTCCTATTGTTTCCGCTAGTACTAAATCAAAAGACGATCAAAAGACAAAATATTATTTTAATTTTACTAATAATCGCTTTTTGCGTCGTAGGATATCCGCTTCTTAATGGAGAGTCGTACAAAAATGTTAAGGTCGGAAGTCCCAATACGAATACTGCTGAGCGCGGAATTAAAATTCCGGATGATTATTTTAATATTCAAGACCTATTGCGCTCGATCAAGATTGATGCGAAAGTTCTTTATACGAATGCCGAATATTCTTATATAGCTACTGCTTGGGGTTACTTCGGAGTTCCAATCTATGATTTTATCTATAATACTAACAATGTCGACTGTAAAAATATCACTGATCCCTTACTGTACAATATAGGTTTTATTTTTACAGACAAATCATCCTTAGACCGGCAAAATTGCCCTCTATCGACAAATAAGGATGATATAATTAAGCAGACAAATTTTATTGAGTTTAGCAAAATTTCAAAAGATTTATTTTTGCCTCTTTTCACCGCATCAAAAAAAATTATCTTTGATGAACAAAATTCGAGCGGAAGCGATATATCGGAAAAAACTAAAGAAGTGGAGTCGTCCGGTGATAAAAGCCCTGTTTTAGAATTCAAAAAAATAAATCCGACTAAATACCGCATACGGGTGCATGGTGCGGAGGGGGTATTCCCGTTAGTTTTCTCCGAAAATTTTCATGATGCCTGGAAGGCCTATTTGACTCAGTCAAGCAGTCCCCAGCTTACGGTTCCCAACCCCTTCCAAAATTTAAACGACCAACTGTCAAATTACAAAATTTTAGATGGGAATAGTGAAGATCAGGCGAGTAAAGATGAATTGACAGAGTATATTAAAAATGGATGGGTGACTACTCTGGGAGATTTAAAGGAAAAGGAGATATCTCACAAAAAGTGGGAGAACAATAATGAAAAGACAGATTATGTTGAAAAATATAAAATTGATTTTGTCTCAAAGAATTTCCAAGGGACAGTTCAAAACGACAATTTGCCAGAAGGAAAATTATGGGAAACTTGGCTGGCGGGAAAAGCCGGAGAAAATACCAGTAATGGTCTCTTTAGTTTTCTGACTCGAGATAAGCCGGCATTGCAAGTTCCGGAT
>CAYWJV010000067.1:0-5299 GCA_964458735.1 uncultured Gammaproteobacteria bacterium | reverse complement strand
TATGATACTTGGAGAAAGAACAAAATGAGCGAGGTTGTTTTAATCCATCCGCCGGTGTCTTTTAATCAGATTATTGCTGGCGGTTATGACAATATTCCCCCTTTGGGAATATTATACTTAGCCGCTGT
Organism: uncultured Gammaproteobacteria bacterium; assembly: GCA_964458735.1. Taxonomy (GTDB): domain Bacteria; phylum Patescibacteriota; class Microgenomatia; order UBA1406; family GWC2-37-13; genus GWC2-37-13. The sequence goes on along the minus strand of CAYWJV010000067.1, from coordinate 5,171 downwards.
TTTAGAAGAAGAAAAAATAAGCGTAAAGGTAGTTGACGACTTGGACGCTTCGCTCTCTCTGGTCGAAATAATCAAAACAATAAAAAAAGATCAACCTAAAATAGTAGGTATTTCTTCAACGACCAGCCAAATTAAAAGCACCGTAGAAATTGCCAAAGCACTTAAAAGAGAATTTCATGATGGTATTATTATTGGAATTGGCGGTTGTCATGTTTCGGCTGACACTGGAATTATAAAGAAATTTCCTTTTTTTGATTTTTGTGTGGTTGGTGAGGGGGAAATCACTTTTACCGAGATTGCGAAGGATATTATTTCTAATAATAAAAAGATTAAAGGAGTTTTTATTGGTAAACCTGTAGAAAATTTAGATAAATTGCCTTTTCCTGCCTATCGTTTAGTTGATATGGATAGATATAAAAGTAAAGGTATGACAGATTATCCGATTATAAGTACTCGTGGCTGTCCGATGAAGTGTATTTTTTGCAGCCGCCCAGGAATGAGTGGTTTTGGCAGAATGGTTCGTTCAAGAAGTCCTGAGAATATTATTAAGGAGATTGAATCTGTTTGCGGCGAATACAACGGCAGATTTAATTTTCAAGATGACTCTTTCACAGTTGACAGGGAAAAAACATTCAAGTTTTGCAAAGAAGTAATAAAAAGGAAGCTTAAAATTAAATGGTGTGCCGGGGGGGTTAGGATTGACAAGGTTGATGAAGAAATTGTTGATTTGATGTATAAAGCGGGGTGTACCGGGTTTTGTTTTGGAATTGAAAGCGGCAGCGAAAGGGTAAGAAACATGATCGTTCATAAGGGAATATGGGATAATCAAATTATTAATGCATTAAAAATTTGCAGTAAATATCCATTGGATGTTCAACTTTCTCTGGTAATCGGATTTCCAACCGAAACAATCGAAGAGATGAGAGAAACTGTCATGTTCGGAAAAAGAATGGTCGATTTAGGAATAAATTGCCTAGAATTTATTGCAATTATGTTGGCAGTTCCCTTGCCTGGAGCAGAATTATTTACTCAAGCAGTAAATGAAAGTAAAATTCCTTCTAATATTGTAGATAAGTACATTAAAGGAGAACTAGGCGAGGGTTTTCGTGATAATTGGCCTGTCTATATTCCTGACGAAATAACTCTCCAACAGATGAATAATTTAAGAAGGAAAGGCTATCAATCGTTTTATTTTTCTCCATATTATATTAAAAGGAGAATCAAAAAAGATATTTCTTCCCCCGGAAGGTTGAAGAGAGATTTTAAAGAAGTAATAAGTATAATAAAATCGGCGCGTTCAAGGGCGAGTTTTTCTTAATATTCTTCAATTTAATTCATAAATGAAAACATTGCTTCAACCAGTTTGTCCTGATTGTAATAAAATGACTAATGAAAAATGGGATGCTTTTTATAATGATTATCAATCCAAAATAAACTCAGATTTAATTAAAAAAGAAATAAATGACGCCCAAAAAACAATTTCTCAAATTGATAAATATTATTTTCCCAAAAAGAATGATAGTTTTTTAGAGTTGGGTTGCGGGTTAGCATATTATTGTTGTGAATATTACAAGAGGGAAATGAATGTTACGGGAATCGATTTTTCATTGAGCGCTTTAAATCAAGCAAAAAAAGTCTTTGAGAAAAAAGATTTTAATGATATTTGTCTAGTTTGTGCAAATATTGAAAAAATGCCGTTTGCAGATAATTCATTCAATTTAATCTATGGAGGCGGGGTGATTGAACACTTGAGGGATCCGGAAATAGTTTTAAGAGAAATTTACAGGGTTTTGAAACCAGGGGGAACGGTTTTTAATACTGTTCCGTTTTTGAATTTAGGCTCTTTAACTTATCGACAGATTTGGGGTAATATTCCTTACTTCCCAGGTTTGAAACAAATTGCAGAATTTATTCATGTTAAACTATTAAAAGCAAAACATATGAGATTTGGATGGGAATATTCTTTTACTAGAAAATATCTTGATAATGTTCATCGGAAATGTGGATTTAGAGAGATCGAGGTTAATAGGTTTGATGTTGAGCTTGAATTTGCTTTTTTAAAAAACAAAAAAATAAGAAATATTGCTAATAATTTGGCTGTAAATTCGCCCTTTTTTTGGCCGATGGTATATGTTGCAGCCATAAAATAATATGTTACCAAAAAACATTTTAGAGAAAAAATTTTTAATAATAACCCACACTTATGCTACTGGACCTTCTCAAGAGCTAAGAGACTACTTTTTGAGGAACAAAGCTATATTTGCGTTTTTAGAACATCCTTTTATGATTGATAAAAATTCTCAAAATTCTACAATCACTTATTACGAAAAAGGCATAGAAATTAAAAAAATTAAAGGTGGACACACAGTGAAGACTGATTGGCTGTGCTTTGTTAAGGATTTTATAGAAACGATTTTGTTGACGATAAAATTAGGAAAAAAATTTGATATCTGTATTGCTGCTGATAATTTAAACACAATTTCTGCTCTTTTTTTAAAAAAAATTGGTTTTGTAAGAAAAGTAATTTATTACGCAATTGATTACTCTCCAAAAAGATTTGATATACAGATTTTAAACAAAATATATCTTTCAGTTGATAAATATTGCTGTTATTGGAGCAATTTGGTTTGGAGCAGTTCTGAAAGAATGAAGCTAGCCAGGATAAAAAGCGGGGTTGATGAACGGAAATATTCTCCAGAATTAATTGTTCGTGACGGCTGTCATTTTAATTCGATTGTGAGATTGCCTGAGAAAAAAATTGACAGAAAGAAAATTGTTTTTATGGGGCACCTTGTTCCCAATAAAGGGGTCGACCTAATTTTAAAATCTTTCCCAAGAGTTTTAAGGGAAGCTATTAATGCCAAATTGATAATTATTGGCGGCGGCTCAGAAGAAAATAATTTAAAAAGATTAGCCAACGAATTAAAAATATCAAAGCATATTGTATTTACAGGATTTATTGATAATCATGAAGAAGTTGAAAAAATTATTGCTTCCTGCGGAATAGCTGTTGCTCCTTATGTTCCAGATAAAAATAGCTTTACTTTTTTTTCCGATGTTGGCAAGGTAAAAGTATATTTGGCTTGCGGACTTCCAGTGCTAATTACGGATGTTCCTGAAATTTCACAGCAAATTGAAAAGAATAAAGCCGGGAAAATTATTCAATACGACAAAAATGATTTATCTGATAAAATGATAGATTTAATTGTAAACGAAGATATGTATTTAAATTTTCGAAGAAACGCTATTATAATGGCAAAAGATTTGGATTGGGATAATGTTTGGAAAAAGTCTCTCACCGAATCATATAAATTATTATATAAATAAGTATGAATTTAACCGTAGTTATTACCACAAGAAACAGAAAAAAAGATTTAATGGAGTGTGTTGATTCTTTATCAGAATCTTCTTATAGAGATTTTGAAACGATAATAATTGATGACAGTTCTTCGGATGGAACAGAATCCTTGCAAATGAAAGATTTTAATATTAAAAATTTATCGATTTTTCATTCGAAACAACAATTGATGATGGTGGGTGCTAGAAATATGGGTGCGAGAAAGGCAATGGGAGAATGGGTGATGTTTGTTGACGACGATAATGTTTTAGATAGAGAATTTGTAAAAAATATGTGGGATTGCTGCCAAAAATATAATGATTTTGGAATTATTGGCGCCCCGGTATATTTTTTCTATGATAGGAAAAGACATTTTTCCGGTCAAAAGTTTAGCTTCATTACTGGATCAAGCAAAACAATAATAGATAATGTAAAAAATAAAGAAATTATTGAAAGCGATGCCGTCCCAAATATTTTTATGACAAGAAAAGACCTTCTTAAAAAAACGAATTATTTTGATCCTTCATTGATTCAGTCATTAACGGATATTGATTTTGTTTTTTCAGTTAAAAAGCTAGGATTAAAAAGCGGTATTTGCCAAGATGCTGTTACTTATCATAAAGTAAAAATGGAGGATAATTTAAAACCAAGATTTATGGGAGGAATATTTAATCAAAAATCATATTGTTTAATAAGAAATAGAATGGTTTTAATCAAAAGATACGGAAAATTTCTTCAAAAGATTATTTATTTAATTTTTTTCAGCTGGTTATGGCCTTTGTTTTATTCTATTTTATCCATAAAGTATAAAAGATTCGATTTAGTTAAATATTATTTATTTGGATTCAAAGATGGATTAATTTATTTTTTAACCGGTCAGCTAAAAAATTCTCTGCCGTTTTTGTCTAAACAAAATGTCTAAAATTTGTGGTGTAATCGAAGACGAAGTTAAAAAAGACGATCTTGATGTTTTAGTTTCTCCGATGGAGAAGTTTCGAAATTACCAAAAAGAGTATTTTTTAAGAGAAAACTTTGGAATTTGCAGGTTGTTTTTAAAAAATGAAACCAGCGAAATAGCTGAAAATGATAATTTTACGGTTGTCTTTTCCGGTTATCTTTTAGACTTTAAGAAAGAAACAAACACTGCCGGCGAAATTTTAAAATTATTTTCGGAAAGAAAAACTGATTTTATTAAGGAATTAAATGGAGTTTTTAATATTGCGATTTACGATAAAAATAATCAAACAGGCTATTTGATTAATGACCGTTGCGGCGTTAGCAGTCTTTATTATTCAAGTAACCATAAAAGACTTATTTTTGCTTCGGAAGTTAAAAGCATCATTCAAGACGATAGTGTCTCAAGAGGAATAAATTGGGAAGCGTGGAGAGATTATTTTTCCTTTCGGTATATTTTGGGAGAAAAAACATTTTTTAAAAATATAAAATCTCTGCCAAATGCTTCGATTCTTGCATTCTGCAAAGGCGAGATAAAAATTGAAAAGTACTGGGATTATAACAGCGTCAAAATTGATCGGATGCATGATATTAGCTATTTTGTTAACAAGGGGGCAAAATTGATAAAACAAGCTGTCCAGAAGACAGCAAGAGGCGTAAGCAGTCCTGTTTGTTTTTTGTCCGGCGGATATGATTCGCGGTGCCTTGCGTCGTCGCTAAGCAATTATACCGATTTAGACTATACAACATACACAACAGAGCATCCAACTGGCAGGAAAGATCCGATTATCGCAAAACAGGTAGCAGACAAGTTGGGGGTTGAAAATACTTTCGTGAAACATTCGGCTGACTTTTACAAAAAATATTTTATTAAAAAAAT
>CAYWJV010000066.1:0-5445 GCA_964458735.1 uncultured Gammaproteobacteria bacterium | reverse complement strand
AAGAGTCACAAAAAATTTAGCAAAAAGAAGAAAAGTGTTTACAAAAGTAATTGGAGATAAAAAATATATTGATTATCCAACCTATTTAAAATTTATGGAAATGATATGACCCACCTCATTGGTTATTACACCACCCAGTTCGGTGAGCTTTGGGATAAATCGTTGTTTGATCTAGTGGCAGAAGCAATTAACGGCGTTTTGAAGCAGACACGTCTTTCAAATAAACAGATTAACGCAGTTTTTTTCGGCAATATGTTGGCTGGAGTTTTGGAAAATAATCTTCACTCACCGTCAAAAATAGCGGAAATTTTAAAAGTCAATATTCCAATTTTTCGAACTGAGGCCGCTTGTGCTTCGGGTGGAGCCGCTTTTAATTTGGCAAAAACTTATTTAGAGGCCAATAGTAACAAAAATGTATTAGTTGTTGGAGCGGAAAAAATGACTGATTATTCACCGGAGGAGGCAATTACAGCTTTGTCCGCCGCGGCCTCAGGTGAAGAACAGGAGGCCGGTTTAACTTTTCCGGGACTCTATGCAATGATGGCAAACTTTTATTTGGAAAAATATCACTACACAGAGGAAAATTTAGCTTATGTTTCTGTGAAAAATCATTATCATGGCAGCCTAAATGACAAAGCCCACTTTAGAAAAAAAATTAGTGTCGAGGATGTTTTGAAAAGTCCTTACATAGCTTATCCATTGAAAGTATTAGATTCGTCACCAATTTCTGACGGAGCGGCAGCCGTATTATTAACTAATAATCGGGATATGATAAAAAAACAAAAACACTCAGTTTCAGTTTTAGCTTCTGAAATAGCAACAGACACAATTTCATTAAAGGAAAGAAAAAATCTAGACGGAATTTTAGCAACCAAGATTGCAGCTAAGGCGGCTTTTGGAAAAGCAAAAATTAAAAGAAAAGACATTAATGTTGCGGAAGTTCATGACTGTTTTTCGATTGCCGAGATTTTAGCGATGGAAGACCTGGGATTTTGGGAAAAGGGCGAAGGAGGAAAGAGAATTAAAGAATGGGGAACGATGTACGGAAATGGTGGCGATCTGATAGTCAATACTTCCGGTGGTTTAAAAGCGGCTGGACATCCGGTTGGAGCAACGGGGATAAAACAAATTGGAGAAATATTTTTGCAGCTGACTGAACAAGCGGAAAAAAGACAGGTTAAAAATATTAAGTACGGTTTGACTCACAACGTTGGCGGGTCGGGTGGTACGGCCGTGGTTACGATATTAGGTATTTAATATGATTTCACCAATTAAAGTTTGGCGCAGACAAAAAGAAATCCGTAAAGTTTTAGGAAAAAAAGGCAAGATTTTAGTATGGACAAAAATCTTTACGCCGGGCGCGGATTTCAAAAAATATGCTCCATACCCGGTCGTATTAGTTGAGTTGGAAAACAAAGAAAAAATTTATGGACAGTTAGCTGATTATGAAGATGTAGATTTAAAAATTGGAAGAAAAGTCATTTCTATTTTGCGTAAGGTTCGTTCGTCAACCGACGAAGAAGTAATTGCCTATGGCGTAAAATTTAAGCCCTTATGAAAATCTCATATTCGGCCCCGGCGAAAGTTATTTTATCAGGTGAACATGCTGTTGTTTACGGCAAACCAGCTCTGGTTTCAGCTATTAATTTAAGGCTGGGATTCAGTCTCTGGGAAGAAAATGTCAAGATCAAGGAAAGAAATATTTTATTTATTTCCCAAAAAGTAAAAAATTATTTGAAGAATCAAAAAATTGCTTTTTCAGATAAACCATTTAAATTTAAAATTGAATCTGAAATTCCAATCGGCCGGGGATTGGGATCATCGGCGGCATTATCGGTTGCGGCTGTGGCCGCCTTTTTAGATTTTTATACAAGCCGGCAGTTTGAAAAAAAAATAGTTGACAATCTAGCTTTTCAGGTTGAAAAATATTTTCATCAAAACCCATCAGGGGTTGACAATGCTGCCTCCTGTTTTGGTGGCTTAATTTTATATCAAAAACAAATCAGTTTAAAAAAATTAGATTATAAAATACCAAAAGAAATTGAAAAAAAATTATTTTTAATAGATAGCGGTAAACCAAAAGAGACAACTGGAGAAATGGTGGATTTCGTCGGGACCAAAACCGTTGAAAAGATATTAAATAAGATAGAAATAACAACCAAAAAACTAGGGGAATCTATAAAAGAAAAAAATATTAATTTATTTAAAAAATGTTTATTTGATAACGAAAAATTATTGGAAGAATTAAAAGTAATTTCCGAAAAAACTAAAAAACTTCTTGTTGATCTATCAAAGTTTGGAGTTGGAAAAGTTACCGGTGCTGGAGGCCGTAAAACTGACTCGGGATTTATATTATTTTTTACAGAGGATAAAGAAAAGCTAGAGGAATTTCTAAAAAATAAAAAATTAAATTATTATCAATTTATCCAAGATCATCAGGGATTAAGATATGAAAAAAATCAAAGTCAAATCACCGGCTAATATTGCTTTTATAAAATATTGGGGACAAAGGGATAAAAACTTAGTTTTACCCTTTAATGATAGTTTTTCGATGAATTTGTCAGGCTGTTATACAGTTTTAGAAATCGAAAAAAAAGAAAGCTTGGGAGTCAAAGAACTTTACATTAAAAATTATCAAGAGAAGGAATATAAAAAAGCCGGTGAAAAATCTTTAGAAAAAGTTATCAATTTTTATCAGAAAGCTAGAGAATTTTTAAAGAAAAGGAATGATTTTGGATATATTATAAAATCGGTCAATTCATTCCCAAAAAAAGCTGGCATTGCTTCATCGGCCTCATTTTTTTCTGGTCTTACTTTAGGTTTTTCTAAATTATTTGAAGTTGATTTGGGTCAAAGGGAACTATCTATTTTATCTCGACTCTCTGGTTCTGGCTCGGCTTGCCGTTCAATACCAGATGGCTTTTCTTGGTGGTATAAAGGAAAGAACTCTCAAACATCATATGCAGAATCGATCGCTCCTTATTTTTTTTGGGATCTAATTGATTTAGTATTAATTTTATCTAAAGAAGAAAAAAAAGTATCATCGCAAGAAGGTCACAAGGGAGCAACAACCTCACCTTTTTTTAAATTCCGCTTATTAGGCTTAGAGAGAAGGGTTAAAGAAATTAAAAAGGCTTTTCTATCAAATGATTTTTCATATTTTGGACGACTAATAGAAGAGGAAACTATTTCAATGCATGCAGTAATGATGACGCAAAATCCGCCTTTATATTTTTGGAGTGAAAAGACGATTAGAATTATTAAAAAAACTATTGAATTAAGAAAACAAGGAATCGAAGTTTATTATACAATTGATGCCGGTGAAAATATTCACATAATTTGCCAAAAAAAAGATGAAGAAAAAGCTTATCGATATTTCCAAAAACAACAGGAAGTGTTAGAAATTATTAAAAATTATCCGACCATCGGAGCGCGAATAATCAATGAGTAAAAAATTAATTTTAATAAAATTGGGTGGAAGTTTGATTACTGATAAGACCAAACCTTTTACGGTAAGAGGCGAAGTTATTGCCGATTTAACCAGACAGATAAAAGAAGCTTTAGATGAAGATAAAAATTTAAGTTTAATCATTGGCAATGGCGGTGGTTCTTTTCCTCATTATCCGGCAGTAAAATATCAAATGAATGATGGGATAAAAAATGAAAAACAAAAATATGGATTCTGCGCCGTCCAAGATGCGGCGGCTCAACTCAACCGGATTATTGTCTCTCAACTTTTAAAAGCTGGAGTTAACGCTTGTTCTATCAATCCCTCCTCAATGATAATTGCTGAAAATGATAAAATAAAAGAATTCTTTATTCAACCTATAATCGAAATGATTAAATTAGGAATCGTCCCGGTGTTATATGGTGATATTATTATTGATAAAAAATTAGGAGCAAAAATTTTTTCTACAGAACGATTATTAGCAGAACTGGCCTTAAGATTTCAAAAATCAAAAATAAAAGTTGATATGGTGATTCATAATGGTTTAACTAAGGGCGTTTTGGACAGAAATGGCAGTTTAATTAAGCTGATTAATAAAAAAAATTTTAAGACATTCGAGAAAATTTTTTACCAAACAAAAGGATATGATGTTACCGGAGGAATGTCTCATAAGGTTAAGGAGTGTTTAAATTTAAGCCGGTATAAAATCAAAAGCTTAATTATTAACGGAACATCGAAAAAAAATCTTTTAAAAAAAGCGATTTTAGGGAAAAAAGTGGAAGGAACAATTATAAAATAATGACATGAAATAAAACAAGAAAAAAATTATTTACCAAACCTTCTTTGTCTAACAGAGAATTCTTTAATTGTATTTTCAAAATCTTCATCGCTATAGTCTGGTAAATATTTTTTTTCAAAAACTAATTCCGAATATTGTGACTGCCAAAGAAGAAATCCTGAAAGACGTTGTTCGCCACCGGTTCTAATTATTAGATCGGGATTTGGAAAAGGTAAATCCTTAGTATCTAAATATTCATTGAAATCAAATTCACTTATTACGGATTGTGAGCGCCGAATTTTATTAATCCCCCTTATAATTTCATCGTGGCCACCGTAATCTAAAGCAATACATAGATAATATTTATCAAAGTTCTTGGTTTTTTCTTCGATATTTACAATTTTGTTTTTTAAATTTTTATTAATTCGGTCTTTTCTTCCTAAATGAACGATTCGAATCTTATCTCTTAAAGCTTCTGTTAAATATTTGTCAAGCATGATTTCATAAAGTTTCATCAAATAACTGATTTCTTCGGTTGATCTTTTCCAGTTTTCAGTAGAAAATGCCCAAACAGTAAAAACTTTGATACCTAACTCTCTTGCTTTTCTAGTAATTTTGATTAATCTTTCAAATCCCTTTTTATGACCTTCATAAGTAATTTTCTTTTTTTCTTTTGCCCATCGTCTGTTACCGTCAGGAATAATTGCGACGTGATCAGGAATATTTGTTTTCATAAAATATTATTTCCAGTCAATTATATAATATTTTTTTCCTCTTAAATTCTTAGGCAAATATTCTTGGATAACTTTTTTTCCGGTTTGTTTTTCAACAAGCCAGGGGTAGCGGACATGACCTTGGCCATAACCCAATGATTTCATCACTTTGTTTGACGCGTTACGAAGATGAAGAGGGATTGGGTCGAGATTATTTTCGTCAATATCTGTTAACGCTTGATAAAGTCCGTTAGTTGAGGCGATTGATTTTTTAGCAGTCGCTAAGTATGTGGCCGTTTGTGCAAGAATTAAACCGGCTTCCGGCCAGCCGATCATGTGACAGGCTTGCATGGCAGTTGTTGCTAAGACTAAAGCCGTCGGTTGGGCATTACCAATATCTTCAGAAGCAAAGATGACCATCCGTCTCGCAATAAAGATCGGGTCTTCGCCCGCTTTAATCATCCGGGCTAAATAGTGTAAAGTGGCGTCGGGGTTGGATCCTCTCA
>CAYWJV010000065.1:0-5528 GCA_964458735.1 uncultured Gammaproteobacteria bacterium | reverse complement strand
TCATCATTTTTTTCTAATTTATATAAAAGGTAAAAAATCGCATTATAAGTACCAATGTTCCAAAAATAATCGGTTGAATGAGCAAAAAGAAAGATATGACCGCCTTCTCCCGGAAAAGCCGTCCCTAAAGTATGAGCCACTCCTTTATTCAAAGCATTTAAATATATATTTTCATCAGAGGCATTAATATTTGGTAGAATTTTGGCATTAGCCCCGATTTTAGGGATAACAATACTGAAATTGGGGTCTTCCGGAATCAGAATCTCAATTGGTTTGATATTAAAAGCTTTTGCTAATAATCCACCCTGTTGATTTTTATAAAGACTGTCTTTGTCTAAAGACAGTCTTTGTTTATCATCGGCAACGATATATTTTTTCTGTATCTTAACATTAACAAAATATATTAATTCTTCTCTAACCGGCTGCCAAAATGTCTTGACAATCATAAATAAGGAAGCAAATAGGAGAGAATTTCCGATCGTACGCAAGATAAGAATTCTAAAGTATTCACTGGAAGTCATTTTATGGATATGATGGCGGATGAGATGTTTTTTAGAAAGCTTTGTGGCGTTTGATAGGTTTCTTTTTGACATTTGATATTTAATATTTAATATTTATTTTAGTGCTCCCAGGCGGAATTGAACCACCATCTAACCCTTAGGACGGGCTTGTTCGATCCGTTGAACTATGGGAGCTTTTACTATATTATTATAACATTATGTTTATTGTCATCGAAGGCATTGACGGAGCTGGCTGTGAGACGCAGGGGAAAAATTTGCTGAAAATGTGTAAGGAACAAAAATCTTTGTTCCCTACGATGTTAATCAAATATCCTGATTATGAAAAAAACGTCGGCAAATTAATTAAAGATTTTCTTTACCAAAATAAAAATCTGAGCCCAGAACAGCAATTTTTATTTTATTCACTCCAGTTTTTAATGGATAAAGAGATGATTACCGAAAAAAGAAAAAACGGAATCTTAATTGCTGACCGCTACTTCACTACCACTCTATGTTATCAAACTTTAGAAGGAATCGGGCTTGAAAAAGCCTTAAATTTTGCCGAAGACTTCGGAATTGAAAAACCTGACCTAGTTTTTTATATCAAAGTTGATCCTGATATTGCCATTAAAAGAAAGTTCGGTGAGCAAAAGGAAAAAAACCGCCGGGAAAAAGACTTTGATTTTATTAGAAAAACCTATATTCAATATGAAAATTTAGTAAAGAATCAAGTCTGGGCAAAGTGGGTGGAAATTGATGGAAATAAAGAGATTGATGAAGTAACAAAAGAAATATATAATAAAATATGATTGAACGCACTCTTATAATAATTAAGCCCGATGCAGTGAAACGCGGCCTAGTCGGTAAGATCATAGAGACTTTTGAAAACGTTGGCCTGAAACTAATGACCGCCAAAATGCTTCGGCCGGACAAAGAAGTAATTAAAAATCACTATCCGGGAACAGTTGAATGGATACGGAAGATGGGAGAGAAAACTTTGACTTCTTTTAAACAGTCGGGAAATAGTGTTATAGAAACATTTAAAACGGAAGACCCTAATAAGCTAGGACAGTTTGTCTACGAACGTTTAATTAAATATTGGATGGAAGGGCCGATTATTGTTATGGTCTGGCAGGGAGCAAATGCAATTACAGTTGCTCGAAAATTACGTGGACACACCATTCCGGCTTTAGCGATCCCTGGAACTTTACATGCTCAATTTTCTTTTGATTCCTCTCCTCTATCGGCGTCTTTAGACCGAGTCGTAAAAACTTTTATTCATGCGTCAGGATCAACGGACGAAGCGAAAAGAGAGATTAAATATTGGTTTAAAAATATTGAATTTAAAAATTATGAAAGAGAAGTTGACAGTCAGTATTTAAAATAAAGTTAAAATAAAGACAGTCTTATTTAAGACTGTCTTTAAAAAGAGTGTCCCTATGAAAAAACAACGCGCTTTAATAATCATCAAGCCCGATGGTGTCCAGCGTGGACTTTTGGGAAAGATTGTCAATCGTTTTGAACAGGTCGGCCTGAAAATTATTGGTCTTAAATTTGAGATGGCTGATGAAAAAAAAGTCATTGCTCACTATCCAGAAACTGATGCCTGGTTTAAAAAAGTTGGCGAACGGACATTAACTAACTATGCGAAGAAGGGTTTGGACGTGAAAAAAATCTTTAATACTGACGATCCCATTCAAATCGGACGGACGGTAAAAAAATGGTTAGTAACTTATTTTCAAGAGTCCCCTGTCTTAATTATGGTTTTAGAATCATATGATTGTATTGAAATTGTCCGTAAACTTTCTGGAAATACTATCCCGCTACTCGCAACATGCGGGACAATTCGTGGAGATTTTTCCCATGATACGATTGATTTAGCTAATGAACAGAATAGACCGCTTCGAAATATCATTCATGCCTCAGACACGGTCGAGGATGGAGAAAAAGAAATTAAAGTCTGGTTTACAAAAGAAGAATTATTTTCTTACGAACTAGCCGGAGAAAAGTTTATGTATAAATAACTTCTCCAACTTCTTTTCAAAATCTTTCAAATCTTTATTATTAGTCAATATATAATCGCAATATGCCAAGCACTTCACTACTTGTTGTCCTGACTTATTTTGACCAACACCCAAATCGCGTCTGTCAATTTTGACAAAATCATTCCAATTTTTAGGATCCCAGGGTTTTCCTCGAGATAGCAATCTTTTAAAACGAAGTTCACGTTTGGCTTTAACTCCAATCAAAATAAAATTGGTATTTTTTTTAAGAAACTCTATCTCTCCGGGATTTCTAATTTCTTCAATCATATAATTTTTCATTTTAAATTTTTCACCTTGCCTGCCGGCAGGCAGGTTTTTCATTTGTTCTATGACTTTTTTGGCTAAAATATCATCTCCATATTTCCTACGTAGCTCGTCGCCCATGTCCTGAAGTGTTTGACGAGTAAATTCTCTGATGTTTTTTTTCTTTATTGCATCGTGAAGAATCGATGACAGAGAAAAAGAAACAAAATCTAGTCTTTCAGTTAAGTACTTCACTAATATTCCTTTCCCAGCAGCGATTTGACCAACGACGCCAATAATAATCATAAATCAAAAGTTAAAAGTTAGAATTCAAAAGTTAAAGTAAAAAGTTAAAAGTATTTAAAACTTTTTAATTTTGACTTGTATTTTTGACTTTTGCCTTTTGAATTTTGACTTTAAAACCCGTATATTTTCTTTATCATTTCCACAATCTTTTCTCCCCAAAACAACATGACAACTATTCCTATTACTAAAAATGGTCCGAAAGCAATTTTGCTTTTTAATTTTTTATTTTTGAATATGATTGCTATTAAACCAAAAATTGCGCCCGTAATAAATGCTATATATAGAGCAAAAAGTCCTGCTTTCCAGCCAAGCAAAAAACCAATGATTGCTGATAAATAAACATCGCCAAGTCCCATGGCTTTTTCTTTTGAAATAAAATAAATAAGGAAAATTGGTAGAGAAACGATTAATAAAGAAATAAAGAAATAAAGAAATAAAGAAATTGAGATGATAGATGATAGATGATAGATGATAGAAAAAATAAATAAAGCTAATAAAATATAGTCGGAAATAAGATGATATTTAAAATCGGAAACGAAGATGATGATGAGGCAGGACATGATCGATGCAGTAAGGACGGACCTTGTCAGCGACTCAACATAAGGTCCGTCCTTAAAAACCACAACAAAGATGACGCCCGTGATCAGCTCTATTGCCAGATACTGCCAAGAAAGTTTTTTTCCACAACATCGGCTCTTTCCACCTAAAATAAAAAATGATAAAACCGGTATCAGATCATACCATGCGATTTTTTTCTTACAGTAGTCGCAGTGTGATCGCCCATTGATACTTTCTTCATTGGGAAGTCGGTCGATTAATACATTAAGAAAAGAACCAATTGCTGTACCTAAAATAAAAATAAATAATTCTGTAATTAATTTTGTCATTATTAAAATTATAGTTTAAACTTCTGTTGATTAAGTCGTTGACGATAAAAAGCCTGTATCTGCTGTAGATTTTCATTTTCCGGAAATAAATTTAAGGCCCTTTGTAAAAATTCTTCGGTCTTTTTCTGATCTTTTCCATGTAAAACTAATATTTTAGCAAGATTTTCATAAGCTAAATAATATTGCCCGTTATTTATTGATTTTTTATAGTAGTCAGTTGCTTTTTTATAGTTTTTTTCCCGCTCAAAACTTGCCCCAAGATTATTCCAATTTACCCACCAGTATGGCGCCAGATTTGTAGAAATTTCAAAATATTTTTTCGCTTGATCAAACCTACCAGTCCTAAATAATTCTACCCCTAAATTGTTTTGTAAATCAAAACTACTGTTTTTTTTAATATCACGACTATATAACACCAGTCCACTCCGCCAATCCAAAGTCCTGACAAAGCTCCTTATTGAAAATAAAAGAATAATAATCCCTAATGAAATTAGTAGTCTGGATCCCCTCCTTCGAGGGGATGACAAAACAACGCCAATCATCCCCAACAATCCAATCATCGGAAAATATAGCCATCGTTCGGCGACTGTCATATTTAGAGGAATAATCTGTAAATGAGGCGTTAATCCGACTAAAAACCAAAAAAGAAATAAGACAAAGATTTTATTTTTCTTTTTTAGAAAAAAAATAAACGCTACTAAAAAAAGTAAAATTTCTAAGATTAAAGGAAGAAAAAAATTAATAAAACTTGGAGATTTAATTACCCAGTGTTGAGCAATTCCCAAATTTAGTGGGAAAAAAAACTTGCCCAGATAATACAAAATAATCATGGGAATATTTATCAGGCGAGTTGCCAAAGAAACACGCATGATCGGGAAAAGACCCTGACCCTGAACGTAGAGATTGCCTCCTGAAAGCCTGAATAAAAAATAGATCATCAGCAAAATCACAGCAAAGATAGAATAGTTAATCAAAATGTCGGCTTGTTTCCTTTTAAATAAAATCAGATAACAAAAAACTAAGAGGAAAAAAACTATCGCCGTTTCTTTCATTAGAAGAGCAATTAACAAAAGGAATGTTGCTGAAAAAACTTTAGTGATAGAGAGATTTTCGGAACTGACAAACAAATAAAGTCCTGTTATTCCGGTCAAAGTAAAGGTGACCTCCTGCATGGCCGAGGCAAAAGAAACTGCCTCAACGTTGGCCGGATGAACAAGAAAAATCAAAGCCAGAATTAGTGAGATTGTCTCTTTAAAAAAACGCCTAAATAAATAATAGATCAATACTGCCGTTGCAATATGAAAGATCAACTGAAAAAAATGGAAAAAAAATGGCCGCGGCCCAAATAAATTATAAATAATCGAATAAACAGTTGAAATTGCCGGTCGAAAATAAACATTGCCGGGAATAGCCGCCGCTTTCTGAAACATCACCTCGTCATCCCAGACAAATCCATTGGAAAGGGATAAACCGTAGATTAAAAAACCCAAAGCAACAATAACCAAAATTTTCTTCACAACTTTTATTGTATCATTTCATTAAATATC
>CAYWJV010000064.1:0-5668 GCA_964458735.1 uncultured Gammaproteobacteria bacterium | reverse complement strand
TCCCGCCCACGCCCACCATCCCGCCGCCGACACCCACCGACACGCCCATCCCGCAGTTGCCCACCGCGACCTTGCCCGCCCCCGCCGCGCCCAAAAAGTCGCTTTTCCCTTCGTTGAGCTATGACGATAGCGACGATCCTAACTGCCTTGACGCATCTAATGATCCAACCGACCCTCTGGCCGTTGGTCAATCAACCTACGTTGCTTTTTACATTTGCACTGCAATTCAGCAGGGCAATACGCAATCAGCGGTTGAAGATGCAATCGTCAAAATTCAGCAGGACGCAGCAAGCGTTGGTGCTCAGACGTGGTCTGGCTCATCGGTGACGATTCCCGAGTTTCAAGCCGCAGTGGTTTGGTGCAGCAATGCAACAAACGTCGTTGTTCCTAACGACACTGATACGCCTCTTGGCAATCAGCACTCCGCGCTTGGCGAGATCTACGTCATCCACGAGATTGGCGGTGGCATCAACGGCCGAACTTTTTCTGGCTGTCAAGCTGGATTCTGGGCGGTCGCCGTCAAGTAAGACCTGAACCCAAATGGAGGATATCTATGAATCCGCAATTTTTGCGTGGTCCTCCAGAAGGTATTTATGGGTTATCTCATGATTTGATCGCATTTCGCGCTCTCGCTTTTCCAGCGATCAAATCTAATTACCCCCATAATAC
Organism: uncultured Gammaproteobacteria bacterium; assembly: GCA_964458735.1. GTDB lineage: Bacteria > Patescibacteriota > Microgenomatia > UBA1406 > GWC2-37-13 > GWC2-37-13. The sequence continues at coordinate 4,999 of CAYWJV010000064.1, read as the reverse complement.
CTTCTTCCCTATACTCATCAATATTTGGTGATTAGAGGGAAGAAAAATATAATTATTATAAGTTAAGTTTTAGAAAAATATGAAAACAATGAAAAAAAAACCATTGGTAACAGTTGTCATTCCAGTTTTTAACGGAGCCTCATATCTTTCCGAGTCTGTCTCTTCTGTGGTCAAAAGTACTTTTAAAAACTTTGAGATCATCTTGGTTGACGACGGATCAAAAGATACAAGTAAGACTCTCTGCCGTCAGCTTTCAAGAAAGTATAAGAACACTCATTTTTACTCTTTTAATAAAAATCGAGGCCTGGGAAGAGTCTTGAATTTTGCCATCAAAAAAGCCAAAGGTAAATATATATGTAGAATAAACCAAGACGATATTATGTTGCCTAATCGTATTGAAACCCAGGTTAAATTCTTTGAAAAAAATCCTCAAGTGGTTGCCGTTGGATCATGGATTAAGCTTTTTGAGGAAGACGGCAAAACCCAAATAGTTAAATTCTTAAAAACCGACGAGCAGATCAAAAAAATTTGGCTTGTTATCAGTCCTTTTGCCGACCCGTCTGTAATGTATAGAAAAGACACTGTTATTAAGGCGGGATTATACCAACAGGAGTTTTGGCCTGGAGATGATACTCATCTTTGGTATAGAATGGGAAAAATCGGAAAACTGGCTAATATCCAAAAACCATTGGTTGAAGTCCGTTATCACAAAGGAGCCGCTTCGGTCAAATATTTTAGAAAATTGACTTTAAGTACTTACAGAATGCACCGCTGGGCTCATGAGTATATTCAACCAGCGCCTTTTTATATCCAAACTTTCTGGTTATTCCAGTTGATTTGTGGTATGATACTGCCGGCTGATTTCAATTGGAAAATATATAGAATTCTAAAAAAGGGCTTAAATTATTACTCTGTTTTTAAAGGATCTTTACTCAAGAATTTCAAAGAAAAAATCATGGTAAGAATCGTCAGAAGCCAGCCGAAAAGATATAGTCTCTCTGGCCAGTAAAATATAAAGAATTGGTTACTATTTGAATTAGTATTCACCTGAAAACAGTTGGCATAACCATCACATCTTATCGATTCTCCTATTTTTTTACCGATTATTAGATCAAAAATATTGTCATAAATCCCCCATTGCTTATCGTATCCTTCATTAAACAACATTAAAAAACTGCCTTTACTTTTATAATTAACGAACCATAAAGACGGAAGAATCTGTTTATAATCAAAACTATCCGGTAAATCATAATATGAATCGCTTTCTAACGGCTTAATTGATAAATTTTGCCAGTCTGCCGGATAGTCAATAATATTAAAAGAGCCAAGAGCAAGTAGTCCCTCATTGGCTGTGTCTTGGGAAATACTAACTGATACTTTGGCAGAATAAGTATTAGAGATAAATTGTGGCGCCATCAGGCGAGAAGCATTTATCAAGTGAATATTTTTTGATTGTTTATTTTCTGATAAATTAGGATAACCTTGATAAAGCGATACCCTCTCAGTTAAATAAGCATCATTTTTCTTAGCGATGTTTAAAACCGGCTGTTGGCCACTTCCCAACCAATAGTCAAAAGTAATTAAGTACGGCTCCTGATAGGCATACTGAAAAAATTGGGCAAAAGCGACACTACAATCTTGCATATTATTAATTAAAACACCATTAGAAAAATTTACCTTTCTTAGATTATTACTTCTACATGGTTCTTGTGTAGTATCAAACAGTTCAAATTGCGGTTTGTGGTAGTAGGAAAACTTAGAGATAGTATAAGGAAATGAAACTGTCAAAGGCCCATTGATAATTACGGACTGTTGACCTGAATAAGGAACAAAAGCTAAATAGAATTCCCGAGATGAGCTATAAAGATATTCATCTATTCCCTCTATTGTTAGTTTTTGATTTTCACCATCAAAAGGTAAAGAGCCAATTTCAATTAAAAAAGGAACTTGACTTGAGACATAGTCTTGTAAAGGAATTCTATAATCAGTTTTATCATTAAAAACTTGCAGATTGCGATGTGAATTTAGGCAGTCGTTAAGGTTACTCTGCCGAACACAAACATAGCCATGGATAGGTGAATTGTTATTTTGATTATCTTTTGCACTTCCGTGAATTGTTAGTCCAATTTCTATATATTGATTATCAAGATTTTTATCATTAAAAACTATGGGAATTTGTTCAAATACCGGTTTATCATTAGAACCTAATTGACTGAAAGAATCCGTGTCGACTTTTATAATGTTATTTTCTGTTAGTAAACTCGCCTTAATAGATTTTTCATGTAAAATATACGATCCAATATAACTATTTTCAGTAGAAATCGTGCTTGGGATCGGCATGAAAATATCGTTTAACTTGAGCCGATAATGCTCTAAAATTTGTGATGAGTTATCAACTGACCAATCATTCATTAAATTGGCGAAAGAGGTAGAACTATCAAAGTCAGAGATGGGAATTTCTACAGAATCTACATACTGTTGAAATTTTTGGTCATTAATATCAGGGTAATAACGATGGAAAAAGGAAAGTGAAAGATTATCTTCGTTAATTTTTCCGTAAACATCTATCATATAAGAATCAATGTCTGTTGATTTTGTGCTGACAATATAATTCGAGTTAGAATTTAAACTACTGGGGTATTTAAGCGTTACTCCAATTGAGTCAACTTTGGCTTGATGATTCTGTTGCAAAAAAGGAAAAAATTGAGCTGGTTGTTTATCGTTTTGAACGATATTATTGTTAACTAAAGTATCAATATTAGTCTCAAGCATGTTATCTAAATTTGGATTAAGATTAGAAGCAGAAGAGATGAATGAAATAGATGGTTGTGTATTATCAATTTCATATAAATCTATTGACGTCTCTGTTGGCAAACTATCTGGAAAACCATTTATTTTTACAGGATAAAGTTTTTTATAATATGGATAAAGGTCAGTAAGAGAAATATTATATTCAGTCACATTACTAACTAAATTATTTTGATATAGATAGCTTAGCATCGCATTCGATTGAACCAGTGATTGTTTAGTTGAATAAATAAGATTCTTCGGATAAACTTCTGAAGATATCGATTTGTCAACTAATACATATTTTATTCCTGTTTTTTGCAGAAGCGTCAGGAAATCTTTTGCTAATTGTTGTCTTTGTAATTCATCATCACTTCGATAAAATGAATTTAAAATCAGATTAATCTTAGAGTCTAAATAGCTATTTTCCATACTGCCTGGTTCAAAGGTCTTATCAATATAAGGTTTGTTAAGAAAATAATTGAAAAAAGCAGAACCAACATATCCCCATGAATAACTTCTCCAGTAATGGTGCCAACTATCGTAAGGAAGATGAAGCACTTTAATTTTATCTGGATCTTGATTAATTTTTTTAGCTATCTGAAAATAAACGTTGGGAATTTTTGTGTAAACTAAGAAATTAATGAAATCTCCGCTAAAATAACTTCGGAACAACCATAGATAACTAATTGTTATTATTGTAAAAAATAAAACCAATATTTTTTTCTGTCGAAAAAAAGATAAAATATAGATGACAGCATAAGCTCCAGCAATACTGCCAGCAAGATTAATATAAGAATGAAATTTGGTATCCCCTATCCTAAAAACAACATTGAAATAAGGAATATACTTTTCTAAAAGAGTATAAAGAAAACCCAAAGGGCTATATTCCTTACAAGATAAAAATAAAAATAATAAAATCCAAGCAGGTATCCATAAGAGTTTTTTATTTTTTTTATAAAAAACCAACAATAATAAGCTTCCTAGGGCGTAAAAAACAGGTAAAAAAAGAAGGATATCTTTAATCAGAGGTTTTTGATAATCCAAATAAAGCGGGTGGGTGGGCTGCGATTTTCCATTAAGAGATGGAAACTGAATATCAAAAAAACTAGGATAAAAAAATGATTGTTTAGCCAGAGAAAAATTAGTTTTTGGTTTGTTTAAGGTTGACTCGTTAATTTCTATGAAAGTACGCGTCAAAGGAATAATTGAGGCTTTTTGAAAAGTATAGTTTACAAAAGGCAACAACCAAAAAGCATTTAATAAGATAAAAACAATAGAATAGATAAGTGTTTTCTTGATATTAAAATTAGATAAAAAATAAATAAAAAAAGCAAAAAAAGAGGTGATAAAGACTGTTGGAGTAATATAACTCCCCGAAGTAAATACTATCGTTAAGATTAACAATATTAAATTTTTCTTTGTTTTTGATTTAATAAATTTAGCTATTAAAAATAAGGTAAGCGGAAGAGAATAAAAACGATTTATGAAAGGAACTATAGGTGAGTAAAAAATAGAAAGAGTGTTTAAGTTAAATAAATAAAAAAAGGCGGCAATTGTAGCAAATAAATCCTGCCATTTTTTTGTCTTTACTTCTTTGTTTATATAAAAGTTTTCGAAAATTAAATCGACAAAAAAATACATAGCCAAAATCCCTAACCATAAGGAAAACAAATAATATATTTGCTCAAGTAATTGTTCTGGAAAAATGAAATGAATTAGCCAATAAAAAATCTGTCTGAAAATATCAGTAACTTCAGCATCAGAAGGAACTCCCAGTCCCCTATACTCTCTCCATGTGGCGAAAAAAGTCCTGAAAATATTAGTTTTTAGATTGAAATATGAAGAATAATTATCCCAACCCATTAAATAAAAATTTGGTTTGATATTTACTGCTGTAATACACGACAGGATAATAATTAATACCACCCATCCTGGCCTTTTTTTGAAGTAATTAAGTATTTTTTCTACCATTAGATTCATTATACAATCCTATTCCCCCCGGTTGGATTGCTTTTTCAGACAAGAAAATTTTAGAGCACGTTTTGGTGAATAATTGGAGTAATGGCTGGCGCCTTCGTCCCGAGCAAAACGGGACTTCGGCGACCCAAGGGGCGAAAGTAAATATCATCTTTTGGCCGCAATATTTAGAGTTCTTGGGGTTTGGGTTGATGATCGTCAGTTTAATTTTTGTACTGCTACATCAGCCTAA
>CAYWJV010000063.1:0-5703 GCA_964458735.1 uncultured Gammaproteobacteria bacterium | reverse complement strand
TTTCAATTTATTATTAATCATATTATTTCTGACAAATAACAAACAGCTCTCTCCCGAGAAATGATCTGCCAAAAATTACTCTCAACGCTTTCTCAATGAAAAGCAAAAATCGGATATATAAGCCGTTCTGACAGATGTGATAAAGGAAATTGGGCATTTTACTGAAATCTCGAAAGGCAATCCGCTTGAAACCGGCAGTAATCAATACCTTTTTAATCTCTCTGTAGCTGCTGTAAATAATCGGGATATTCTGATCAGAAAAAGTGTCGCCACTGAAGCCGGAGATAGAAATTTTATTCGGCATGGTAAAAATATAAACACCGCCCGAATTTAATTTCTCATAAACTCTTTTAATCATTTTTTTCCACTCTTTGTTATACTTTAAAACCCTAATCATAGTAACAAAATCGAAAGTTGTCTTAAAACTGATATTTTCTTGCGATAGATCGCAGACAATGATTTGCTTGATCTTGTGTTCGTTTCTAAATCTTTTTTTGCAGATACTAACCATTTGTTCAGAAACATCAATGCCGAAAATCTCGGCTCGCTTCGAAGAAAATTTAATCAGGTTATCTAAAATTCGGCCGTTTCCAACCCCTACATCGAGGATCTTCTCGGGAGTAAGTATTTTCAAATACCGATCGATTAAGCCCAATTCCTGTTTAGACATTTCCTGTCTGCCTCGCGACTGCCAAACCCTAGAGTAATCAGCGTTACAATCATCCCAGTATTTTTTGTTTTCCTTAAACTGCATATTTTAGCCTTTCGATAAAAAATTAAAATTGAAATCATGTATCTGGACAAATTTATGCTTAATACTGATATTCTTGAAGTCATTAACCCGATCAAGAAGTCTACTTGTCGTTCCCATATCATATATATACGACTTGATGAACAAATCATCTAAAAAATATAGCGAATTAAGCAGGAGACAATCGACTAATTGTTTCTTATCAGAGTGATAGTTCGGATTCTGCGAATTTTGCACTAGGTATAAATTATCAATCGAGACCGGATTTTCAATGATGGGATTTTTCTTTAACAATTCTGACAGTGTGCTATCAATTCTTCGTCGGCGCCAGAAATTTTCTTTAAGAAGCGGGCAGGATGGATAAATTTTCTTATCTTTCAGATTCAGAATTAAATAATCCTCGGCAATATACTTGGCGCCTTTTTCTAACAATTTTTTAAGCAAAGTAGTTTTACCGTTAAGGCCCGGGGCACTTATGCCGATGTTCTGGTTGTTTATCCTAACGGCGATACCCCTTAAAATAACATATCCGTCCAAAAACAACTCCAAATTAATTATATTGGAAATATGTTCTCCTAACGTAAAGACGCCGCCGATCTTGAGGGGCAGAGAGAAATATGCTTTATTACAGTAGAAAATTCGATTTTTAAAATCATAGCAAAAAGCCGGGCGCCAAAAGAAAATTTTGCGATCGTAATACCACTTATTATCTTTCTTGACGAAATATTCGCTTCTAAAATCATAATTCTCCGAAGCCAGCGGGGTGTTGCCCAAAATAAGTTTATAATGAAATTTGTTTTTCTTTACGGTGCCCTTGAAAAAATCTAAATTCTGGCACATTTCAAACCCGTGGATTCTTTTCGGTACCGTGTCAAAAGAAACAAGCCCGGGAATAATATTCTTATACATAAATTACATATTAATTATTTGACAGCCTTTATATACAAAGTCTCAAAGCCTTCCCTGTCGGTTAAATATTCTGAATTCTTTTTGGACTCGAACCAATCCTTAAAAGGTATCTCTCTGCGGAAAACCCATTTGAAAAAATACATCAACATGGCAGAAACAAGTTCAAAAATTCTCCCCCTCTTTTCAATACTTTCGATCTTGAATCCGCTTTTCATCAGCATCTGCGCCAGTTCCATCTCCTTATAATGACGGTGTCCAATGAGCCACCAGGCTGGATCCATTATTTTGGAAAGCCAATAATCAAAGGGTGTGGAGAGAACCAGTTTTCCCCCAGGCCGCAAGACCCTTTTTATTTCTCCAATTGCCTTTGGCTCAGTGTTTTTGGGAATATGCTCGATGACATCAAACATTACTACCAGATCAAAAGATTTTTTTTTGAATGACAAATTTAGAGCCGATCCTTTTTTAAATGTTGCTCCGGGGACCTCTTTTTTTGCCGAATAAAAGTCCTTTTTCTTCGGCTCAATTCCGGTTACGGATTTACATTTATTTTCAAGCGCCATTTTCTCAAACCAACCAAAAGAAGATCCGATGTCTAAAATATCTTTTCCTTCCATGTCAGCGGAAAACTGAAAACATTTTTGATGTCTAGCAGTTAATCTCTGTTGAATATTTTCGTTAAATTTTTCCATTTAATTTATCATTTATTAAAAACAATGTCCTGCCCATAATTTCTGCTTTAACTGAAAAACCATAATTAACAATATCATTTTTGAAAGAAGAGTAATTGTTTTTTTTATCAATATTATGCAATTCAATAAAAATAGATTTCACATGTTTCTTAATAAAACCAATGGAGGACTTAAAGATATCATACTCGCTGCCTTCAATGTCCATTTTCATTAGGTCAACGGTTGCAATATTATTTGCCTTACAAAAATTAGCTAGTGAGATAGTTAAAATTTCCTCACAATCACGCAATTTATTTTTTTTGGCGCTAACAAAACCGCCATCGTATTTATTGCCCTCTACGAGTAAAAATCCCTTGCCATCCTTTGCGGTCATTCCCAACTTAAAAGGTTTTATAAAATCAAATTCGTTTAGTTTAATATTTTTCTCCAGGACTGAGAAACTGCTGGAGTTGGGCTCCAGCGAGAAAATAACTGGGTCCTTAGATAATAATTTTTTGGCAATTAACAACGAAAACGCTCCGATGTGTGCACCAATGTCTAATATAATCGGTTTTTTATTCTGGGGATAAAATTTGCTTGGATATTCAGAGTCCCCATCAATAATAATAATTTCAGCAAAATCGGTTGATCCGGCCCTGGCTTTAATACGGATCCCGTCTCTTAGTTTATAAACCACTTCTCCTTTTAGTAGCCCGAAGTAATCAAAAAAAAGCGTATGCAGATTTTTAATGGATTTTACCGCCAGAATGAATTTATTAATCATTAATCTTAAAAAGTAAATTGAAATAGATTAAGCTCCTTTAATATCTTTCAATCATTGGGTTTTTTCTAAAAATTTTGATCCTAATCGCTTCCTGCCAGATGATGAATGCCGATACGAAAGTAATGAACGGATGATAAAACCACTCCTTCTCGCCATCTTTTAAGAAAAAGTAGAGAGCTCTCAAGCACGGGAAAACAAAACTTATGCCGTAGAAAGGGTAGATATATGTTCTTAGTCGTCGCATTGGAGATATGTATTTTCTCCTGGCTTTCAGCCCAAACGATTGCTTGTAGTCGCCAAAAGTTTCTCTAGAATCCAAATTATAGTCAATCGCCCAACGGTGCTTTTTGACAAATTGCATTAAGCCCCGATTCAATGTGTCATGGTAGTTACTGGCAGACGGGACATAACATATTTGCTTCCCTTTTTTTATCATATCCAAAACTGCCAAAATACCGCAATACCAAGTGTTTTTGTCTCGGCGATAGGCGGCTCTTTTAAGCATAAACCCTTGTTCAAATTCGAGTATGGGATGGTTTTTTAAGGTAAAATCGAAAACCACCCAATTCTTAGTTTTTTTGATTGCTTTGTAAACCTTCCCGAAAGTCAAGGGGTTATTGGCATAGCCATAAACAAAATGATTGCCCGGATCGGTAAAACGATTAACATATCTGGTCAACCAATTGTCACCTTCTCTATTGTCCAGATGCGGAAAAGCTCCGGCAATTTCTTTGTCCTTAACAAATGGCTTTATCATCAATCTAATCCAATTATCTTGAACTAGCTGGTTGTCATGGCCCATAAACACCACTAGGTCACCCCTCGCCGCCTCGCCGCCTACAGCATAACCAGGATCGCCGAAGATCAATTTATTTTTTACGACTCTGACAATGTCATATTCTTTTGCAATCTCTAATGTATTATCAGTAGAGCCCCCGTCGGAAAAAATTATCTCGATTTTTTCTTTTGGGTAATTCTGCTTTAAGATGGAATCGATGGCGTTTTTAATAAAATTGCCGCTGTTAAAAGTTGCGATAACAAAAGATATTCGCGGTAATTCTTTTTTAGTAATTTCTCGCGGACCGTCTCTCCAATAATTTTTCAGGCGAACAATTTTTTTCATAAGATTATTTTTGTTTAAAATAACTTATTATTTTTTTAACCGCTTTTATTACATCATTGACATCCTTATCGGAGAGGGCACCTGATAGGGGCAGTGAGATAGTACGTTCAGAGATATGGGTTGCGTTAGGGAAATCATTCATTTTATAAGAAAACATTTTTTTGTAGTAACGATATAAATGCAGAGCATTAAAATGAATACCGCTGCCAATATTCTCTTTATACAATAAATCCTGAAAAGTATCCCGATCTACATTGGCGATTTTTTTATCAATAAGCAAAGTATATAAATGATGCGCGTGGAAGGTATTGGGCTCTGAATCAGCGGGAGTCACGACAGGCAGATCTTTAAAAGCCTGATTATATTTATTCCAAATGGCCTTTCTGCGAATTGAGAATTTTTTTAATTTTTTTAACTGCTGAATGCCCATGGCCGCTTGAATATCGGTCATATTATATTTATAGCCCGGATATACTACCTCATATTTTTTAAAACCTTTATCGGAATATCTCGCCCAAGCGTCTTTATCCATCCCATGCAAGGCATAAATTTTGATCTTGTCAGCCAATTTTTTGTCATTCAGAGTAACCATTCCTCCTTCGGCCGTTACTAAATTTTTTGTGACATAGAAACTAAAACAAGTCATATCACCGATATTGCCGACCTTTTTCTTTTTATACACACTCTCTATGGCATGAGCAGCGTCTTCGATTACAAGAATTCTATGCTTTTTAGCGATAGCCATAATTTTGTCCATCTCGCAGGGACGCCCGGCTAAATGAACCGGCATTATTGCTTTGGTTTTTTCAGTTATTTTTTCCTCTATCTTCACCGGATCAATATTCATCGTTTCACGATCAATATCGACGAAAACCGGCTTTGCGCCTGCATGAATAATCACATTAGCCGTTGCGCAAAAAGTCATTGGCGTGGTAATTACTTCGTCGCCCTCACCGATATCGTGAACCAACAAAGCCAGATGCAAGGCGGCCGTACAGGAATTGACAGCGACGGCATAACGGCTGCCGATATACTTCCTAAATGCCTCTTCAAATTTGGCAACCTTAGGACCAGTGCCGATCCAGCCGGACTTCAAAGAATCCACTACTTCATCAATCTCTTTAGACCCAATAGCTGGTTTACCGAACACTAAAAATTTTTCTCTGACGGGCTTTCCGCCAAAGGCCGCGAGTACAGTATTTTTCTCATTTGAATTGGCCATAGCAATAATATTATATAACTTAACAAGCTGCTTCTAGCAGTTATAGACTATATTTCTGATCGTACGGCGGTTATTACTCAAACAAACAGCACTATTAACAGCATAATATATCCCTAATCATGAGACAAGATTGATTGCTTTTTCTAATGTGGACACTTTCTAAAACAAAATGCTTTGTGGCTAAATCGTTTAGCGAGGCGATAAGTGATAAAATATGTTGGCCAGATCGGTTTGTTGGCCTTG
>CAYWJV010000062.1:0-5739 GCA_964458735.1 uncultured Gammaproteobacteria bacterium | reverse complement strand
AATACATGAAATATATAATTGCCGATAAAATCGAAGACGAACGAATCATGAAAACTTTTTTTAAATTGTAATTAGTATTATCTTGAATGCGGCCGTCCACAAGATAATTAAAAGGATCAATATTTTCTTATGATGTTGATTAAAAATAAGATATCTTATAGACGACCGTCTTGGAGATAAAGTATAAATTAAAAACAGATAAATATTTAAATGAGTTAATAAAAAATAAATAAATTTATTCAACAACATAATTCTCAGGGTTGATGAACCTTACAAATACAAAATCTTTCAAAAATAATATTTTCTAATAGCCACCTCTACCATTGGCGTGTGGATCTTCGTTTCTATCCCATTTTTGACCAGGATGCTGACGTTCCCACACATCTGGATCAAAAGCCACACCATCGCCAGTTTCAACATATCCATCACTTCTTTTAAGTGCACCCTCCCAATCTGCCGCTCCAAGACTTTGGTTAAACGTCTCGATTTGTTTTCCTTTACCTACCATAGTGGCTACAGTTTCAACAGGAGTAACAACAAATTCAAACAGCAATGATAATAATTTATTTTCAACATTTTTTAATTTTTATAAATTACCAAATTTTGGTTTCTTTGACTTCTATGGATGGATGGAGAAGTTGAGAAACATCGGTAACACTTCTGGATCAGAATACATCAACAAATATGAGCTGAGGTGTACCCCGTATACTAAGACCATCTATACATGGTTATCTAATCAGATAAGGCCGGAAATCTCCATTATCGAATATAATCGCCTTAAAAAAGAGAACGAAGAGCTTAAAAGAATAGTTGGAATAATAACCTTGGAACTTGAAAGAGGAAAAAAAATAGAAATCGTTAATTCCTCTTCTAATAAAAAATTAATATCAGAGTGTATGAATATTAACCGTAAAAATATCTACAATAAAAGTAAAAAGGATGTCAAGATATATCTGTAAAAGCAGATATTGAAAAAACATTTGAGAATCATCCTTCATGTGGTCACCGAAGACTGGCTCTCAAACTTAAAATGAATAAAAAAAGATTCTTCGGATTATGCATAAATATGGACTTAAACCTCCTCGTCTCTGGTATCAAAAAAAGTTTACAACACAATCTGATCCTACCTACTTCGTTCAATACGAGAATCTTTTAAAAGATACCGATGTACCCGACTTTGACAGATACTTGTTTAACTTCCTGAAAGTTGATATATTTTTAGCATGGGTCCAAACACACCTGAACAAAATCCTCCGGAAAAAAGCATGCAGCAACAAGCCCAAGAAACGGCTAATCGAATAATTACTGAAATTCAGACAAGTTATAGAGATAGACTTAACGATATTAAGAATGAGAACAATGAGGGAGAAAGATTAAAGATGAGGGCTCAGCTGGCTGAAGAAATGAAAAAAGATTGGAGATCAAGGATTCAAGAACAAACAGTAGATACAAGTAAGACTGGCGTAACAGATAGACAAGATGAAATTAAAAAGTCTAATAATGCTAAAAGAATTTTTCTTGAGGTTGGCGTAATGAAAGATAATAATATTAAAGTATTAGACCCAAAATCTCAAATTATTGTTGATGAAATAACCGCGAAGATAAGAAGTGGAGAAATAACAGATAGAGGAGCGATTATTATAGAACAGACAATTGGTAAACAGTTAATAGAAGGGGTTGTAATAGGAAAAAAAGGTCAACAACAAAGCGAATTTGATCAAGGTTTAATAGCTTTAAAACAAATAGATTCACAAACGGCAAATCCATTAATAAAATTATTAAAAGATAATCCTGATACTTTTGGCACAACCGTAGAAGAGATTGATCGAAAATTTGCGACGCCGGCCCCTGAAAGATCTTTAACACCTGAACAACAACAGCAAATGGCGGAAGAAATGGGTCAAAGAGGAGATCCCCGCTTTGGACCCGATGGAGGATATTACGCAACCAGATTCACTGATACTCAAAAAGATTTAATTGCAACTTTTTATTCACCTGAAAGATTTGTCGATTATATGGAGCATCTGAGCAATGGAGATGATAATGGGAAAAATTTCCTTAAAAAGGAGGAAGTTATAGAAAGAAAACGAGATATAGAGCATAAAATAAAGGATTATTATGAAAAAAATCACAGAACTTTTAAGGAGGGAGAGTTGAAAGATCAAGTAGAAAAACACTGGGGTGAAGAAGTATCAGAAATGATGAACTGGAGAGTATCAGATATTATTAACCAATTATTTTTGGAACTTCAACAAAAATCACCCTATAAATTTTATGAGGAAATCATGCAGGAAGATATTTTTCAAGGACCTGGGATGATCCAAAAGAGAATTCAAGCAGCGATTAATTCATTAATGACAAAAGTTGATCAGATTGAAGGTAATGAAAAAGATCCTTTATATCAAAAAATGAAGGATCTTCAGTTATACCGTCACGCAGCCGAGTCATATATTGATGAGCGGGACGGAAAAATATATCCCAGACTACATCCGCTACCTTTTGGTCAAAAAATATCGACAAGCGATTTTATCCAACACATAAATACAACGATTGATCATACGATTCGTAAAGCCGAATATTTTCATAATTCCCGAGCCATATACGGTCATCCGGCCGGAGAGAAAAGTTTTTATGCACAACTGGGCGGTTTTGCAGAATCTCTTCATGGAACTGATATTGATGAAATTATGTTATTGCCGGATGGCCAATATATAATGCAGGCCTACCAACTTTACGAAAAAATGTTTGAAGAAGATCTTGCCTCTCTAGATTGGCGGCATCGGCCGGATCAAATGACTAATGAACTGGAGCGAGTTAACAGTAAGATAGAACAGCAAGTCTTTGCTCAGCTGAAAGCTTTTTATCCTGAACTAACGAAAGATAGAATGAGAAATATTGTTAACTCGGCGATTGGAATAGGTCGGGGAATGTTTTTGACTGAACCGGAAAAATTAGCCTATACCGACCCGGTTGACGCCGATGGAAACGGTATGATCGCTTCTTATTCAACTAACGATGCGGCTTCTTTAAATGTATTTAATCCACTTCAGACGGCTTTGAGATGGCAGGGAGAACACAACTGGAACATGATGTATTTTATGCCGGTTGAGGGTCAGAAGGGAGCCTGGGATCATAAGAAAGCTTGGGATAATATGGCTAAATATATGGATTCATTTTTAGTGGGAAAAGGACTAGGAGAAGGTAAGGATAGACTACCTGAAGTCTTTGCCGATGTGTTAATCGATATTAACGGTGTTGGTGGTCCTAACAAAAGAAGAGGTTGGAGAATGACTTATAGTTTAGATGGTCATTATGTCTTTGACCCACCAGATGCTGATGGAAAAAGGCCTTTTAACGTTCTTAAGTCTTTTAGAGCAATGGAGGCAATAGGATATGAAGCCCTTTTTGACTTTATTGATAAACAAGTACCGGAGCGAGCGATGGATCTTTTAAAAACCACCAAAGGGCCTTTGGCAGATCAAAGAAATGAATGGTTCAAATATATGTATGAAAGATATTTTGATCAGAAAAAGCCGCTCAGCGAATATTTAAATAAGTTAAGAGAAAAAGGTGAAGATAAAGCTTTAAAAAACTTAACAAAAAACGGTTCAAATGATAGTTTTGAAGAACAGGTACAACTGGAAACTTCAAAGTTATTTATGGATAATTTTATTGCTCATTACGTAGCAGAGAGATTTCCGACAAAATTTTTAAGAATTGATAGGAATAGATTTACAGAAAAAGGAAAAAGCCGCTGGCAATTGATTTATGAAAATTTTAAAGAAAAAGGCTGGGATAGAGAAAAATTTGACATGGTTATGAAGGATACGACGATGGCGGAAATGCTTCTCCGTCGACAAATAAGTAAGCAAATTAGAGAAAATATTACCTTTGACAAAAAATGGACCTTAGATAGAATTAATGAGATTGACAATCTTCCCTATCGATTGACTAAAGAAAAAATTGAAGAACTGTTATCGAAGAATAAAATTGGTGGAGAATTCAAATCTAAAAAAGCAATCGCCGACGTAGTTGCGCTTTGGGAATATATCAGGGCTGATTTTAACAATAATGAATTCTTAGATGGTGAAGGTGCAAAGAAAATAAGAGACTATAAATTTACCTTCGGACTCGAAGACACTGATATATCCTTGATAGCTTACCGGGGAACCGGACCGCGGATGATCGCCCGAGCTATCAAAGATACCGGATTGGTAGAAGAAAATATCACTAAATGGGTTACTCAAATGCCGCGTATTCTGAATGAAATTGCTATTGACGGAAAACATGATTTTTCCCCGATTATTGAATATTTAAGAAAAGGCCAACAAGCGATCTTTAATGTTCACGGAACTGAAGGAGCTCAAGAATTTGTCTATAAAATAGCCGGTACAGTCATAAATTATTTTAAGAAAGACGCAATAGCTAAGCCATTATTTGGACTATTAGGAATAGGGAAAAGAAATTCGATTGCGGCTGAATATGCCGGCCGGTCAACCGCCGTCTGGGAATGGGATTCACGGGATATTGACCGGTTTTGCGTCGCTCTTGAATCATACCGTTTGTTGCCAAAAAATCCTTATGATTTAAATAAAACTGAAAGAGCTAAACTTGTTAACGGGAAATGGGTGGAAGGAAAATTTATTGGTGGTGCTTATGAGAATATTTGGGTAAAGTTACCGGGTATGAAACCTTTTAAAACCCCATTTAAAAAAAGACATGTTGATTGGAAATGGAACGGAGCTAAGTTAAGAAAAGAGTATGGAGCCCGGGGGATTGATATAGCTTTTGACTGGATATTTCAATTATTGCCTATTTTAGGTGCTTATTTACTTTGGAAGTATATACAAGATGCCTTAAATGAAGTAACTGGTAAGAAAAAATAGATTTTTTTGATATCATAAATATATGAGAAAATTTTTTTTATTTTTCTTCCTACTATTTATTCTCGTCAAATTTTTTAGTAATTCTATTTATGCACAAGATATTGGAGCAATTTTACCCTCAGACACTTTATTACCAGGACAGAATTGTGGTAATCCCATTGCCGCAGACAAAAAAAAGCGTTGTTGTTACTTTAAACCAATAAGAGTATCTATCCAAAAACCAAATATTCTAGTCGTTGACCAAACAATTGATTTATTAAGTGGTTGGTTTGACCAATATTTATCACCAGTATTAAATCCATTAAATGAATTAATAACAAGCACGGTTCAACCTTGTGTAGATAGTACTCCAAGTACTCCGGGCAACGTTGGAGATCCTAGTTGCGTTTGTATACAACCAACTATTAGTCCTTTAGAAAATATTAAACCTTTATGTAAGAATATTGATCGGTCAAAAGATGATGGAGAATATAATTCATGTAGGGATTGTTTAAGCGGTAAATCGGGGACAGTGGGAGTTTGGACTGAACTAGGTTGTATATATACGGATACAAAATCTTTTATTCAAGAAACAATATTTGGTTTAGGTATTGGTCTGGCCGGTGGGTTTTCATTGCTTTGTATAATCTATGCCGCCTTTATGATGCAGTCGTCACAAGGCAATCCGGAGAAACTTAAGAAAGCTCAAGAGACGATTACTTCTTGTATCATGGGTTTGATGCTAATTATATTTTCTGTATTTATTTTAAAATTAATTGGAGTTAACATTCTAAAAATACCAGGATTTAAATAATTTCTCCTGACTTTCGCAAAACACCAATTTCCTTCGTAAATTAGCTTCAATTATTCCAAT
>CAYWJV010000061.1:0-6058 GCA_964458735.1 uncultured Gammaproteobacteria bacterium | reverse complement strand
AAACTAAGTTCAATATCGAATCCGAACGATTTAGGATAAAATGTTCGGATTATGAAACATAACAAATTAAGCTCAAAAGAACGAGATAAAATAGCTCTTTTAAAAGCAAAGGGAGTAAGCGTGAGTGAGATTGCCGAAAGATTAGTCAGAAGTAAATCAACGATCAGCGATGAACTTAATCGTAATGGTCACTGGGAAGGAGGTGAATTTAAATATGAGGCAATCTCTGCTCAAGAAGAATATGAATTAAGAAAATCAAAAGCTGGAAGGCGAGAACCATTAAAAAATGATTTTGTTTACAGTTATACGATTGATAAGTTGAGATCTGGCTGGGCACCTGAACAGATATCTGGAAGATTGAAATTGGAGCATAAAACAGATAAAAGATTAAACATTAGTTACGAAACTATTTATCAATATATTTTTAACCCTAAAAATATACGAGAAAGATTATGGGAATATCTTCCCCGTCACCGGAAGAAAAGAAAACAAAAAGGAGGCAGAAAAGTTCATAAAGGCAAGATTGAGAACAGAATCTCTATTCATTTAAGGCCAAAATCAATTGATAAAAGAAAAGAGTTTGGCCATTTTGAAGGAGACACGGTTGAAGGACTTGGTCACAAGGATGGATTTCATACCGAAGTTGAAAGACTGTCTCGAATAACATTTGCTATTAAAGTTAAGTCAATATCGTCGATGGAAGCCTTGAAAGCTCAAAAAGAAATATTTACAGAGTTACCGAGTAAGGCCAGAATATCGGTGACACTCGATAATGGACGGGAGAATCATTTACATCAAGTACTTAAAAAGGATTTAGGAATAGATACGTATTTTGCAGATCCATACTCGTCCTGACAACGAGGAACCAACGAATACCATAATGGGCTTTTAAGAAGATATTTTCCTAAAAAAACGAATTTAACAGATGTTACCCAAGAAGAATTAGATGAAGTTTTATGGGAGATAAATAACCGACCAAGAAAAGTGTTAAAATATCAAACACCATTAGAAGTTTTTAATTATTATTTATCCAAGTGTTCGGATTGAACCTTGAATGTAGGAAAAAGAAAATGAAGATTCCAAAAAAGGAATTAGAAATTGCCAAAAATCGTTTGACAAAATATAACGTATAGGTTATATTTACATCATATGAGCAACTACCAAGATCTAAAAAAGCGTTTGCTAAAAAACAAAGGAATAAAAAAAGAATATGACAGGTTAAGACCTGAGTATGAATTATTGGATAAAATTATTTCTCTCCGTCTTAAACAAAAAATGACCCAAAAACAACTGGCGAAAAGACTTGATACCAAACAATCGGCCATATCAAGACTTGAAAAAGGAATGATTAATCCTACAATAGATTTTCTAAACAAACTCGCTTCTGCTTTTGGGAAAAAACTGATCGTTGAATTTAAATAATAAAGAAGTTAAATTTTGAAGATTACACTTGACGAGCTATTGTATAATTTAATCCTATTTTAAAATCAAAAAGTTCTTTTTTTATAGACTAAGTAAGTCTTGCCAAATTTTTTTTCCATTTCCTTTTCTTCTTGTTTAGCCAAAATAAAATAACGGATAATCAAAATCGGCGCCATGATTAAGGTAATTAACGTCGGCCACTGGAGAAGAAAGCCGATGATGATCAGGATAAAGCCTGTGTATTGAGGATGACGCAGGTAATGATAGATTCCGGTAACCGCCAAAATATTTTTCTTCTGGGCTTTATATAAAATTTCCCAAGCCGAAGCAATCAGAATCAGTCCGCCAACTATCATGCCGTTGCTCAACATATGGAGCCAGTTGAAATGAGGATCGCCGGCAATGTTTAAGATTTTATTTAAGATATGCCCGGAGTCGTGGGAAAAATCTATATTAAAGAATTTACTGCCGAAAAAAGAAGTAAAAAGATAGATTGTCAAAGGAAAACCATACATTTCGGCAAAAAGAGCAATAATAAAAGCGGAAAACGACTGAT
This sequence comes from uncultured Gammaproteobacteria bacterium, assembly GCA_964458735.1. Taxonomy (GTDB): domain Bacteria; phylum Patescibacteriota; class Microgenomatia; order UBA1406; family GWC2-37-13; genus GWC2-37-13. The sequence continues at coordinate 4,080 of CAYWJV010000061.1, read as the reverse complement.
AGGTGCGCCAATCGGTTTTACTGCGTGGCTTAAAAGCCGATTTTAGAAATACTAAAAAAATAACTACACTAATTATGACAAGAAACCAGTTTCCGTACTCGTACTTCATAATGATAGAATCTTACCGATGAACTTTTCTTTATCCAAGGAACCGGTAGAAAATAATTCACTGTTAATAATTATCCCAGGATTGGACATTACCGAATGTTTGATCGCCAGTTCCAGCCCTTTTAGACTGGTGATATCAATTTCCTCAACCCATAGATTCAGATAAGGAAATTTTTTTTTGACTTCCTGGAATATGATTTTAGCCCGCTCGCATTCCAGACATCCCGGAGCTGTCAAGAACTGAATTCTAATCACGGATTTTTTTAGCTTTGTAATTCTTTAATGTGGCTGAGAAGAACATTGGTCGGAACATTCATATTGGGAAAGTCAGCGCTGGAGTGGACTTTTCCGTCCGGAGTAATATGAATATAAGTATGACCGGCCCGATCGTCGTGCATTGATGAAGGTGTTCCTAAGGCTTTATATGCTTTGGTTACTTTCCGGTCGGCATCAATAAGAATCGGCGTGGTAATTTTTTCTTCTTTGAGAATCGGGTCCCAGGTCTTTTGATCATCAACACTAATGGGGATAATTACCGTATTGAGATTATCAAACTCTTGGCGGAACCGCTCTAATTTGGAGACTTCCTGCCAGCAAGGAGAACACATCACCCCTTCGTTAAAAAAAAGAAAAATATTTTTTCCTTTATAATCGGATAGTGAAATTGTTTTTCCTGATGTTGAAGGAAGACTGAAATCTGGAGCTATTGTTCCAGGAGTGAGTGGTTCAAATTTTTTGTTGCTCGCGCCTCCTCCCCCACCATGGTGATCAGCCATAGGATCAACGGCTGTTTGTTTATTATCTGCTTTCGCTTTATTATTTTTGCTGCTGGTAATTGAATACCCAACCACGACCGTTGCAATAATAAGGATAATCAGGGCATAGGTTAATATTTTGTCTTTCGATACCGTAAAAGCAACCTGATTTGTATTAACTATATTTTTCATAAGTTATTTATATACTTTTGATAATTAAGATTTTATTAAGACTCTCGGGACTTTCCTTTAAGATATAGTCCTAGTCCGATTAATATAATGATTAACAGAAATATCCAGTCCGGCACTCCGCTAGTCAAATTTAAAATTTTTCTTTGTATTAAAGTCATCACCGCCACCAACCGTGTTTGCGAAGGAGTGACCGATGTTATCTGATTGGTGGTCGCCAGATAAAGAATATAGATACCTAGACTTAAAAAAACAACACCGGTTATAAGATTGGTTGAATGAATCATCAGTTGTTTATTGAAAAGCTTAAACCGGAAAGTTATACCCCTAACTAATTTGCTTTCCGAAAAATTAAAACTTTCCCAAAAAAAAGCCAGAATAAAAAGCGGAAAGACCATCCCAAAGACATAGACCAAAGATAAGATTAAAGCTTGAAACAAACCGCTGGATAAAGCTGCCAACGTTAATACTCCGGCCAAAACCGGCGCACAGCAGGATGACGCTAAACCGGAAAATAATCCCAGTCCAAAGACGGAAAAGACATCATGTCTTTTTAATAGCGGGGCCGTTTTGAAAGGCGGATTGAATTTTTTTCCGGAAAAAGAAAGCAGCGCCAGTAAAATCATAAAGACTCCGCCTAAATAAAAAACCTGGATATGGTAACTTTTAAAAAACGAACTTAAAAAAGAAACGCCTAAACCGATTGGAACTAGGATGGTAGCGACTCCTAAAAAAAAGACAAACGTCATTAAAAGAATCGCCTTCTTTTGTTTGAAAGTATAGGCAAAATAGGCAGGGAGCATAAAAGTTATACAACAAGGGGCAAACAGAGCCAGCATTCCTCCTAAAAACGAAGCGATGATCGAGGTTTCAAATAAAATATTCATGACTTAAAGATACCTGAATGGTCATTAAGAAATTATGAAGAAACAAGAGGTAAATTTATCGTAAAAACAGTTCCATTGCCAATTTTACTTTTTACTTCTATCTCTCCCCTATGGGAGTTAATTATAGTTTTAGCAATCGCCAATCCCAGCCCCGACCCGAGAGTTTTTTCTTTGGTTGATCCCCGGTAAAAACGGTCAAAAATATGAGGGATATCTTTTTGGGGTATTCCAATGCCATTATCTTTTATTTCTAAAATGGCTTGATATTTATTTTTATTAAGAACAATATCAATCTTACCTTTAATCGGTGTATATTTGACTGCATTATCAATAATATTTAATAGCGCCCGCCCCAGTTTTTCTTTAAAACCAATCACCTTAATATTTTTAGCAAAAGAGCCGGAAACTTTAATATTTTTTTTTAGAGCCATTTTCTCAGTCAGTTCAAATAATTCTTCCATTAGTTCACTGAGATTAAATGAAATAGCATTTTTTTGTTCCATCGGTGTCTCCGACCAGGCCAGATCAAGGACGTTTTTCAATGTTGTTGAGACGCGGTGAGTTTCCTGAACCGCCTCTTTGAGAGTCCTGCGGTATTCATCTTCGGTTCTTTTATGATTCAAGGCGATTTCCAGAGTGCTGCGCAGGGTTGCCAAGGGTGTCTTTAACTCATGGGCGACGTCGGCAATAAACTGTTGTTCACGCTTAAAAGCCAGATGCAGACGATCAAGCAGTTGATTAAAAGTTTGCGCCAGTTCACCGATTTCGTCAAGACTGTCAATTCCATCAACTCTCTCATCAAGATTTTTACTGGAAATCATCCGCATCCGGAAGGACAGATAAGTCAGTGACTCGGTGATTTTATAGATGATAATAAAACCCAATAGAGCCAAAGTTAAAAAAAGAAGCAGGATAAAATAGAAACCGTTTTTAAAAGCAAATACATGAACCACTAAAACAATAAAAATTCCTAACAAAGCCAGACTGCCTATATACCAAAAGAAAAGTTTTTTTATTAAACTGTCAACCGGTTTTTTCATCTCAAATTTTTTTCTCAATTTTATAACCGACTCCGTGAACCGTCTGGATTAATTTATTTTTAAATCCGGAGTCGACTTTCTTCCTTAAAGTAGCCACAAAAACGTCAACTACGTTAGACAAGGCATCGAAATTATAGTCCCAGACATGTTCGGTAATCTGGGTTCGGGTGACTACTTCATTTTGATGTCTTAGTAAAAATTCAAGGATAGAAAATTCCTTGGGAGTTAAAGAAATTGTTTTATTACCTCTTTTTGCGGTGTGTTTAACCGGATCAACTTCCAAATCATCGGCCTGAAGAGTGGTTTGCGTTTGATTATGACTGCGGCGAAGAAGGGCTTGAAGGCGGGCTTTCAGTTCGGTAAAAGCAAATGGTTTGCTGAGATAGTCATTAGCCCCAACATTTAAACCCTCCACTTTATCCTCAACCGTGGTTTTGGCGGTTAACATAAGAATGGGTGTAGTAATTTTTTTATTTCTCAAGCTCCGGCAAACATCCAGTCCGTTAATTTTAGGCAGCATGACATCAAGAATAATCAGATCATAACTTTCTGACTCAGCTAAATACTGTCCTTCTTCTCCGTCAAATGCCTGGTCGACGGCAAATCCTTCCTCAATCAATCCTTTTCTGACAATATTAGATAGTTTCCGTTCATCTTCAATGATAAGAACTCTCATACGGTAAATAATAATATAAATAACATTAAGATATTATTAAGTTTTAATTTTATCTTAATTAAACTTTAATAAATGAACTGTTAGTATTTTTTGTATGGAAGATAGGTTTTCAAAGTTTTCATTATATGTTTTTATTACTGGAGTGATTATTGCTTTGTATGTTTTAATCAACTCTCTTCTCCATACCTCGATTGGTACAAAGATTATTAACACTCCGCCGGCTTCATAATTTATGGGACCAAATGCCAAAGAATAAATTTAAGGAAGAAGGAGTCCTCCTTTGTATCCCGGTATCCACCAAGGAATAAAAACATAGATCATAAAAGCAATACCGAAGATAATAGAAAATACCACGTAAAAACTAATTAAAAGCAAGTGGTCTCCTATATTCTTATGTCCCTTTTTTTCACAGCATCTTCCGTAAT
>CAYWJV010000060.1:0-6106 GCA_964458735.1 uncultured Gammaproteobacteria bacterium | reverse complement strand
TTTTTCTTAAAACAATCGCCTCGGTTTTTAATGTTCTTGGCATTTTAAAAAGTTTACAACGGTTTAATTAACACATCTTTTAAATATTGATTTTTGAAATCGGTTTTCTCGCCGATTTTTGCTTTTCCATCGGCAAAAGGCGCAATTGAAGAATCAATTCCCAAAAATTCCGGATCATTTTTAATTAACTCATTAACCTCCGACCAAACCTGTTTCATCTTTTCCAGCCAAATGGATAGACTGGAACAATCTTCGGCTAAATCAGTCGACTGAAGTCCGATAGAAAAACCATCTTTTTCATAAGTCGCCGAGGGAAAATAAGGACTGGATGAAGGATTGTTAAAAACGTAAGTAAATGCAAAAGTTTTTGCCGAAGACGTTTTGATTACATTCAATAATATTTGGACGTCATTCAAATTTATTTCTTTATCAGTCAGGTCATAATTAAACGCGATGTTATTGGTTTGCAAAAGTTCGTCTATCCGATTATCAACGTTGCCAACCGCCAGGAAATAACCTTTTGGAGAATATATTTTATCTAGTTTAATTATTTTATCGACGTTTGGTGAACATAATCTTTTTGTTTGAATGCTGTGGTCCTTTTCAATAAATAACTTTTCTAATTTATCAAGTTTCTGAAAAACTTCCTCACTGGGATCTTTTTGAAAGTAGCAAATTGTTCGAATTATTTTATTGGTCACATTTATATGATATCAGTATTTTATTTAACTTTTAACAACTTTTAAAAAGAAGGCGTTTTACTGAAGAAATTTTTTAAACAATAATTTTACTTCTGCAAAGCTTTTGGGCTCGATAATAACTTAATTTTTATAGATGACAAAGATTGCTTTGGCATTATTTTCGATACAGACAACATTTCAATACCAACTGGTAGATTGTTTTTATCATAATCTACTATAAGATCGGTGCTCACTGGTACCGTACCCGCAACAGAATGTTTATTAAGATAGATATACATTGCATCAGCTTGTGGATCGTAAGTAATTTTCATTTTATTTCAATTAAATTTTTAACATTCTTTAATCTTTCTATACCAATCGGGTGAACGGTTATTATTTTTATCCCGAATTCATCTTTGATTGTAACTACTTTTAAAGCAAATTTTTCTGTCCACTTTTTGTAAAAAGCAACTTTATTTTCTGTTTCATCATCCAAAGCTTTCAACTCGTTTTTCTTAATTGTATTTATGACTTCTTTTCTATTGATTCTTCTTAAAACCATTCTTTCTTTAGCGTGTTTAGTAAAAACATATTTCATCTATTAAGATTATAACACAATTATTTTATTGTACTCTAATCTCTTTATCGGTTTCCAAAACTCCATCAAACAAGGATCTATTATTAAACTCTACTTTCCATTTCTGATTCTCTACTCCTGGTTGTTTTTGGATCAGAAGCGAATAGTTGTTGGAATCAATATTTGACGGCAAGGTATATTTGACAATTACTCTCCCTTGTCCTTTGGGCACTATTTCCAAAAATCCCTCAAAGACCGTTTTTCCTAATTCATCATATGTTTGGACTTTTTTAGTTGATCCTTTAAAACTAACTAACTTTGAACCTTGAGGAACATAAACTCTAATCCAGTTACGAAGAGTGGCATTTAAACACAGACCACCGCGCTTTAAATTACAGTCTGAAGCGGGATAAGGATTACGGAAATTGACCGTTACTTCCCTATCTTTTCCGTTTGTCTTTGAGTTTATTTTTTCGCTAACAAACATATTAGATTTGGCTCCGGCAAAATTAACATTGTTAATATGAAGATAGTCTCCTTTATAATCTCTGATCTTGCCGGCAAAATTCAGCTGTTCCAAAGATTGCTGAGTTTCCGGATCAACAAAATAAACTAAAATATGTTTTTCCTTTAGATTATTAAGCATTGTTTCCATCAAAGTTCCCCAGTATTTTGACGGTGAAAAACCAATGGCATTATAAAATAATCGGTACATTAAATCACCCAATATTCCTTTTCTATTTTCCCTAAAATAACCGACCGGTCTGTCAACTAAATCAAAAAGAGTATAGATAACCCGTGGACAGTCGCATCTTTGATCAATCTTGGCACTAAATCTGATTCCATTAACGTCAACGTCCCCGAATATCGTCAACATATCAACCAAAATCTTTGAATCGAGGGCAATGATGCCATCATACTTAACTCTGGCACCGCTTTTAATGTAGAGACCTTCAAACAACTTGATTGATTGAACAAAGTCTGGGGACAGATTACTATCGCGAATATAAAATTGGCTCACACCCTTGTGATAGGTAATAATTTCCGGCGGAGCGGCCGGGTGGTTGGCGATCGTATTATCTAAAGAATAAATATCATCAGATCGATAGATGGTCATTTTGCCATTTTTGATTTTGAAGATTGCATAAAAAGTCAAAAATCCACCGGTAGCTCTTCTTTCTTTATCGTTTTGATAAAGAATTAAGTAAGTTTTTTCCTCTCGACTCCCGAGAATTTCCGGAAGTTTTTTTATTAACGGCCTAGCATTGACAAAAAGCTCGGTCATACCCTCAAACTGATCTTTAAGATTAATAATTTTGTCTCGAAGTATTAATTTACCAATCTTTTTCGGATACCGATTAGGATTTATTTTAGCAATACTTTTACCGGCCTGATCAATATCTGAAGCAATTGGATCAACTTTTTTAACGACTTTATCTAAGGTTAAAACTGCTGTCTGTAATCTATCTTCGGCTGATTTCTCGGCAAAAGACTTCTCCCCTTTTTTAAAACCAATTAAATCGGCATAAGGCTCAATCGTCGTAACCATTTCTTTAGCCGCATTAACCAAATAATGTCCTGCTGTCAAACCATTCTTCAAATCAGAAATATAGGGAATGAAAGAAGCCCAATAAATTGATTTGGATGCTTTCTCAAGATTTTGATATTTATTGGAAAAATCATCTAACCTAGTCTTCAAAAGTTCAATATCGTTTTTGGCAAAAATAGATTTAAGTTCTTTTGCTGATGCCATGACAATATTTGCTTTTGCTTTAATATTAACAATTGGCCTATAAATAAAAAAGTAACCAAAAATTAATAATATTAATACAAAAATCAAACCGTTTTTATTTTTATTTCTTCTCATATTTTAATTATACAGCACCTTTCCCACTTACCATCACAATTGGAGTTAAAAGAATAATTTTTAAATCATTCCATAAAGACATATGATTGACATAATCAGCATCGATCATAATTCTTTTATCAAAGTTTATTTCTGAGCGGCCAGTCACCTGCCAAAGACCGGTAATCCCCGGTTTGACGGAAAGAACTTGATTAACTAATTTTTTAGTATGAGGATATTCTCTTAATTGGTTTTCCAATTCATCAGGATAATAAGCTCTTGGCCCCACCATACTCATTTCACCTTTTATAACATTTATTAATTGAGGAATTTCATCTATTGAATGACGTCTAATAAATTTTCCTACGTTAGTCACCCGAGGATCTTTTTTTAATTTATAACTGCTTCTTTTATACTCATCAAATAATTTTTTAAAACGTGGGTCGGTCCGAAGTAAATAATGAGCATTAATCATCATCGATCTAAATTTATACATTTTGAATTTTTTCCCTTTTGCCCCGATTCTTTCCGGAACATCAGCCAAGATTGGACCTTTAGAATCAATTTTTATTAAAAATGATATTAACAAAGCTAAAGGGAAAAAAAATATCAACAAAATAACCGCCACAATAATATCAACGGTTCTTTTTAAATAAAGACAGTAATTTTTTCCAATAAATATTTGTATCATAAACACTATGTTAATTTATCGTATTCTGTTCCGGAGAAATCTTCCACCACTTTTTTAACTTTTGACATGGAGTTCTTTTTTGCAATCAAAATAACGTCAGCGGTGTTAATAACGATATTTTCTTCTAAATCAACCCCAACAATTAGTTTCCCATTATCATAGTTATAAACAAGGCTATCTTTTACATCTTTAAGGTAAACCTTACCTCTAATAATATTTTCAAGAGGCAAGGATTGAAGAGCTTCTTTTAATGCTTCCCAACTACCAACATCACTCCAACCAATATCTTCAACGATCACTTCGGCGTCGGATTTATCAAGATTCTCAAGAATGGCATTATCAAAACTAATGCTTTCCATTTGACCATATTGTTTTTTTAATACATCCTCATAATCTTTTTTATTAAAACGGCTTAAAATTATTTCCGTTTTTTTATATATTGAAGGAGCATGCTTTTTGAAAGAATGGTATATGAATTTTGGCGAAGAGACAAAATAGCCTAAATTCCAAGCGTAATTATCAGATTGGAAAAACTTTTTAGCTAATTTTTCATCAGGTCGATATTTCCATCCTTTAAATTTAAAAAAATCAATACCTTCTAAATTATCAATCTCTTCACCAAAATTAACATAGCCTAGATTAACTGAAGGAAAACGCGGTTTATGAGCAATAAAAATAATTTTATTGGGATTCTTTTCAATTTTTTTACGAGCGATTCTTAACATTTTCTTAAACAGATTAATATTTTTTACAAGATGATCGCTCCAAAGTATTGCGATTGGTTCAGTTGGCGATAGTCGGTTAAGAATTCCTGTAGATAAAGCTATTGCCGGACCAACATCTTTTTTAATTGGCTCTAAAAAGAAATTTTTTTGTGGTATCTGCGGGAGTTGTTTTTGAATAAGCTGTTTATAAAAAACATTGCTGGAAATATAAATATCTTTATGACTAAATTCCGGAATTAACCTCTCAACCGCCAGTTGCAAAGTAGATTTATTACCAACAATTTTTTCAAATTGTTTAGGAGATTTCCTTCTCGATAATGGCCAAAGCCTTGTCCCAGTCCCACCGGCAAAAATAATTGCTTTCATAAAATTTTTAAAAAATTACCAATAAATCTTTCTTTACTAAATCTCTCAGTATCTTTCATCTCAAATTTTCTTACTTTATTCCTTAAATTGTACTTAATTCTATTGAATCTTTCAATCGCTCCCCTTAGATTCTGTTCATTTTGATTAACAAAAAATATTCCTGTTTTTCCATCAATGATTGTCTCCAGTGCTCCTCCTCTTTTATAAGCTATGACCGGACAACCGAAAAACTGCGCTTCAAGTGAAACATAACCAAAATCTTCTTCCTGCGGCATGATTAAGGCTTGAGCATTTGAGTATGTGTTTCCCAATTCAACATCGGATAGATTTGACAGAAAAGTAATGTTATTACCGGCAATTTGTTTTAATTTATTGGTCTGACTTCCCTCCCCAACAATAATTAAATGTTTATTTAACTTATTAAAAACTTTGATCGCCAAATCAACTTTTTTATATAGCTCTAGTCTTGAAACAATTAAGAAATACTTTTTACTTTTGAATTGCACTTTTGACTTTTGACTTTTGACTTTTGACTTAATATTGTTCCAGTATTCCCTATCAAATGGTGGATAAATGATTTCAGAATCTCGTTTGTAATATTTCAAGCAGCGATTTTTAACCGTCTCTGATATCGAAATAATTTCATCCGGTCTTTGACCGGCCACCCAATCCCATTTTTTTATCTTATCTAAATAACCACGAATCAAGTAGTTGATTAACTTGTTTTTTATATAATCCTGTTGATGGCTCCATAAATATCTTGTTGGGGTGAGAAGATAACAAATATGTTTCGTTCCCGGTTTTGTAATGACTGACTTTGCAAATGAAGAAGTAACGGAAATCACCAAATCGAAGCCAGAAAAATCAAATAATTCAAAAATAAACGGGTAAAATAGAAAAGAAAGAATTCGGTTTTTTTTTATAAAATTAGGAAACTTTTGAAGATATGATGTTTTGATCTTTAAATCTTTTGCCCATGAGGCAGTCTCTTGATCAAAATATGAAGTATAAAAAATTGCATTAGGAAACATTTCATGAAGCGTCAAAAGCACTCTCTCTATTCCACCCCACTTATCAATCCAGTCATAGACGATGGCGATTCGTTTCGACTTTATCATAGCCTCTATTATAGCAATCTCTCTTATGTTATTATTTTATTAATGAAATTTAATAATCTAAAACCTGAATTATATGTTTCCAACTTTCAAAAAAGTCTAAATT
>CAYWJV010000059.1:0-6170 GCA_964458735.1 uncultured Gammaproteobacteria bacterium | reverse complement strand
ACCGTTTACTTACTTTTCCTCCAACGGAAGATATTATTTTCTCTCCACCACTATCACCAGTCCCGCCATAGATTTTAAGCGTGTTTAATATATTAAATTTGACTGCTTCGTTGCTAATTCCGATAAAGTAATTTTTACCTGTTTCCAGATGGGCAACCAATGGAATACGATAAATTTCTTTTTCAATTTTTAAGTTTTTTTCAGCATTATCTTTTGTAAAATAATAATATGCGATTCTATCAGCTGACAATTGAATTTTACCGTCCTCTAGACTCATTTCTCTTAATTCCAAAGAATAATCACCAATTCCTCCAACTCCGGTAAATTCCATTTTCAGGTCTACTCCAGAAATCACATCAGAATTTGCCACAAAAGTTTGTCCGATCTTCTGATTTTTACGTGTGAATTTGAAGGCCTTGTTTGCATCTTCAGAACTAAAACTTGATTGATAAATAATATTGCTAAAATTAGTGTTACCTTCAATCGAAGCCAATAAACCGACAAAATCATGTCTCTTTATTGCAATTGGGTAATATGATACATTCGAAATTTCAAAAGAGACATCTTGGCTATTTTCAGCCTTTTTAAAAAGAAGGTTCTGATAATCTGAGTTGGCGCAAAAATCAATCTTTTCATTCCGGGCGAATCTATCGTTTTTTGACTCGAATAAACCAAGTTCTTGATTCTGGTCAAAATCACTTGAAAGTAAAACTTTGATTTTTGGATTGCCTGAAGAAGAACTATCGCTTGAAGGAAGATTTTTCAAAGCAAAAAATAATCTGCCGCATTGGCCTTGTTTAATTGAAAAAATATTCCTAAGTTTATACTCATTTTGATCGGCTGATACATCATAAATACCCGAAATCACTTTTTGCTGTGCATATATTTGATCTTGTGACTGTTTCTGCTCCGGTGTCAGAACATCCATATTTTTTCCAAAAATAAAAGCCAAAATAAAGATCAGGAGAACCAATAAATAAGGCTTAATTTTTTTTATAAATTTTAAATGCATTTGATATTTAAACATTAGTTAGCAATCGATTTTAAAGAACAAAAATTAAAAAATTAAAAATTCTCATATTTTCTCTTCCGGTTTTGTCTAGAAATAATTAAATATCCGATTGATGACAAAAAAGTCATCACGGAAAGAATGAGCCCTAAATAAAAGTATATTTGGGGCTTATAATACATTGTAATAGTAACATTAATCGTGCCATCTGCATTCTTTTCATAGAAATCACTTGGAAAATTAGAAACTATAAAGTTTGGGTCGAGTTTCCAATTGTTCTCGGAGCCATCTTTCAGCACATGGGTATTGCTAAACATGTCTTTTGTATAAAAAAATCTTAAGTCGGAAAAATTGTATAATTCCGGCTTGCCATTCATCCCGGTCATCTCTGTATTTTTTTCAAGGTATAGCTCCCAATATTTATTGTAGGACTCTGCAAATTTTAAGTTTGTATCCGGTCTTAAATTGTGTAAACTTATCTCATATTTGATTGGAGAAATTTTATTATATTGAATTAGAACATCAGAATTGGAAGTCGAAATTATCGTACCCCTAAATTCATCTTTAACTTTGTATACGAGATAATTTTGATTATCTATTATTTTGCTAACATATTGGCTATTTTGGATTTCTTCACCGAACGCTTGAGCATCTTTCCGCTCTTTATCAATATAGAAATCTTTTCTTATGATTATATAGGACACATTTAGTTTGGGGATTTCCGATAGATCTTTCCGTTTAAATAAATTTTTCAGCTTATTTTCAAAATCAGCGTTCTCACGCGAATCCCCTTCAAATAAAACCGGCTTTGAGATGTAAGAGCTAAGAAATTCCCTTCCGGTAAAAAGTTTGCCATCATGAACCACATTCGGAAAACTATTGGGCGGATATATTATTATATTAGAAATAGTTTTATCACTGTTGACCTCATCTACTACTGCTTCTGTCCCCACGGGATTATTGGTAACAATGCTGCCGCTTTTATCCGGCACAACCTTACCGATAAAAGCTTCTCCGGTTATCAGTGGAATATTGATAAATACTAAGCAAACAAGAAAGAGGACAATTACGATTGACTTGTATTTTAGTCTATTGGTATTAATAAAAACCATCAGCAAAAGGATCGAGAAAGAAAGCATCGCTAGAAATCCAAATTTAGTGTCTGGGGTTCTTATGGTCAAAAAAATGGAGAAATTGTTTATGAGATAACTATAAATGAATCCAAGCGGCGGCAAGGATCCTTTAGCAAAAAATAAAGCAACCAAATAAACTGCTAAAAAAGAAAACGATTTTTTGAGCAGTTTTTTATCTTTTAGAAAAGAAGTAAAAATAAGAAAATATAGCAGGAATAGCGGTATCAGATAAGATAAGGAAAAATAATATTTCGCAAACGAAACAATATTTCTCGGTTCCCAATAATTGTAAAGTGTCCAGGCAAAGTAATGATTAAACATGTAGGGAATTCCGACTGCAATACTGCCGGACATTCCATTTTCAAGGTTTTTCGTAATTACATTACTAGTATTGAATTTTGCCTCAAAAATAATAATGATGATGAACATTGAAAACATTAGCAAAAAAAGAAAAAGTGTCAGAAACATTTTTTTAATTTTTTGATAATTAATCTTAATTAAAAACAAACTTGTACCAACGATAACAACAAATCCGAATAAAAGAGGAACGATAAACATAAGGGTGATGGCAGACATAAACATCACAATCGCCGAAGCAACAGAGTCCCTGGTGTCAAACTGGCGTGAAAAAAGAAATTTGATCAAAAAATAAAACGCCAATGGAGCAAAAGCATACGACAACACACTAGAAACAGACCAGAAGATGCCTCCATTAAAATAAATTATTGTAAGTAAATTAAAACAATAGAACAAAGTGGCAAGAATACTATTAATAATAGTGGATCTATCTCTCTCTTCCTGTTCTTTGCTGTAATGTTGGGCTAATTTTAGCATCCCGACAAAAGTTATGACCTGTATTAAAAATAACAAAACAAAAAATAATAAGATCTGGATCACCTTCAAACTAAAACCCAATTTAAAGAAAACAAGATAGGGAATTGATGTCGGCAATAGAGTTAAAATTTGAATTCCGTTTGACATTCCCCCGCTATCGCTAACTCTGACAAAGGCGTTATTGTATATGTGTTGAATTGAAAACCATATAGGTTGATCATAACCGACTAAAAATTGATTATTATTCATCTTTAGGGAAATCCCGAAGACCAACAAAAAAGAGATTATAAAGAAAAAACAAATAACCAAAAAAACCTGACCATGAAAAGTTTTTGTAAGATATTGAATTCTAGATTTCATATTTTTTTAAGTTTTTTGAGAAAATTTTCTCCCAGTCAAATTGACGAACATATTCCTTGGCATTTTTTCTATATTGTTGTAATTTCTTGTCGCTAATCATAATTGAGATAATTGAACCCGCTATTGATTTAGGTTCAAATGATTTGATTATGATCCCACATTTTTTTTCAGCTAATTCCTTGGCGTTATGCGGCACGTCAGATAAAAGTACAGGCAATCCGGCGCCTAAATACGCTTTAATCTTGCCGGGATCGGCATAATAACTCCAGTTGCGATAGATGTCGCCTTTTTCGTATAAAGCAATCGCTACCGCCGATTTAGCTATTAAATCATTAACTTTCCGGTTGCTCAAAATATGACCGGTAAATTTAATATGTTTTTCAATTTTTAGCTGCTTGGCCTGTTGTTTCAAAACAGCTAAGTAATCGCCATCTCCTATCACCAGAAATTTAAAACCGGGAATTTTTTTTAATACAAGAGGTACAGCCTGCAAAACATATTGTAACCCTTGTTTTTTAACAATTCCCCCCATATAAACAAGCCGAAATCTGTCAATGCCGGAGAAGCTGTAGGTATTTATTTCAGCTAGCCAAACGCCCATGGGAACAACTTTTTGCTTCCCCTTGTTGGGATTAATTTTTTTAAATTTTTTTCTTGCGACAATCATTCTGGGCGAAAGATTCCATGTTTCGTCGCAATGTATTGCGCAATAAGATTCAATTCGATGATATATCCAATTTAATAACTTATTTTCAAAACGCAATGGGGTATAATCTACGACATAATAAATACACCGCTTAACAACACCCAATCTTTTCAAGATAATGCCGGACAGAGCATTTAGATTATCAAAACCGATGTACAGGTCGTATCTTTTTTTCGTTCTGATTGTGTAGACGATATTTAGTATCAGATGTTCGATGTATGTTACCACCAAATTTTTTTGTTTGTTCTTTTTGTAGGACTTGCCGACAAGTCGATTATTTTGGTAAAATTCAAAACCGCTACCAGATAATTTCTTTTTATAGGTCAGCGGATGAGAAAGCCAAAGGAAGAACTGAATCTGCCTAGCGGTAATAAATTTCTTTAAGGCCGAAGCGGGTCCATACGTATCTAAATGAGTGGCTATAATTATTTTCATCTTTATTCGATCTTGTGGATATCGCCGCCGTCAATCATTGGCTGTGAAAGATAATTGATCCAGCTTGTATTGCGTAAAACTTTGAAGGTGTGAATGGTATTTGGCTTAATTGTAAATACACTCCCTTTTTCGGCTATAAATGTCTTCACCCTTCGACTTTTGATATCTTCGAGCGTGATCTCAATTCTCCCTCTGATAATGTAAAAACCTTCATTGGTTTTTTTATGATAATGCCCGCCGCGGACATTCCCCTTGACTGTTTCAATATAATTAATTTCCCTCCAATTCACTCCTTGAGTTACTCCCCGAATTAAGCCGCGTTCGTCGCTAAATTCAAAGTAGGGTTTCAGGGTATTGCCAAGTAATAAATTAAGGGCAGTTTCTATCGTTGGCCCGTTTGTTCCTATTGTTTTTTCAAGCAAGCGTGTATTTAACGAGCTATCCTTAGAAATTAGTCCGCTTTTGAGTAGCTTCCCCCTCTTAACAAGTTTAATATCCACCCCCAATGCTTTGGCAATTTTTTGGGCGAACTGGTAACGGCTAACTTTCTCCTTGCCGGCAATATGGATAATCCCCTTAAAATCTTTAGTGATAAGGGTAGCAATAGCGCTGATCAAGAAATCGATGGATGTCGGGGTAAAATTGACATCGCTAAAAACATCAATTTCTTCCCCCCTTGACAATAATTCGGTCACAAAATTGAAAAAATTTCCACCACGACCAAACACATTAGCCGTGCGTAAAATAATATAATTTTTAAGCTTTAATTTAATGTATTCTTCGGCGGCCAATTTTGTCTTACCATAAACGGTCAGCGGAGATGGCTTGTCCGTTTCTTTGTAATTTCCTTTTGCCCCATCAAAAACATAATCCGAGGAGAAAAAGATAAACTTAGTTTTTGAATAGCGCGTGACGGCATCAACCAAATTTTTAGTACCAAAGTAATTGATCTTCTCGGCCAATTTTTGATCTTTTTCACAAGCACCCAAATTGCTCAAAGCGGCTGTATGAATAACAATATCCGGGGCGATTTTTCGAACAATTTTCTCCACTTGCGCCTTTTCCCTGATATCCAGTTTAATTTTTTTTCGATCGCCAGCTGGTTTCGTTACGGCTGGATAGACAAGGGCTCCGCTTTTATCAAAAAAATCGACTAAGTTCGATCCGACATAGCCGCCTCCGCCGGTAATAAGAATCTTAATATTATCTTTATTGGTCATTTCCTTTGCTCCTTTTTTCCATATCTATAACTTTCATATCTGCACCTTATAAAAAACCATAAAAATTACCCGGGAGAAATTTAATGGGTTCCACCCTTGCTCCATATTTACGCACAAAAGGGACAATCCGTTCCGAATCGGGAATAGCTAAACTATTCTTGGCATACCCTAGCAACATATGTTTTGTTTTAAACCACCCGTTGTTTATAACAAAATCCTGAGATCCTATCCCGCTTTCACTCAACACCCAAGTACTAATAAAGAGATCAGCTTTAATTTTTTTATAAGAATCTCTAAACACCACAGGAATCAAATTAATCTTATTTTTACAAATACTCATATTAGGAGAAGTTATCAAGTTAACATTATCTCTCCCTAGGATGGTTGAAAGGTACAACCACTGTAAGCAAGACATTAGCGGCACATCAAATATAATATAGGTGGTTTTTCTATTTAGTAAACGCAAAAAAATC
>CAYWJV010000058.1:0-6188 GCA_964458735.1 uncultured Gammaproteobacteria bacterium | reverse complement strand
ACCGGTATTCTTAAATTCTTTTTCGCTAATTTCTTAAATTGATCGGCAACAAATCCAATTAACTCATTTTTCTTTTGGTATTTTGTTTTAAAGCTATACGATCTGGCCTTTTGGGAAAAGAAAATGTTCTTCATACCTCTTAATATAAACAAAGATAAATAGTTTGTCAAGACCTATAGATAAATAGGTATAGATTATAGGATATCTTATAGAATATTTTATTCTATTTAGATTATCGTGACAATATATAAAAAGTTATCCAGAATAGGTGGATAACTATGTTCATCCTTTTAAGAAATCTTATCCAGTATAATATTCTTAAATATGAATTTATCCTTACTAACTTACAATACCCTATTCAACAATGCAGCTAATAAAATTGATCTGGTGATTGATAAATATCATCCAGATATCATTTGTCTTCAAGAAGCGCTAACAAATAATAACAATGTAAAAAATATTGAAAAATTTGGCTATAAAATAGCTGATTACTCTAACTCTTTTGTTAAATTTGGAAAAATCTTCGGAGTGATCACCTTTTTTAACCCAAAAACCGTTGTTTACAAAGACTCTTTTACTCTCAATATGGGCATAAACTTTGGAGAATATTTTTTTTATTTATTTCAGGTAATTCTCGGTTATAATAAACCTAAAACAATCTTAAGAACTGATTTTCTTCATAAATTAACTAAAAAAAGAGTTTCTGTCTGTAATGTTCATCTTTATGTTATTGGCAGCAATGAACAAAGGATCAGACATATTAATAACGCTTTGAAGTCCATTAATCTTTTCAAAAAAGAACCGTTAATCATCGTCGGCGATTTTAATTACTTACCTTATAAAAGAAAGGGTCTGGAAAAAATGATGGCCAAATACGGTTTACGGGAGGCGACTGCCAATATTAGACAAACGATTAAGTTTACAACGGACGGAAAATTTGAAAAATTTAATCTATTTCAACGGTTAACCTTACCGTTTGTAAATAAATTTTTTGTCAAACAAATAAAAACCGACTATTCTTTTTATCGAGGTCTAAAATTAAAAAAAACTGAAAAGATTGAAGCTCAATTCTCTGATCATTATCCAATTCTTTCCACTTTTGAGATTTAATCTTTAATTAGTTTATTAAATAATTTATTTATTTGTTTTAAATATCCTTTAAAAAACTCTTCTTTTTTTACTTTAACATCTTTTGTATTATAGACTTGTCCACCCATTGTATATTTAAATGTTTTTTCCGGCAATTTATCTTTAAATAAAAGATAAGTAGTTGCAGTAATAAAATGATAAATTAATTTTAATTTACCTTCTTTTTTCATCCTCCTTAACGAAAAATTTACTTTTAATTTAGGTAAACATTTTGCTTTTATTCCCCAATAAAAAGCTTTTCTTATTATATGATGATCTTCACCAAAAAGGTTATCAAAACCACCAATTAAATTAAAAGCATTTTTTTCCCAGATCATTGAAGGACCTGAAGAAAAAGGTTTATTAATAGTTTGAGACCATTCAACTAACTTGTTTACTATAGGAAAAATAATATTAATTTCCGGATATTCTTTTTTTTCTTGAGGAATAACATATGGTAAAAAAACTAAGCCTTTTTTATTTTTAATTTGCTTTTCAGCTATGTTAGTAAAATATTTACTAACCAACATATCAGCGTCAATAAAAATCAAATATTTTCCTAAAGCTATTTTTCCTCCTAAATTTTTTTGATTTGACAAATTTGGCTCTATTTCGATAAATTTAAAGTTAAAAAATTTTTTATGTTTAAAGATTATTTTTTTTGTTGCATCGGTTGATTTACCATCAACAATAATTGTTTCAAAATTCTTATTTATCTGATTCTCAAGATTATTTATTAATCGAGGGAGATATTTTTCTTCGTTCAATGTTGGGATCACAATTGAAAAAAACGGTTTCATACAGTTTAATTATAGCATTTGATAAAATAATAGTTATGAAAATATCTGTTGTCATACCAGTTTATAATGAAGAAAAATGTATTAAGAATTGCCTTGACTCTTTGATGAATCAGGAAGAAAAGCCTGATGAAATTATCGTCGTTGATAACAACTGCACTGATAAAACTGTTTCGATTGCCAAAAGTTATAAAATTAGAATCGTTCAAGAAAAAAAACAAGGAATTATACCGGCGAGAAACACCGGATTTGATTCGGTTACCGGTGATATAATAGCTCGATGCGATGCCGATACTATCTTGCCCCCTGATTGGATAAAAAATATTAAGAATAGTTTTTTGAAAGACAAATCGATCGTCGCCGTATCAACGCCCGTTCTCGTTCACGATATTAAGTTTGGTAACAAATTCACTTTTCTTTTTTATCTTTATATGTTTATTCCAAAGTTGTTTATTGGTTATTACCCTTTACTTGGTCCAAGTATGGCTATTAAAAAAACTGTGTGGGATAAAATTAAAAAAGAACTTTGTACAGATCCTAAAAAAGTCCACGAGGATTTGGATATTTCTTTTCATATCAAAAAATACGGCAAGGTTTACCATGATAGAAAAAATCTCGCTTTAACTTCGGGCAGGAGAATAAAAAATAATCCGTTGTCTTTCTTTGGAGAGTATACTCTAAGATTCTTTAAAATGTTGAAGAATCACTGACCCTTAAACATTTTCTCTACTTCTTTCAAAGTCGTTACTTCTTGGGGGTTTTTATCATCCCTAAATCTTTCCAGTCGTGGAAAACGAAGAGCTAAACCAGCCGTATGGGTTGGTGATTTGGTGATTTCATCGGCTTTTATTTCAACAACAATTTTTGGAGTTACCCAAACATCACATTCCATCATTTTATCAACTAGATAATTGTTTGGTTTGGATTTTGTCATTTGGATTTTGGATTTAAGATTTAACTCCCTCCATTCTTCATCAGTTAACCCTGTGCCAATTTTAGCAACCGTGACAAAAATATCTTTTTTTTCATCTCTTATTCCCACTAAAAAAGCTCCCATGCCAAAATCAGTTCTCTTTCCACGACCATAGTCATAGCCCATTACCAAACAATCAACTGTATCATTAACCTTTGAAGAATAGCTTCTTTTATATTTAATCCAGTTCCATCCCCGAGCGCCGGGCTGATAAATCCCATCAATTTTTTTGGCAATTACTCCTTCTAGTTTTTTATTGATCGCTTTATCAAAAATTTCTTCTAATCGATCCTCTTTATCTACCTCTTCTTGATCATCAACAATAATAATTTGTTCACTAATATTTTTACTTTTCTTTATCGACTGCTCTAGAGCTTTTCTTCTTTCAATAAACGGGGTCTTAATAAAATTTTTTCCATTCAAATACAAAAGTTCAAAAGCAAAAAGTTTTAATGGCACCTCGATGGCTTTCTCTTTAATATCATACTTTCTTTTACGCTGAACGGTCTCTTGAAAAGGAAGAAACTCATTGGTTTTTGGACTATATCCAATCGCCTCTCCTTCAATGATCAGCTCTTCCGCCTTAACTTCGCGTCTTACCCCTTCAACAATATCCGGATACATATAGGTCACATCTTCTAAACTCCTAGAAAATAATTTAACTTGGTTATTTTTGTAATGCACTTGCAACCTAAACCCATCAAACTTCGGTTCAACCAAACACTTTCCTATTTGCTTAATAATTTCTTTGGCCGATGACATTCTCTCGGCTTTCATCATAATAATGGGCGTAAAAACTTTTGGTTCGATTGCTTTTAAACCATCCAGTCCCTTTTCTTTAAGTATTCTTCCAATAAATCCTAAGTCAGGCCGGACATGATAGGCGGTTTCAATCATTGGCCGAAAACTTTTATCACCTTTTAACATCCAGGAATAAGCGTCCAATATTGTCATATCAGAAAATCCCAAACGGATAATACCAGTCGGAAGACGAACCAAATAGCGTCCGGATAAAGGATCAAGCTGGCGAATAAGTTGTGACAAAAGACTTATTTTAATATCTTGGGAACCGCTGCCGGAAGCCGTCGCCAATCGATAAAAAAAATCAAAAACTGCTAATACCTCCATATCTTTTTCCTCGAACGACGTATATAGCTTTTTGAAACTTTCAACAGTCTGCCCCAGATCTCCGCTCTTTTTAAACTCTTTTTCAAAATAACTTCGGTCAATATTAAGGGCGGACAGAGCAGATTTAATAATGGTTCTTTCCGCCATACCAAAATCAATTCCCTCATATGCGGGACCCACTCTTCCCTGTAACAAATAGACAACTTTTTCTATCTCTTGAGAACTTAAAGATTTAAATAACTCAGACAATATTTTAGTAATTTCCAAACGGGAAGAGTTTTTTTCAATTCGTTCGAAATATCGTGCTAATGCTGAAAAAAGCATAAGGTATATTTAGACTGGATTCCCGCCTCCGCGGGAATGACAGTAAATCGGTAAATGAAAATTTATGAAAACAACCTGTTTGAGTCAGTATATTTCACACCATCACATATCTCGCCGATTTTGTACTTCCGATTTTTTTAATCAGTCCTTTTTTTATCATATCCTGAAGATCGCGTAAAACTGTATCTTCAGAGACATCGGGAAAGACATCTCCGAAAGTTTGATTTTGAATATAGCCAACTTCCTGAATATATTCAATCATTTTCATCTGTCTTTCCGTCAAATAGATCTGTTGACCGCCAAATTTCTCTTTTAATTTAACATCTTTGGACAACTTTAAGATTTTTTCTTTAATTTTTTCAAACTCAATCCCCGCTCCAGAAGTAAAGTATTCAAGCCAACTACTCAAATCTCCAGCTGAAGCTTTTTGTAAATTCTGATAATAAGTGATGGCATCTTTGTCATAATACTCTTCAAGAGAAAAAAACCGGCGGATATCATAGCCGCCTAAAAATAATATCAAAGTCGCCAATACTCGAGAAACTCGGCCGTTGCCATCCAAAAACGGATGAATCCGCACCAGTTCGTGATGAGCAATACCGGCTTTTAAAATCGGGTGTAGCCGATCGCGGTCATCACGATTTAACCAGTAAATAAACTCGCGTATTAAAAAAGGGACTTCAATCGGAGGCGGCGGCCGGAAAGTCACTTCACCGTTAGCTGAATTTCTAATGATTACCTGCTTTGTTCGATACTCCCCTAATTCTTCACCAATTAAAATTTTATCGGTCAAAATCCGGTGCAGTTTTTTTATCAAAAGCTCGGTAATTTTGTCTATCTTTTTTTTCGCCTCCTCATCAATAAACTCAATTACCTTTCTATAATTAATGATCTCTTGTATATCACGCGGCCGGCCAATAATATCTTTTCCCATCAAAATATCTTTGGCGTCATCTTTATGCAAAGGATTACCTTCTATGTGGGTGCCGTGATAGGCTGATCTGATCAGCGCTTCTTCCTTAAACTGCTTCTCCCAAAGTGGTAAAAGTGGCGAATGCTTTATCACTTCCTCAGCTGCTTCAATCTTAGAAATATTAATTAAAATTTTATTAGTAATGGTAAAAGTGGGATTGAACATAAGATAATTATAACTTATAATTTCTTCATGGTCTACGCTTTGACTATTAATTCCACTAGTTTTCCGGCGGCAAAAGTAGCTAAAATAAGTGATATTATGAATCTAGCTCTACCCTTAGCTTTAACCGGGGCCGGACTAATCTTTTTGGTAATAACTCTTGAGGCTGCATTTGATATCTTGACTCACGGTGATAATCCTGACGCATTAAAAAAAGCTTATGCTTCAATTACCACGGCCGTTTTAGGTTTAATTATTGTCATTGCCAGTTTTTTAGCAATCCAATTATTAGGAGCTGTCTTAAAGACAGACATAATACCAAAATGAAATTTTTAGCAGACGCAGAGATTGATAAACTATTTGGTGGTATTTCCCCACCAGCCGCCATGAACGTCGGCGGGTCTGATCCGGTGGCCGGACTGGGTAAATTTGTTGCTTTTGGCATCAATATGTTTATTCTGGTTGCCGGCATGTTTTTGATTCTTTATCTTCTTATGGGTGCTTTTGATTGGATTACCTCCGGCGGAGAGAAAGAAAAAATTGTTAAAGCCCAAAGCAAAATTACTAACGCTTTAATTGGAATGGTTCTTGTTTTTGTAGTTCTAACAGTATTTAATGTTTTAGCAGGAAATATCTTAGGAATTGTTGTGCCAAATGACAGCGGTGGATTTGATATAAAATTACCTACGTTATAATAATTATT
>CAYWJV010000057.1:0-6247 GCA_964458735.1 uncultured Gammaproteobacteria bacterium | reverse complement strand
GAAAAGAAATTGAATTATTAAGATCTTTGGGGTACTAATTGTCCTAAGTCAGGAATAATTTAATTATTTGTTTATTAAATCATTTATTGGTTTATTGATAGTATTGGTCGGATTTACTTTTTGACTTCAATCACCAGCTGTCTTTCCCTGCCCTCGCCAACTGATGAAGTGGTCAGGTCCGGGTAGTTGGTGGTGATAAATTCGTGAATTAATTTTCGCTCGAAAGATGAAAGGGAACGGATATACCCGGCCGTTCCGGTTGCTTTGGTTTGATCGGCATATTCTTTTGCCATCGTTTCCAATCTCTCTTTTTGCTTTTCCCGGAAGTCGTTGACGTTGACTAAAATTTCAACTCTTTCGTTAAATTTTTTATAAAGAATCACTTCTAATATTTTTTGAATCGCTCTAATTGTTTCTCCATGGCGGCCAATCACGGTTGAAACTTCCTCATCGGTTTTGATAATTACCTGAAAAATTCCCCCATCATCCGTTACTTCCACCTCAAACTTACTAATCATTTTGTTCAAAAGTTCTTCAGTTTCGGTTTTGATTGTCTGTGATTTATCCATAATTTTTAAATAAATTATTTATTTTCTATTTAACGAGTTATTTATTTAGCGAGTTAATTAAACTCGTAAACTCGCTAAACTCGAAATAATTAATAAACTAATAACATGATTATTTTTTATCTGACATTTGTGATTTGCTATTTACCTTCCTGTACTGCATTATACCCATTATCGAAAATATATTCCAATATAAAGCTAGTCCAACCGGTAAAGTATAGGAAAAATAGCCGATCATCAAGGGAAACATATATTTCATTTGCGTGTTCATCGCTTTTTGAAAGTCGCCCTGACCGTTAGTTTTCTTGTCTTTGTTGTCCTTATCTTTGCCATCCTTTGTTACAACCAGAGAGGTTGTACTAGCCTTTGGCATCGAAACCTGAGCTTGAAAATATTGAAGAATCCCTGTCACCAACGGAACCAGTAAATATAACCAGGTCCCCATTTGTTTTGGGGTTTTTACCAAATCTAAACCGAAAAACCAGGGATCAATTGACTGAATTTTAAGTATTGGTAAATACAAAACATTATTAATTGCCGTTATGGTTTTTCCCGCCTGACCATTGGCCAAAAAAAGATTTAAAGTTTGATACAATGCTATAAAAATAGGTAACTGAATTATCATTACCAAACAGCCGGAGGCCGGATTAATTCCGTGTTGTTGATAAAGTTTTAACTGTTCTGCTTGCAGTTGTTTTTTGTCATTTTTATGTTTTGTTGAAAGATTATCTAAATGAGGTTTGAGTTCCTGCATTTTTTTGGCCGTCTCAATTTGTTTTTGAAAAAAAGGCTGAAAAAGTAAGCGGACAGCCACTGTTAAAGCAATAATTGCAAACCCAAAAGCACCCGGAAGCTTTACAAATAAGAATAACTTATAAAAAATAACCAAAAGATTAAGGATTGGGATGACAAAAATAGTATTAAAAAAATTAGGATTTAACATAGTTATACTGTTAGTTTTTTTCTTCCTTTTCCTCTTCTTCTCTTTAAAACCTTTCTCCCGTCATGAGAGTTCATTCTTTTTAAAAACCCGTGTTTTTTCATTCTTTTAGCCTTTTTCGGCTGCCATGTACGTTTCATTATAATAATACAAATTAATAATTTGAGATTTTCGCTGATAAAAAGCAGATTTACACAGATCAAATATCCGTGGTTATCCGTTTCAAATCCGTGTAAATCTTCTTATATTATTTATAGTCTAGTTTTCAATATAGATTTCCCCCTACCTACAAACACCCCCCATAAGGTCTCAGTCACAAATGGAATAAATGGGTGAAGCATCTTTAGATTTTCTAAATACACTTCCTTCAATTCCTTAAGAGCTTCCATATTACCATTAATTATCTCGTCTTTCAATTGTTCTATATAATGATCGGCAAACCTATGCCAAATAAATTCATAAACCAATCCTAAAGCCTTCGAAAACTGATAAGAATCCATGTATTTTATGTATTGTTTTTTTTCTTTTTTATATTCTTTCTCCAATTCTTTTAAAACTTTTAACTTTTCACTTGAACTTTTAACTTTTAACTTTTCACTTTTAACTTGGACGTTCATTTCAATGAATCGACCGATGTTCCAAATCTTATTGATAAAATTTCTCATCCCCACCACTTTTTCTTCAGAAAACAAAATATCATTTCCTTCTTTAGCTCCAAAGATTAAAGCGGCCCGCAAAGCATCAGCTCCATATTTATTAATCATATCCAGCGGATTAACCACATTTCCTTTACTCTTACTCATTTTTTTTCCGTGAATATCGCGGACTAACCCGTGAAGAAAAACTGTCTTAAAAGGCTCCTTACCTGTGGCAAAAACTCCAATCATAATCATCCTGGCCACCCACCAAGGTAAAATATCATAACCCGTCTCCATCACTGAAGTTGGGTAAAAATAATCAAAAAAATCACTATCGCGTTGCGTCAGCAACGTCGCATACGGCCATTGCGCTGACGAAAACCATGTATCAAAAGTATCCGTATCCTGCTCAAACTTGCAATTATCACAAACCTGACACTTTTCAGGTCTTTCAACAGAGATAAACCATTCTCTTTTTGCTTTACATCTATAAGCCGGAATTCTTATTCCCCAAACAATCTGTCTGGAGATATTCCAGTCACGGAAATTTTCTAGCCACCAAACTAGATTTTTCTTAAATTTTTTTGGAACAATCTTTATTTCGTCTTTTTCCACTAACTTTTTTGCCTTATCAGCCAAAGGTCTGATTTTTACAAACCATTGTTCTTTAGGTAACGGCTCTAACACTCGACCACATTTGTAACAGGTTCCGACTCGATGTTTATAATCTTCTTTTATTTTTACTAATAATCCTTTAGTTTTTAGGTCCTCAATTATCTTTTTTCGCGCTTCATTGACATATAATCCTTGATATGAACCAGTTAGTTCATTTAATTTTCCATCAAAACCAATTATTTGTTTAAGCTCTATTTTATGACGTTGCCCTGTTTCAAAATCAGTAAAATCATGGGCCGGGGTTATTTTAACTACTCCTGTTCCAAATTTAGGATCAACCGAGTCGTCTCCGACCACTTTTAGTCTAAATTTTCCATTGAGACCCTCTACCTCTACTTCTTTATCTATCCATTTTTGATATCTTTTATCTTTAGGATTGACGGCTACAGCCGTATCACCAAACTTCGTTTCCGGTCTTGTTGTGGCTAGTGTAAACGGTCCATATTTCATGTAATAAAGTGGGTCAACTCTTTCTTTATAAACTACTTCCAAATCGGAAAATGAAGTACCGCAAAAAGTACAGTAATTAACTAGTCTTTTTTCTCGATAAATTAAACCGG
This sequence comes from uncultured Gammaproteobacteria bacterium, assembly GCA_964458735.1. Classification (GTDB taxonomy): domain Bacteria; phylum Patescibacteriota; class Microgenomatia; order UBA1406; family GWC2-37-13; genus GWC2-37-13. Next base: position 2,868 of record CAYWJV010000057.1, on the reverse strand, counting down.
TATCATAAAGTTTCTTAAAAGTATCATAAACAATTTTGACAATGTCTTCATCAATTGTGAATTTTTTCTTTGACCAGTCTAGAGCGAAACCTAAACTCCGTAACTGATTTTCCATATTTGATCGATTATCCATCACAAAATTAAGGATGTTTTTGTAAAGCGTTTCCCGGTCAAAATCAAAACGGCTTTTTCCTTCTTTTTTTAGGTATTTTTCAAAAACAAACTGAGTTTCAAATCCGGCATGATCAGCTCCTGGCAACCAAAGTGTTTCAAAACCGCTCAATTTTTTATATCTGATCATAATATCTTCATAGACATACATGGCGTGTCCTAAATGAAGATTAGCATTGGCGTTAGGTGGAGGTAGAATGATGGAAAAAGGTTTTTTATCTGAATTAATATTAACTTTGAAATAACCTTTTTCCTCCCACTCTTTATAAATTTTTTCTTCAACTAATTGTGGGCTATATTTGGAATCCATAATTATTCTCATTATTATATAATATTTTCTTATGGACTGGATTTTAACGACGCTTCAATGGTATTTTCCACTTTTGATAATTGGAATCATCTTTACTCCTTTAACCAAAAAAATATTTAAAAGTTTTAGTTTTGATTTTGGCTATCCATTTGCCAAAACTTTGGGAATTATACTGCTAAGCTATTTTGTTTTTGTTTTAGGAATTGCTAAGATTCTTCCATTTAGCCGTCTTAATATTATCTTCGCTCTTTGTTTATTTGCAATTATCAATTGGTTTATGTTTAAAAAAAACAAACAAATAGGTTCGGGCGTGATAAATCACGCCCCTACAATAATATTCGAGGAATTCCTTTTTATCTTTTCTCTTTTTTTTTGGACTTATATCCGATCTCAGGAGCCTTCACTCCGGTCTTTGGAAAAGTTTATGGACTTTGGTTTTATCAACTCAATTCTAAGGGCTGATTTTTTTCCGCCAAAAGACATCTGGTATGCGTCTGAGCCAATCAATTATTATTATTTTGGCCATCTGACTGGCGCCCTGCTTATAAAACTAACCAATATTAAATCTTCAATTGGTTACAACCTGATCCTTGCCACGATTTTTGCTCAAGGAATTACTCAGTTATTCTCACTCGTCATAAATATTATTAAACGATACAGTCAAAAATTGAGTTATTTAAAAACTATTATTTTCGGTTTAATCGGCGCTTATTTAGTTAATCTCGGTGGCAATCTTCACACTATCTATCTTTTTACCAAAGGTTATCCTAATGAAAGCCCGATTCCCTTCTGGAAAATACTGTCAGGCTTCAACCCAACTGCCTACTGGTATCCAAATGCTACCCGTCTCATCCCTTTTACTATTCACGAATTTCCTTCATATTCTTATGTAGTAGCCGATCTCCACGGACACGTGTTTGACATTCCATTTGTGTTATTAACATTGGCAATATTATTTATTATCTTTACATCAAATCAAAAGTCAAAAGTCAAAAGTCAAAATTTAAAGTCAAAAGTAAAAAGTTTTTGGCAATTAATCTCGATAAATCTCAATAAATTTCAATTAATCTCAACTATATTTCTCGGTTTTATGACCGCCATTCATTATATGACCAATGCTTTTGACGGCCCTATCTATATTTTATTAACAATAATTATTCTTTTTTTTCTCTTCGGCTTCTCATTCCGGTTTTTCGTCAATATTTTTATATTGTTGATTTCTTTTATTCTTTTCTCTCTGCCATTTTCCTGGTATTTTAAACCCTTTATCAGTGGCATTGGCGTTAACTGCTCTCCTAAATTCTTGACCGATATTGGTAAAATCGGCCCCTTTTTATTTGAAACCGGCAACTGCCAAATTTCACCTCTCTGGATGTTATTTATCTTATGGGGATTCTTTTGGATTAGTTTTATCATATTTTTAATAATCAAAAACAAAATTTCTAACAATGTAAGAATGAAACGATATAATAACTTCATTCTGATCCTCTTTTCCTTCGGCGTCTTTCTTACCATCATTCCCGAGTTCTTTTACATAAAAGACATCTATCCTGCCCATTTTCGCGCCAACACCATGTTTAAGCTTGGCTATCAAGCCTTTATCATGATGGGGATTACTTCAATAGTTACTTTTTATTTGCTAAAAAATATCAAAAAATCTATTATTTATTATCTATTATCTATTATCTTTATTGTTTTTCTCTTTTTCCCCTCTATCTATCCTTTTTTTTCCGTTCCTTCTTACTATGGCTCATTTAATCGAAAAGTGCAATTAGACGGCCAAGTTTGGTTGAAGACCAGTTATCCGGAAGATAATGAAATCATCGACTATCTAAACAAAAATGAAAAAAGTCAACCGGTGATTTTAGAAGCTCAAGGCGATTCTTATACTGATTATGAAAGAATCTCCGCCTTTACCGGTCTGCCAACCGTTGCCGGCTGGTGGGTCCACGAATGGCTCTGGCGCGGCAGCTCCAATATTGTTGGAAAAAGAATCCCAGAAGTAGTGGCTCTTTATGAATCAAACAATATAAATAAAACTAAATCGTTAATTAATAAATATCAAATAAAATATGTGGTAATCTCAAGGTTAGAACGGCAAAAATACCCAAATTTGTTCGAGGAAAAATGGTCTAAAATCGGTAAGTTAATTCTCCGGTCTTCCAATGGCTTTGGAGCTTTGTATCAAGTAAATCAATAAACAGAAAAAGCCCGCTAAGCGGGCTTGACAAACCAATTTTTTTTTGCTAATGTGGTACCGAGCATTACTATTCGTCGTTCCCTCAAATACGAGCGGTAGTGATGCTCTTTTTTTTACAAATGATATAATTGAACCGGTATTCTTAAATTCTTTTTCGCTAATTTCTTAAATTGATCGGCAACAAATC
>CAYWJV010000056.1:0-6443 GCA_964458735.1 uncultured Gammaproteobacteria bacterium | reverse complement strand
ACTTTATCCGCCTATTGGCGAGACAGGTTGCTAAACTAATAATGTATTGTGAATCAGGGTGGATGATTTTTATTTCCATATATTATTTACGCGCTCATTCTGTATTTTTTTGGAAAATATTTTTTCCCGGCTTGCCATAAATATTTATCAATCTGTTTTAAATCAAATGTTTCTAGCTTGTAATATTTCCTAAAATTTTCAAGAATCCTTCTGTACCGCACATATATTTTTAAATCTTCTCTTGAAAAATTGTCAAAATTATCTTTATTTTTACAATACACCAGCATTTGATCTACATACGAATCATATATTGGATAAACCGTTGGTTTATGGTGACTACAGTATTTTGTGGCAAAGGAGTAAAAATTTTTTATCTTTCCTTCTTTCATTTCAACCTTTGCGATTTTATTTACTATGGTCAAATCGTCCTTTGCGATACTATCATCAATCCCTGATTTCACAATATGTTTGGCAACAGTAAATGGTGAAAGAATGTTTGTACTATAAAAATCATTCAATGAGCAAACTTTGATTAGTACATCATCAAGATCGTCGTTGAGCGGGTATGTTTTTGTAAATAATTTTCTCAAACTACTTTCTTGTAAAGTATAGTTTTCAAGAGAATCCCATAGTTTAAGATAATGCTCAACTTCTACTTGCGATGGTCTGATTATGTCTAAATTATTTCTCATGATTTCCCGACTCCTCGATGATTTTTATTTCGCTCTATTCTAAATCTGCCTCTAGCTTTGATTTATAAAGCTGATAGTTATTATTTCTAAGTTCATAAAAAAAGTTATCATAACTTTCTGGCGATAAAAATTTAAAACAATAATGTTGCTCTTTTTGCATCTTGTTTATTCTCTCAAAATGCTCTCTAGCGTATTTCAATTTTGCTTTATTCTCATCAGAAGTATCAGTGTCCATTTTTATCTCAACGACTAAAATATCGTTTCCTTTTTTGATAAAGAAATCAGGATTAAACTTGCCTTGTTTCGGATGCTCACCTTTCCGCCAAGAGTATTCGATACTATAAAAACCGACATCCGGCGATTTTATCCAAGCGTCAATCGATTTAGCATTATCTTCCGCCACTAACCGTTTTATAAATTCCCGTTCTGGTGCGTATGCTGCCAATTCAATATTGCATGGGTTTTTAAAATTATATTTGTTTTCTACCTGATACAGCGAAGATCTTAGTAATGTTTCGTCTTCTAATAATTCTCTTAAAATTTTCTGGTCTTTCTCCTCGCCGGTCTTAAAAGAATCATCATCAAAAAATATAGTGCTATCGCGGCGGAGCGACCCGACGCCCAAAGAAACTTTTTTAAGATCATCAGTACTCAATTTTACTAAACCTTGTTCTTTAATTTCATACCTTACAACTTTAGTTCCTGGCCTTCTGGCAACTCCGAAAGCTTGTAAGGTTTTTTGTAAATTTTCTTGACTAACCCAATCTTCTCTCTCCCCCACTTTCCGAAGAGATTTTTTGATAATCTCTAAAATTTTTTCTTTAGTAAATTTCTTGCTATAAGTTGTCCCTAAATCCTGGTCGATAACTTTTAGCTTATTCAAAATCTCTTGAGCAGTTTCTTCTGGCGAAAACATTTTGTATTCAATCAACGTTTTCTTCTCTTCACGATCTCCGGTTAAAACTCTGACGTATGTAGTTGCTTTTTCTACCGCTTCAATTTGACTTGAATAAGTAATATAGCCTTTTTTAAGCAATTCGAACTCTTTTTGTTGTGGTACATTTGTAATAAACGGTTCTTTTGTATAATCAATATTATATAGTTTAAAACTATAGTTTTTATCCTTTGTCACCGGATAACTGTATATCTTTTTTTCAATTTCCAAAACTTCTTCGACCAAATGTTTTATACTACTCGACCATTTATCATGGTTAAAAACTGTGCAAATCGGCTGGTCTCCTTTATATTGATCGGGGATTCTTAAACCTCTCCCTAAAACTTGAGCAATCAAAAGTTTGGAATTAAAAGCCCTCTCTTCATGAGGAACAATTTGAAGAACATTTTTTACATCCCAACCCTCGGAAAGCATACTCACTGATGTTATCCATTCGATAGGATTATTTTGATCATCAACTTCTTTTAGTAAGGGTATATTATTTTTGTTCTCTGGAGCAGATGTCACAATTAATACTTTTCTAGCCGCTTCTTCTGGGGATATTTTCTCTTTCTCAAATAAAAATTTTATCAATTTTTTTGTCAAGATTTTGCAACGACTAATATCTTTTGTGACCAAGATTGTCAGTGGTTTAATTTTTCGATATTTTATTGTTTTATTTTGGATGTGATTATCATAAATTTTCTGAAATTTTTCGTCCTCTGATCCCGAACTATCTTCCGCCACATATCGAACCGATTTTACTTGTTTTTCCTCAATCGCTTGCCCAATCGGATAGCGATAAACTACATCGGAAAAATATTCGTCACCAATATAGCAAGTTCCTGAATTTCCAACTATATATTTGAAATTAAATTTCGGATCCAATAGAAATTCTTTCCATTTTTTGAATTGTTGATCCAGCCCGTTATAAACATGATGGACCTCGTCATTTAACACTAATGTTTTTTTGCCTTTACCAATTAAACTATCGTCTATTGCTGATTTAGTTTTTTTATAAGTGGCATGACGGTTTTCAATACAAATATCTCCTTTTTTAATAGTTTCTGTGGCGTTAATAATACTCGGATTGATAGTGCCCTTGCCATGAGAAACTAGGTCTTTTAAAGTTTTATCCGTAGACAGCAACCTAAATTTATCAGTTAATCCTTCTTCGATGGTGGTCGATGGGCATAAAATCAAAACTTGATCAGCCGCGCCTTCAGCTAACATAATTCTGGCGAGCCCGTATAAAATATAGCTTTTACCCGTACCAGTGGCTAAATCCAAAGTGCAACTCAATTTTTCCGGTATTTGTAAATTTTGATAAAAATCTTCCAAAGAAGAATATTTTTCTTGTAATTTAGGATTTTGATGGTAATTTTCTTCTGCTAGTTCTCGAATATTTTTATATTGCTGGCCCAATAAAAATCGCAGAGTAATCCGAATTGCGTCTTTTTGATATTCTCGTTCACCACAAAGCGCATCTAAAAAGGCTTCGTATTTTGAAATATCAAAAATTTTCGGATCAACATTTTCCGAAACTTTTAACACTAAATCCTGATTTTTAAATGTTTGTTTATCTATCATTTGAAATCTTTAGCTGTCTTTATTTCTCTTTTTTCATTGCCGAAAATATCGCAATAGATAATCATCATTTCCCCTTTAATTTTCGCGGGATCAAAGCGCACTTCATAATCCGTTTTTGTAAGATTATCAGCGTAAAAGACCTCGTCAAGGTCAAAGACATTTCCGTCATAATCGTAGTCAATCATCACCATTGAAAGCGTTTCTAAATTGCCAAAATCTTGAGGTTTGCGTGAAATTACTTCACTTTTCAATTTTTCGATTTTGATAATTGCTTGTTTAAATAATTCGCCCTTGGGCTTGCTCACAAAATATTTACATTTAACTTCCGGTGTCTGAATAAAATCAAAACCATAACCTTCAAAAATGTCATTGATATTCTGTTCGCTCGTGGCTTGTTTCGGAAATTCAAAAGGTTTTTTATGTAATTCGTCAATTATAGAATAAGGTACGCGTAAAATCAAGTATCTTACGCCATTTTTTTCAATATAATCTTCTAAAAACTGAACACTAGCCGCCGGCGCGATGATAAAAAATTGATCGCTAATTTTATCGCCTAATGATTTATGTAAATCATCAATAAAACCATAATCAACTACAGCATTTTTAAATTTCTGAAAATCGAAAACCAAAACATCATATTTTTCCAAAAACCCGTCAAGTTCAATGCCTGAAGTTGTATGTTTTTCATCTCGGCATTGAAAAAGATTCAAAACGAATTTGCGGTATTTTTCAAAAGGTAAATCCTTAAGTTTTGGATAATCGTAAAGTCCGGCATTATACAATGTAAACGGTTTGGGTATCAGTTTCTCACCTTTATTGCCAATTTCTTTTCTTAAATTCAGCATTCTTTTCTGTATTGTATAAATTGCTAATTTAGATGAATCAACCATTATCCACCTTCTATTTAATTTTTCTGCAATTGCGCCAGTGGTACCTGCTCCAGCAAAAACGTCTAGGATGATGTCGTTTTCATTCGAAGAAGCTTTAATAATTCTTTCGAGTAAAGCTTCAGGTTTCTGAGTAGGAAAATCTACCCTTTCAACAGCTGCCTGGTTAATAATATCAATATTCCAGTAATCTACAGGAAATGTTCCTTCTCCCATGTAATGCCTGTATACGAGCTCTGGATGCTCCTTTTCCCATCTAGGATTTACATCCCTGGCAGAACTAATAGGACTTTTTACAATACCCCTACCCATTAATCTATATGGTCCTTTTTTATCTTGGTATTTATATTTCATTTTTGTTCCTGGGGAATAAGGGCTAAGAATATCTTTATAATTAAAAGTAAATTTCTCCGTTTTCGAATAGAAGTAAATAACATCATGTTTGCGATTCCATCTGTTTTTTGAATTTATTGCTTCACGGTAACACCAAATTATTTCATTTTGAAAATTATTTTCTTCAAAAATCTCATCCATTAATGCCTTTATATAGTGTGCTTTCTTCCAATCTAGATGTACATAAATGCTTCCATCATTAGCCAAGATCTCATGAAGGAAAATTAATCGTTTTCTTAAAAATTCTAAAAATTTGGCGCCTACTATTTTATCTTGATATGCTTTCTGATCTTGACTCCCTTTAAAATCTTGTTGTGTAGCAAAGGGTGGGTCAATGTAAATAAGTTGGACTTTGCCTTTAACTTTCGGATCATACATTAACTCTTTTAAAACCTGTAAATTATCGCCAAAAATTAATTTATTTGTCCAGCCATTCTCGTTTTCATCGGCAAAAGTTTTTATTGGTTGCAACGGCACTCGCATTGTCTCCGCTAAAATATCCTCTTTCCTTTGTTTCCCGTCATAAACCAGCTCATATTCCTTTTTCTTTTTATCTTCAGGAAATAAAATATCTTTAAAAGATGCTGGTATTTTTTTACCATCTTCTAAAACTTCTACAATTTGTTTTCTAATTTTTGAATCCATATATTTGATTCTCTTCTTTTGGAAAATCGCTTTTTATTGTTATATTGGTGCCTCTTTTCTTCAGATCTTTGCTGATTTTCTTGGGCGTGGTAGAACTATCTGAATCTGTCCTCTCTTCGATATTATAATTTGTGCCAGCTTTCAATACTCTCATTATTTCAAAGAAATCTAACCTCCGGAACATAACGAGAATCGCTAATGTACCTATTGTTAAAGCTAGGCACCACCATTTATCGGTATTTCTAAAGGCGATGATCAACAAACATATAAAAAGAGTTATTCTTAATAAAAGAAGTGTGATACTTTCCCACAAAGAATAATCAAATTTCTTTTTATTATTTTTAGCCATGTAATTCTTTTTTTTGTATCCATTTTGCTTCTTCCGGTGTTATCACTAATACATCAATCGGGCCGCCGACATTTTTCGGGCGAGCTTGAAAACGGATGGTATCAATGGTTGTACGGATAGCATAAATCGAAAAATCTATCGCGTCTTGTAGGGCCATCGCATCCCAAATTATTGGTGGTTTCTGCATGGTCGCCATTTTGCCTTCAGGCCCTGGCATCAAACTTGGCTGAAGAATGCCAGCCAAAACATCGATTTGTCCTGACCACGTAGCACCATAAGCTAAAGTTTTATCGGGCTTTAAATTCCGTCTTTCGATTTGATCGCGTTTCACACTACAATAAAAAACATATGGGACACTGATTTTCTCCTCTTTTTTATATCCCGCGACATGAAAACCAACATCAGCTCCGGGGAAATCTTTTTTGAAAAATTGGACCAGTTTTTTCGCTAACGTTTCGACATCATCTTCAGCCGTTAATTTCTTTTCTGAAAATCTTTTGACATGACTAGCCGTTGGGATTCCCGCCAAAAGATCTTGGCCAAAACAACTTACTCCGACTTGAAAATAGGGTTTATCGTTTTTATCAAACTTTTCAAGTAAAAATGTTTTATATACATTGTCGGAATTCACCGTATCAATTCTTGGCATTTCCTTGCCTTCTGGCGTTTTACCTTCAATAGTTATTGATTGGCGACTATCGGAAGCCATTATAATCCCCTCTGGCACATTTGTTGTAACAACTAAACTCATTTTATTCTCCTTTCCAATTTTTATTCTATTGATTTTTCGGGAATAAACAATCTCTCAATCGTCTGAAACGGCAACTCCACCGGCTCAACCTTCGTCCCCTTCCCCGGCCAAACTAATTCGGTTTTGGTGATTTTGAAATTACTTTCCTCAGCCATATTTCTCCAAATTTAACTTTGCCTTAATTTTACCCCAAAATCGCTCA
>CAYWJV010000055.1:0-6521 GCA_964458735.1 uncultured Gammaproteobacteria bacterium | reverse complement strand
CCGATTTTGATTAATCAGTTGATTAATCAATTAGACAAAATAAAAAAAGAATACGAGATTGTTCTCGTTGACGATGGATCGGACGACGCATTCGCGTCGAAGTTAAAAGTTATTTCTCACAGAAAAAGATTAGGAAAGGGACAGGCGTTAAAAACAGGGATCGAGAATTCTGTTGGTGACGTAATAATTTTTATGGATGGGGATTTACAGGATGATCCGAAAGATATTAATAAATTACTAAAAAAACTGGATGAAGGGTATGATTTGGTTAATGGAATAAGAGGAAATAGACAAGAAAATTCGGTCATCAAAATCTATTCAAAAGTTGCATCATGGTTTTTGAAAACTTTTCTTCACTCACCATTCACCGATATTAATTGTGGTTTCAAAGCTTTTAAAAAAGAAGTGTTAAAGGATTTTAATTTTTATGGAAATAATTTTCGCTTTTTTCCACTGGCGACATTTTTGAATGGTTATAAAGTTTCGGAAATATCCGTTGTCAACAATCAAAGAAAATTTGGAAAAACAAAGTTTGGCAAGTCTAAAATATTCGTTGGGATTATTGATACTTTAACCGCCTACTTTCTTTTTAAATTTTCCGAAAAACCCTTACATTTTTTTGGCATGATTGGAGGATTACTATTTTTTGTTGGTTTCTCAATAAGTTTATACTTAGCGTTTGAAAGAATATTTTTTAACGTTCTTCTCTATCGTCGGCCGCTTCTCCAATTGGGGGTGGTATTGATTATCGTCGGGATTCAGATTGTTATGACGGGAATTATAGGAGAATTGATAGTTTATCTAAACAAGAAAAAATGAATCCAGTTCTTGCTCTAATCATCGCCAACATCATCTGGGGAGCGGCCTCCCCTATCTTTAAATTTGCCCTGCAAAATATTCCTCCTTTTACTTTGGCTTTCATTAGATTTTTTTTCGCCGGTCTTATCTTTGTTCCTTTTGCGATCAATAAATGGCAGCCTTTAACCGTTCGTCAATGGATTGAGATAATCTTGGTTGGTTTTTTTGGTGTGACTATTAATATTTCTTTTTTCTTTTTGGGACTGGCAAAAACAGAAAGCATTAATGCTCCTATCATTGCCTCCTCAGGTCCGATTTTTATCTATCTTTTGTCAGTCCAGTTTCTTAAAGAAAAACCAAAACTAAAGGTCTTTAGCGGCATACTGATAGGTTTACTGGGTGTTTTAATAATTATTCTATCACCGATTTTTTTAGGGCAAAAAAAATTAATTTTTGGAGAGATTCAAGGTAATTTATTTTTTTTACTGGCAACTTTAGGGACAGTTTTTCAGACGATAGTCGGCAAGGATGTTTTGCGAAAAGTTAATTCTTCTCAAGTGACTTTGATCTCTTTTTTATTTGGAAGTTTGACATTTTTACCTTTCATGAGAAATGAATTAATAAGTTGGAGTTTTACAAACTTAGATATACGAGGAATTGTAGGAATAATTTTTGGCATATTTTTATCTTCAGCTTTGGCTTATTATCTTTATTATTGGGGAATCTCAAAGATAAAAGCTCAGGAAGTTGGTTTGTTTACTTATATTGATCCGGTGATTGCAGTATTAATCGCGATTCCTCTTTTGGGAGAGTATCCTAATCTTTATTTTTTTATCGGAAGCTTATTTGTTTTCGGGGGAATATATTTAGCGGAAGGAAGGATACACTGGCACCCATTTCATAAGCTCAAAATGTCGAAATAACCAAATAAATAAATAAAGAAATGAATAAACAAATGTTTAAATGATTAAATTTATTTAATTATTTTTTTATTAAACCATTTATTTTCTTATTTGATTATTTGTTCATTTAATCATTATAATTGAGTATGACTAAGATACTGATTACCGGTTGCGGCGGCTACATCGGTTCGGTTGCCACCGATTTATTTTTGTCCCATGGGTATGAAGTCGTCGGTCTTGATAATTTTCAAACCGGATATAAAGAACCATTGGAACTTTTAAAAAATAAATACTCAGATCAATTTAGATATTATGAAATTGATTTAAAAAATGATCTCTCCCCTATTTTTGGAAAAGAAACAGATATTTCTGCCGTTATTCATTATGCGGCATCCTGTTTAGTCGACGAATCGGTTCGTGATCCTGGAAAGTATTTTTTAAATAATGTAGCCGTTACTTCGAATCTTCTTGCGACCATGGAAAAATTCGGTATTAAAAACATTATTTTTTCTTCAACTTGCGCTGTCTACGGCGAGGCGGAATATTTTCCAATTAACGAAAAACATCCGCTTAATCCGACGACTCCTTATGGCGCTTCCAAAAAAATGGCTGAAGAAGTCATACAGTGGTACGGAAAATTAAAAAAATTTAATTATATGATTCTTCGATATTTTAATGTTTGCGGAGCCACTGCCGACGGTTCAATCGGCGATTCCAAAAAACCATCAACTTTGTTAGTACAAAATGCCGTCCGTGGCGCCTTAGGTATCGAAAAGTTTTATCTGACCTGTCCCATAGTCGATACTCCTGACAAAACGCCGATTAGGGATTATATCGATGTAGTCGATTTAAACGAAGCTCATTTAAAAGCTTTGGAATATCTTTTATCAAATAAAAAAAGCGAAATAATAAATCTTGGTACTGGTACCGGAAATTCTGTCTTGGAAGTAGTTCAGCAAGTAAAAAAATTAACAGGCACAGAAATTCCGATTGAAAAAGCCAATACGAGACAAGGAGATGACGCCAAAAAAATCGCTGATATAAAACTGGCAAACGAAATATTAGGTTGGCAGCCAAAACGGACAATTGAGGATTCAGTCAAGTCACTGCTTATCTGGTACAAAAATCATCCGCAGGGATGGGAGGAGTAAACTATATTTAGCTTATTGTGACAAGCTAAAGTTGTGAGCGGGATACGGGAGTCGAACCCGTCCCCTCTGCTTGGAAAGCAGATATTCTACCGATGAACTAATCCCGCTTCTGTATAATTATACTGGATGAATAAAAAAATTATTCTTATTTTTTTAGCTGCATTTCTTATCCGTTTAATCGCTCTTAATCAATCGCTTTGGTTAGATGAGGCGGTGACAGCCAATGTTGTTAGGAATTACGGATTAACACAGATTATCAGCGGATTTTCATTGAACGATTTTCACCCACCTTTTATTATCTATTCATGAAATTGTGGACGAATTTGTTTGGTTATTCGGAAATTGCTTTGCGAATGCCATCGATTTTGTTTAGTTTATTGACGGGCTATGTTGTTTATTTAATCGGAGGGATTTGGTCAGCCGCGTTTTTTCTTTTTAACCCGCTAATTGTTTATTACTCACAAGAAGCTCGAATGTATATGATGGTAACTTTTTTCTTAACAGCGTCATTATATTATTTTTTAAAATCTAAAAATTTAATTTTATTTAATTTATTTTTAATTCTCTCTTTTTATACATTTTATGGAAGCATATTTTTAATCGCTACTATACTACTTTATTTATTATTTAAGAAACGATATAAAGTTTTTCTTGTTTCTTGTTTCTTGTTCCTTGTTTCTTTTGTTTTAATCAGTTCCCTGCTTTATCAACAGTTTCTTCATTCAAGAATTGCTTTGAGCAATGTCACTCATTGGTCATTAGTTCTGGGAAAAGCGAATATTAAAAATCTACTTTTAATCCCAATCAAATTTTCAATTGGTAGAATCAGTTTTTATCCAAAGTGGTTGTATTGGGGAATAGCGGGGATTTGGACAGGATTTGTTTTGTTTACAATAAAGACAGTCTTTATTAAGACTGTCTTTTATTTACTTATTTTTCCATTAGTCTTAGGATTTTTAGTTTCATTTTTTATTCCAATGCTACAATACTTCAGATTTATTTATTTAATCCCAATCATAACGATTTTACTATCCTTAAATAAAAATACTTCGATGTATCGATACATCGTAATCATTGGGTTTGTTGTTTTCTCGTCAGCCTATTTGTTGCTACCCCAATTTCACAGAGAGGATTGGAAAAGTTTAGTCAAGAATTTGCCGAAAAATAGGCCAGTTTATATGATTAAGGCTTCAAGCGATCCGGTTAAATACTATCAAAACGATTTAAAAGTTAAAGAGTTAACCCTCCTTCGTCCTATGAGCTACGGAGGGCAAGGCAAGTTAGAAAAAGAAATAATTGTTATTCCCTACACGGCTGATATTTATGGACTTGATTATAAAAAAGGTTTAACTAAAAGTGGATATCAACAAAAAGAAGTAAAGAACTTTCGCGAACTATCCTTTGAGATTTGGAGAGGAAGGTAACTTTTTGTATTCGTAAATTGAGGCAATCGTAGTAATGCTTGTGCCAACAATAAAACCTAAAGTCAGGAAATACACGGGGGCCATGACTCCAAAACGGGGAATCAGTAAAAAACCGCCAGTCGAAACAACTGCCAGAAAAACAATATTGGTCCATAAGATATAGACCGGTTTTTTAATAGTATAAAGAACAAAGAGATTTGGTATATTGCCGAGAATACTGATCAAATATGGAATACTCAGCGCTCTGGTGATTGCAGCTGTTTTAATGAATTTTTCGGTAAAAAATAATTTAAAAATAATATCCGGAGTTAAAAAAAGCAATATAAAAATTCCGGTAGGCATAATTAGATAATAAAAACCGGTTTTTACCTGATGACGAACATCTTCCTGGGTTTTAAGATGAGAAAATTGAGGAGATAGAACTTGAGTGATACTGACAATGGCCATAGTGACCGTCAAAATAATTTTTTGGGCTAAGCCATAATGGCCAATTAACGATGATCCGGGAAAGAAAAAAGAAAGGAGAAATAGATCCATTCGGGACGCCAAATTAAAAAATTGCGTGGCGATAAAGAAAGTTAAAGTATATTTAAGGCGAAAATGTTTTTTATTTATTTTAGATTTCATAAAGAAATCTAGTCGCTCTCTTTTTTCGTAAAGAATTAGGATAAAAAAAACCATCGGGCCAACAATACCAAAGACAAAGATGACCGTTCCTACATATAATCGACCAGCTAAGGCAAATCCGATGATAATAACTGTCTTAACAACATTGGCTAAGAGAGAATATAGATTGGCTTTCAGGAATTTTTTTGACGCAAAAAGAATGTTAAGAAAAAAATTACTCCAGATAAAAAACAAAACTGAGATTATAGTCACATACAACTCCCACAGAGGCGCATTAGTTTTAAAAAATACCTTATCAAGAAAAGGAAAAGTAACAAAAAGAACGGCAATGATAATCAAAGAAAATAAGGTTTGATAGACAAAAATAGTTTTAATAAAAACATAAGTTTCTTTCCTGTTCTTTTCAATTAACGGTGGAAGATAAGAGTAAATAGTGGCGGTTGTGCCAAAATCAAGGACATTAGACAAAACATAAGAAATTCCTAATAAAACACTAAGGACTCCATACTGGGCTGGACTAATAATTCGTACTAAAAGAAAGGCAAAAAAAGCGATAAAAACTACATTAAGATAATTACCTATCGTATTGATGATAATATTGCGGCTGGTTGGCTTCTTGATGAAGTTAAGCAATCTTTGAATCATCTTACAATTATAATTGAAATTAAAAAAATCTGTTATAATTTATCCTAATATGGCAAGAACAGCCCTAGTTACCGGTATTTTAGGTCAGGATGGACCTTATTTAGCTAAGTTTTTACTGGAAAAAGGTTATAAAGTCTATGGATTGATTCGCCGCTATTCCAATCCTAATTTTTCCAATCCTGACTATGTTGGAGTGACTAATGATGTTGATTTTGTTGAGGGCGATATGAACGATGAAGCCTCCCTGTTAAACTTGATTCGTACTTTACGTCCCGTTGAAGTTTATAATTTAGCCGCTCAATCGTTTGTTAAATCCTCTTTTGAACAGGCGAAATTGACGACGGAAGTCAATTCTTTAGGTCCCCTATATCTTTTGAACGCAATTAAATTTTTTTCACCGACGACCAAATTTTATCAAGCCTCAACGAGCGAGATGTTTGGTCTGCAACATACCAATGGTTATCAGGATGAAAAGACGCCTTTTCACCCCCGTTCTCCTTATGGTATTTCCAAGGTTTATGCTTATTGGATGACGGTTAATTACCGGGAGTCATACGGTCTTTTTACCGCAAACGGAATTCTTTTTAATCATGAATCCCCCATCCGCGGCAAACAGTTTGTGACCAGAAAAATTACCGATGGAATAGCCAAAATAAAGATGGGTTTAGCTAAAGAATTGCGTTTAGGAAATCTTGATGCCAAGCGCGACTGGGGATTTGCCGGTGATTACGTCGAGGCAATGTATCTGATGATGCAGGAAAAGAATCCCAATGATTTTGTTATTGGAACCGGTGAAAGTCATAGTGTTCGTGAATTTGTTGAACTGGCTTTTAAATACGCTAAAATATCTGATTGGAAAAAATATGTAGTCATTGACCCCCAGTTCAAACGACCGGCTGAAGTGCCAACTTTAAAAGCAAAAGGTGATAAAGCTCGAGATATCCTCAACTGGGAACCAAAAGTATCGTTTGAAG
>CAYWJV010000054.1:0-6585 GCA_964458735.1 uncultured Gammaproteobacteria bacterium | reverse complement strand
TGAGCCTGTCGAAGGATTGATTTCTAAGCGATTTTAAGGTAAAATTAAGGCAAAGGTTTTTAAAAAATTTATGCCGATATTTAAAATCAAAAAAAATGCCTAAAAATTTTACAGTTCGAGATTTACCAAAAACCGAAAGGCCGCGGGAGAGATTGATTAAATTAGGTTCAGAAGCACTTTCGGCGCAAGAACTCTTAGCATTAATTATTGCTCGCGGCGTCTCCGGAAAATCTGTAATGAATATTGCCCAAGAACTTCTGAGTAAATTCGGCAATATTAAAAATGTCAGCGAAGCCACTATTGAACAACTCTGCCAAATCAAAGGCATCGGTCCGGCTAAAGCGGCGCAAATTAAAGCCTGTTTTGAAATTGCTCGACGGATAGAGAATCAGGAAATCGAACAAAACAAATTAAAAAAATTTACTCTTGGTTCACCGGAAGGCGTTGTTAAGCTTGCCAGACCAATATTGAAAGATAAAAAGAAAGAATATTTTTTAGTTTTTCCTTTAGATTCCCGAAATCAAATAATGAAAGAAGAAATTGTTTCAATCGGTAGTTCAAATGCCAGTATCGCTCATCCCCGCGAAATCTTTAAACGAACCATTGCAAATAATGCTGCCTCGGTTATTATAGTCCACAATCATCCTTCCGGCGACCCAGAACCGTCAGAGGACGATTTAGAAATCACCAAACAATTAGTCGATGCGGGTAAAATACTGGGAATCGAAGTTTCGGATCACATCATCATCGGTCAAAAAAGCTTCACAAGTTTTAAAGATAAGGATCTGATCTAGTTTATTTATGGTGAGCGAAATCGAACCATTGACATAATTCCGTACATCGAATAAAATAAAAAACAGAGAGGAGAAAATATGAACACTAAAACAACTTTATCAGCTACCGAGGCGCGCCAAGATTTTTTTAACATCTTGGACAAAGTAGAAAAGACCAATGTGCCTTTTACTATCACTATTAACGGCGTGCCAAAAGTAGTCATTATGAATGCCGAAGAATTTGATTCTTGGCAGGAAACTTTGGAAATTATGAGCAATCCCGAATTGGTAAAAGGGATAGAAGAATCTAAAAAAGAATTGAAAACGAGAAAATACTCTACCTTTGAAGAAGTTTTTGGTATGACTCCCGAAGAAGCATTAGCTGATAAAGGAAAAAAGAAATACGGTCAATCGAAAAAGCGAGGGTAGATGTATTATGTCAATATTCCGCCGAGAATAGAAAAAAGAATTAAAAAATTCCCTCAAAAAGATT
The DNA here is from genome assembly GCA_964458735.1 of uncultured Gammaproteobacteria bacterium. GTDB lineage: Bacteria > Patescibacteriota > Microgenomatia > UBA1406 > GWC2-37-13 > GWC2-37-13. The sequence continues at coordinate 5,319 of CAYWJV010000054.1, read as the reverse complement.
TAGTCAGGATTAGAACAACTATCGCCGCTCTTGGTGTAGATCCTTTTATCGGCAAAAAGTTAGAAGGAAAATATAAAGACTATTACTCTATCCGTGTCTGGCCATATAGGATTATTTATACAATTAAAAAGAAAAAGTTAATTATTGAAGTAATCGAAATCGAACACCGCGGCCGAGCGTATAAAAAATAAATTTGGAGGATAAATGAACAACAATAAAACCGAGCTTGTTTGGAAGGGAAAGTATGATAAAAACGGCGAGATTCATAAAATCGACCGGGTTGCTTTGCCGTTTCAAGTTGTTGAAATACTTAATGAGCCAAGAAAAGTAAGTTTGGGGCTTGATTTTGGCGGACAAAAACAAGACAATTGGAAAAATAAATTGATTTGGGGTGATAATAAATATGTTATGGCTTCGCTTTTGAAAGGCGACAAGTCAATTGGACTCGAGCCGATGGCGGGAAAAATAAATTTGATTTATATTGATCCGCCGTTTGATGTTGGAGCAGATTTCTCGGCAAAAATAAAAATCGGTGACTCGGAAATTACTAAGGAGCCTTCATTTCTTGAACAAAAAGCTTATCGCGATACTTGGGGCGAAGGCACCGACTCTTATTTACAAATGATGTACGACCGACTTGTTCTAATGCGCGACTTACTTGCCGACGACGGGAGTATTTATGTTCATTTAGATTGGCATGTAGACCATTATATTAAAATTTTGATGGACGAAATTTTCGGAAAAGAAAACTTTAGAAATGAGATAGTATGGAGATACAGAAGATGGCCTGCTCCATCAAAAGATTTTCAAAAAATGCACGATATAATTTTAAGATATGCAAAAACTGATGATTATGCATGGCATCAATTGTATGAACCTAAATCTGAATCAACCTTGAAAGCATTCGGAGATACAAAACTAACAACTGAAATAACAGATCGTGGAACTGTTAAAAAAGTAAGAACTAAAGAAATTTCTAAAGGAACGAATATGTCCGATGTATGGGAAATATCAATGATACAAGGCTCAGCTGCACATGAAAGGGTTTATAGTACTCAAAAGCCCGAAACATTATTAACAAGAATTATAGAATCCTCTTCAAATGAAAATGATATAATCGCTGATTTTTTCTGTGGTTCCGGGACAACAATGGCGGTGGCGCAAAAGTTGGGCAGGAGATGGATTGGATGTGATTTAGGTAAGTTTGCGATTCATACCTCAAGAAAACGGCTGATGCAAATTCCGGATTGCACTTTTGAACTTCTAAATTTAGGAAAATACGAAAGGCAAGTTTGGCAGTTAAGCAAGTTAAGTCCGAATGGCGAAAAAGAAGCGGAAAAAATTAAGAATTATTTAAAATTTATTGTTGAATTGTATCGCGCCGAGTGGCTTGATGGTTTTAGATATCTGCACGGCAAAAAAGCTAATCGAATGGTTCATGTGGGTGCCATTGACGCGCCGATAACTTTGGACGAAGTCGCTAGCGCTGTTTCTGAAGCAAAAGAAAATGGCATAAAAAATTTAGATATTCTTGGCTGGGATTGGAGCCATGAAGTTAATGAAATGGCAAAAACCGATGCGAAAAATAATGGCGTTGATGTCCGACTATTACAAATTCCCCGCGAAGTGATGGATTCAGTGGCAGTTCAAAAAGGCGATGTTGAGTTTTTTGAATTAGCCGCGGTTGATGTTGATATTGAAAAAGAAAAAAATAGCGTAAAAGTTAAACTGGCTGGTTTTATTTCTCCAAATGATAATTTATTGCCTGAAGAAGTCCGAGATAAAATTAAAAATTGGACCGACTGGATTGATTACTGGGCAGTGGATTTTGATTTTGATACAAAACCAGATAAATCTTTAGAAGACGATACTTTTCACAATATGTGGCAATCCTACCGAACTAAAAAAAAACCAAAACTTTCTCTAACCTCAATGCCCCATACTTACGAAAATTTCGGCACACACAAAATTCTAATAAAAGTCGTCGACATTTTCGGTAACGACACGACAAAATTAGTGGAGGTAAAGGTATGATACTTGATAAAATTTGTATCGAGAATTTTAAAAGCATTAAAGATGTAAAGATAAAAATTCAAGACAAAACTATTTTAGTTGGCGCCAATAATTGCGGAAAATCAAATATTTTGGAGGCAATTAATATTCTTTTTGGAGAAAAAAATCCAAATTATATGGAGCCCAAAAAGAGTGATTTTAATGATCTCGCAACCGATATTGTATTGATTGCCTTTCTCACTGATATTTCGACTAAAGATCTCAAATTAATTGGTTGCAGTAAGGATAAAATAAATCGCATTATTACCCCCGCTATGCAACAAGCAGGTCACGAAGCCGTTTTTCGATTAAATATTCAACTGAAATCCTTAGTTCAAAATACTGATCCTAACTCCGTAAGGATTGATGCTGTTAGATATTATGAGATGGATAATGAATGCTACCGAAATGGGTTTGGTAATGGATCAGAGGGAATTAGAAAAAAATTATGTTCCTTTGTTATGATTCCTACGATAAGAAATATACAAGACGAATTAAGGGTTAATAACTGGACTACATTTGGTAAATTAATCAAAGAAATCGTTAAACTTTCGCCACATAGAACTGCGGTAATTCAAAAATTGATGGAGTCTCAAAACGAATTAAACAGTTTGCTATCGGAAGAAAAAAATGAAATCGAAAACAATGTAAAGAATTATACACCTATAGATGAAATAATATTCTCGATTGCAAAAACAAATGAGCCAGAAGAGATATTAGAAAACTTACAGATGTTGGTAAAAACCGGTCAATTTACCACTGACATTAGCCGGATGGGAACGGGGACTCAAAGTGCTATCATTATTGCAATATTAGATGCTTATCGCAAAAAAAATGCTGGTTGTCTGGGTAAACAAGTGGCTCCAACCGTTCCTTTAACATTACTTGCTTTTGAAGAACCGGAGTTATATCTTCATCCTCATGGCCAGAGAAAAATACAAAAAACTATTGACGAGCTAATTAAAATTACCGAAATCAAAACTCAAGTAATATTTTCAACACATGCACCCATTCTTTTGAGAAATTTAAATATTCCACAAATTACAAAAATCATAAAAAATAACAATGGCGAAACCCAGGTTTTGCAACTAGCTCTAAATCAAATAGAAGATATTGATGCTTTTAAATTTAAAAATTTGGTAAATACTGAGATAGCGGAGATTTGGTTTGCAGATAAAATTATTATTTGTGAAGGCGGAGATGCGTACATTTTAAAGGCAATCGCAAGCATACAAAATTATTCGATTGACGAAAAGAACGTTAGTATTATTCCTACAGGTGGTAATTGTAAATTTTCAGACATTGGAAAAGTATTAGAGAGAATGTCGAATGAGGTAATTATTATCACAGATAATGATTCATTAGTATCAAACAAAAATAATGCCAGAAACCAGATTAAAGAAATATTACAAGAAAAGATCAAAAAAATAGCACAAACAGATCCTGATTATAATCGGCTCAACGATCTTATAAATTCCCTTTCGAACATCAGTTCTGCAAATCCTCAAAACTTAATCGATAACCTCAGTGAATTTGGAGTTTTTATTTTACCGATAGGTAATAACGATCTTGAGGCATGTTATAGTCAAACTGCGAAAAGTCTAGATGGAGTTAGCACTAACGCAAAAGAAAGGTCGGCGTTAATAATTGCAGAGGAAATGATGAAAAATTCAAATATTTCAAATTATTTAACATTTACCAAAACATTTGAGAATGCACTTGAATTTAGCTGTAGGTAACAACGTGTCTAATCCATACATAAAACCTGAATCGCGTCAGCAAAGTAAGGCGTATTTAGTAGCGGCGCTGAGAAAGTTGGTTGATGATTGGCGGGGGGATCCGGATAACCCGAGCTATGAAGGGATTTCGGAAACCAGCCAGCGGCTTTTGGATTTCTGGTTTTTAGAAGACCATAAAAATCCCGATGGCTCGCCATTTAAATTTTACTGGGCTCAGCGAGAAGCGTTGGAAACATTAATTTATTGCTATGAAGTTGTCAAAGCCCGCGATTTTATCTCAATGGCCAGAACATTTGGCAGCGGTCAAAAAATGCTTTTTGATTTCTCTGAAGATATATTTCCTCGTTATGTTTTCAAAATGGCAACCGGCTCCGGTAAAACTTGGGTAATGGCTTTAACAATGGTTTGGTCATATTTTCACGCTCTAAAAGAAAAAGATTCTCGACTTGCTAAAAACTTTTTGCTTATTGCTCCGAATATTATTGTCTTAGAACGACTCAAAACCGATTTTCAAGACGGAAAAATTTTTAATAACGAATCATTTATCCCGCCGGAATGGCGGCAGGATTGGCAATTCAAAACCGTTATTCAAGATAAATCAAACGCTAATTCAACTATTGGCACGCTTTATTTAACCAACATCCACCGACTCTATGAAGAAAGAAAAAGATCTCAAAACGAGGATTCGCCTGTCTTTGATTATATGGGCAAAAAACCAGCTCAAGTTGTTGAATTAACTCCGGAGCAGCTTATCAGCCGGATTGTGCAACATAATGACTTAATGATTTTAAATGACGAAGCCCATCATGTCCACGATCCCGATTTGGAATGGTGGAAAACAATTGTCAGAATTCACAATCACTTAAAAGAAAAAAGCGATGGTTTATCGGCTCAATTGGATTTTTCTGCAACACCAAAAGACCAAAATGGAAAATCATTTAAGGAAATAATTGTTGATTATCCGGTTGCTCAAGCAATCGCCGATGGAATTGTAAAACGGCCGATTTTGGGTGAAGTTGTAAATGCGACTGAGGTTTCGGCCGAGGACGCATCCGTAAGATACAGAACTTGGATTTCAGCCGGAATCAAACGACTTCAACAATATGAGAGAAAATTAAAAGGTTCGGATAAGCAGCCGGTTTTATTTATAATGGCAGAGAATACAACCGCTGCTGATGAAATTTTTGGCTATTTGGAATCTATAAAAGATTTAAAAGGCAAAGTTTTAGAAATTCATACAAATCTAAAAGGTGATGTCAAAAAAGATGAAATTAACGAAGCGAGAAAAATTGCCAAAGAAATCGATTCAAACGATAATCCGTATAAAGTTGTTGTGAGTGTTTTAATGCTTCGCGAGGGCTGGGATGTACGAAATGTCACGGTTGTTGTTGGTTTGCGATCTTATACCTCAAAAGCAAAATTACTGCCGGAGCAAACTGTTGGCCGCGGATTGCGGCTAATGTTTCCGCTGGGAACCGGCAAGTGCGAAGAGGTTGATGTGATTGGTAATCGAGCTTTTCAAGAATTT
>CAYWJV010000053.1:0-6674 GCA_964458735.1 uncultured Gammaproteobacteria bacterium | reverse complement strand
ACAGGAATATTGATGAATTATAAGTTAAAAAATAATAAATAATATGGGAGTTCATAAACCAACTGTTTTGTCAAGAAACGATTTCTTAAAACTTATGGGGGCAGGAGGATTATCACTTTTACTTGGCGCCTGCGCACCACAAGCGGCTCCAACTTCTTTAACTGAAGCAGACTTCGCCAGAGCCGCCGGCTCATCTATCGAAGAATGGAGAAGATTAGCTGCTCTTGTAAAAGCCACTCAAGTTCCAACCGTCGCTCCGACGGGACGAGAAAGCGATTTTTCCAACCGCTGGCCGGAAACAGCACAAGATTTTTTAAAAGCAATTCAGGTTTCTCAAGACAGAATATCTGCTGAATATTTAGCTGATCCATACTATCGACCTCTCCAAGCAGGTATGCTCACTCAAGAATTTGATGGCAAAGGTAAATGGACCGGTGGCTGGCAAGTTCTCTTTGAGAGAAATGCTGGGGATAAAGATAAGTTCCCATTTGTTGTAATTCAGAATCCTGGCCCGATGATGCAGTATGGTTATATGCATGATTCAAATCTAAGAAAACAGGCCGGCTTCACCGCTCAAGAAGTCCAACTCCTTGGAATTGGTCAAAATCATATCGGTGCCGGTATTCCAGTTACTAAAAAACCAATTGCGGTTGAAGGACTAACTTTTTATCCTTTCACGAACACTGTTGATGGTAGTAACAACAGACACTTTATCTATGCAAAGCTTGGTCCTGATGTGCAAACTCTAGATGCCCGTTTGGCCCGATTGGCCAAGAAATAATTTATGATAACTCTGACTGTAGTTATTCCAATTTATAACGAGGAAAACAGGATAGAGAAATCCATTAAGGCCTTGAAAAAAGGTTTTAATTTTAACGGAATAGAGCTAAAAAAAGTCATATTTGTCGATGACGGGTCAATCGATAAAGTCAAAAGAAAGCTCAAACAAGCTCAATTGAAAAAAAATCTCAATACTTCTTACCAACTTATAAGCTATAAAAAAAACCGCGGCCGCGGCCATGCTGTAAAAGTCGGCGTTCAATTTTCTCATTCTGATTATGTCCTTTATATGGACGCTGATTTTTCTATCCCATTAAACAATCTCAATAAATTTATTCCTTATATGGAGGAAGAGTATGATGTAATTTCCGGCAGTAAAAAAATGCCCGAATCAATTGCTAAAATTCCCCGTGGGATAGTCCGTAATATTGTGGGTTATGGACATTCAATCATCGCTTCACTAATGCTTGGAGTTTTTTATTGGGACTTTCAGGGAGGATTTAAAATTTTTTCCAAAAGATATATAAAAGAAGTCTTTCCTATGCTTAAAATCGATCGTTGGGGATTTGATATGGAAGTATTATTTTTAGCCAAAAAAATGGGGTTCAAAACAAAAGAACTACCGGTTACTTGGAGTCATGTAGATAAAGATAGTAAAGTCAAATTAGCTCGTGATATTACTAAATCATTAAAAGATATATTGGAAATACAGATTAACTGGCTGACCGGAAAATATCATTATCACTACCGAAAATTTTTCCCGGCTATGCTTGATTTTCGCTACCTTTAAATCTATGATGATTCTATGGATAAAGCTTTAATTTCTGTCGTTATGCCTACTTATAACGCGAGAGAATTTCTTATCCAGGCAATAAAAAGCGTCTTATCCCAATCTTACAAAAATTTTGAGTTTATTATTGTTGATGATTGCTCTCTTGACAATTCCTATCAAATTATTGAAAAATACCAAAAAATTGATCCGCGAATTAAGTTATTTCAGAATAAAAAACATCAAGGAGTTGGCTTTACTCTTAATCAAGCAATCAATCAATCTAAAGGTCAGTTTATTACCCGAATGGACGCTGATGATATAATGTTGCCCTTTAGATTGGAAAAACAAGTTAATTATTTTAATAAAAATATAGAGGTTGTTTGTTTGGGTTCATGGATGAAAGAAATAAATGAAAAGAACGAGATTATTGGTAAAAGAATCACTCCTTTGACCCACAATGAAATTTATGAAAAGATGTTTTATGAAATGGCCATTCAAAATCCCACTCTGATGATCAATAAGAATCTTGTCCCGAAAGATTTTCAGTGGTGTAAAACTGATGGAATCCTTGATGATCTTGATCTTCTTTTTAAGCTACTTCAATTTGGTCAATTTGCCAATATCAATGAATATCTTATGCTCTACCGCATTCATAATAATAATTTATCTCTAAAGAATATTAAACAAACATTTAAAGAAGCTCTTGCAATAAGACAAAATGCTATAAAAAAATATCATTATAAACCAACCTTAAAAGGAAAGATAATATCCTTTTTTGAACAATTAATTATTAAAATAATGCCAAATCAGAGTCTTTATTTTTTATATAAAATTTTTAAGAAAATAAATATTTAAAATGAGAAAAAAACTATCAATAGAAATACTCATATTTACAATATATTCTGTTTTTATCGGTTTAGTTTTAACAAAAACTGCTTTTATTTTTCAAGATGACATTATCTTTGGTTTTCCGGCAGTTACGAAAGATTATCTTGGTTTTTATAGCAATTATTTAAAAAACTTTGGATTATTTAGACCATTAGCTCTAATTTATTACTTTTTTATATACAATATTTACTTAATTTTTCCAAAATTAACCCATCTAATTCCGCTGGTAATTTTAACACTAGCTTTTTTTCTAATTTTTAAATCTTTATCTTTGCAAGGTCTAAGTAAAAAACAATCATTTAGTTTAGGTGTTTTATTTTTGTCTATTCCTTTTATTTCTGAGACGTACGCTTGGTTTTCTGCCAATGCCAGCATTATTGTAATATTTATTTTCTTCCTCCAAATCTATTTGGTCGAAAAAGACCTTATTAGAAAAAATCTGCTAAAAATTATTTTAGCTTTACAGATACTCTCAGTATTTTTCTATGAAACTATTATCTTTATGTCTTTTGCTCTTGGCTATTTGCTTTATTTCAAAGGAAAGATAAAAAACAGGCTACGCCTAACTATTTTCTCTATAATTCCAATATTTGCTTATTTTATTAGCAAGATTATTATAAGGCCCCAATTTGAAACCAGAAGTAAGTTGATAACAATTTTTGATATAGTTTCCCACTGGAAAACTTTTTTTGTTCAATTAAAAATGTTATTTTCCAGTAACTATTTAGAGAATTTCTGGAGGTTAGAATTTGTTGACGGATTAAATTTTATCAAAAACAACCCCCTTGTTATTATTCTATTAACTATCTTTTTTCTCATAATTATTAATCGACTTTTTAAATCAGAAAGTAAAAATATAAAAAAGAATTATCAATCTTCTTTATTTTTTTGGTTACTTTCTTTTATTTTAAGTTTAATTCCCTTAAGCTGGCAAACAGATTATTTGCCTTTTAGAACATTGATATTGCCGATAATTATTTTTTTTATTTGTTTATTTTTTGTTATTAACTTAGTTTATGCTAATAAAACAGTAGGAAAAATGTTAGATTTCTTAAGTCTTCCTTTTAAAATCATCTTTGTTTTAATAATATTTGCTTTTCTGACAATCCAAATTTCAATGGTTAATCAATACGCAAATCAGTTTAAGATTGACAAAAAAATTGTCTTAGAAATTAATAAAAAGCTTGAAAATCTTGGTTTTGAACATCCTTATCGAAGCAATTTATTACTAAAAAACTTTTCAAATAATAATGTTGATCGATTGGTTTACGGAGATTATATATATAGTTTATTTCATAATTATTGGTCAGCTGAAGCTCTTTTAGATTTGAATTCTGGCAGTTTTGCTAAAGTAGGAATCGAAATACCAACAGAAAATCTTTTTTCTTCAAAAATATCAAAAGACGAACTATTGAAATTAAAACCGTTAACAATCATGAGCTTTACTGATAATAAAAGTTGCCTTAAAAACGAATGCTTAAAAATAGAACAAGTTATAAAGTAAATAAATGAAACAAATAATTTCTAAATATAAATATCAGTTTCTTCTTTTTTTTATTGTCCTCATTCTTTTTTTAGTCAACTATAAATCAGGGGCATATTTGTCAGGCTGGGATAATTTGCAGACAGAACTTAATCCGGGATTAGCGGTAAAGAGGGCTTTTTTCAGCGTCTGGGAAGAGTATCAAAGCTTTGGTTTAACGGCTGGAATGGCTCATGCGGCTGATTTGCCCAGAGCAATTTTTTTATGGATTATGTTTTTTGTTTTACCACAGAACATGATTCGCTACTTTTTCCATTTTTTGATGATATTTTTAGGAGGATTGGGGATGTTGGGATTGTTGGGGGGTTTAGGGTTTTCAGGAATACTTGGGTTTTTGGGAGCATTATTTTATATGCTCAATCTAGGAACGGTCCAGATTTTTTATCTGCCTTATGAGGCATTTTCAACTTTCTTTGCTTTTTTGCCGTGGGGGGTATGGGGATTCATAAAAATAATATCAAATATCAAACATCAAATATCAAAAAGGGATATTTTGCTGTTTTTTCTAATTAATCTCTTTGGTACTCCGGCTTTTTATACCCAACAGCTTTTTATTGTATATATTCTTGTCTTATGTTGTATTTTTCTTGGATACATTTTAAATAATATCTTACCTACGGCCGTGGATAAGATAAATATTCTCAAAAAAGGAATGTTTTTGTTTGGTTTGATATTAGTTATTAACTCCTTCTGGCTTTTGCCGCAATTTTATTTTTTAAAAACCAATGGTCGGGTTGTGACAGAAGCTAAAAATAATACTCTTTCCACTGAAAGTGTTTTTTATCAAAATTACGAAAAAGGCACTCTTGATAATTTTTTCCGCCTTGAGGGGTTTTATTTCGACTTAAAAGGCCGGGATAATACTTTTCTTTTTGCACCCTGGAAGGATCATTTCACCGGAATTTTTGGAGTTTTGCCTTATTTGTTCGCAGGATTAATGATTTTAGGGGTACTGGGGAGTTTGAAAGAAAAGAAAAATTTAGGTTTTGTATTACTTCTTTTTCTTTGTGCGACTGGATTATTACTAGCAACTCCGCCTTTCTCTTGGATAAATGATTTAATAAGACAGATTCCGGTTATAAACCAAATCTTCCGCTCCCCCTTCACCAAATTTATAATTCCCTATTCGCTTGTTTACAGTTATTTTGTAGCTGTTGGAATAAAGTTTCTGGTCCCGCTTAAGGCGGGAGACAAACGTGTTAGTTTGTTTCTTGGTGCTTGTTTCTTGGTAATTCTTCTCTATTCTCTTCCTTCTTTTCAAGGTTATTTTTTTTCCCCGGAAATGAAAGTCAAAATTCCTGATGATTATCAATCGGTAACTAATTATTTTAAAACCAATGATAAAAACAGCCGAATTGCCTTACTCCCAGATTACACTTTTTGGGGTTGGTTCTTTAATAAATGGGGCTATAACGGATCAGGATTTTTATGGTACGGAATTGAACAGCCGATTGTTTCCCGGACTTTTGATGTTTGGAGTAAAACTTCGGAAAGCTATTTCTGGGAAACTAAAACCGCTTTTGAAGCCGAAGATATTCAAAAGATAATCAATGTTTTTGATAAATACCAAATAGACTACTTAATTTTAGATAAATCTTTAATACCTATCGTTTCCAGTTACAAAGCCCTGCAATATGACCGTATCAATGAGCTTCTTATGAAAAGTCCAAATATTACCTCAATATTTAACGGCGAAAATGTTTTTCTTTATAAAATTGATCATAATTATTATTCAAAAAACTTTATCAGTCTCTCAACGAACTTAAATAATATCGGTCCAAAAATCAATATTACCAACGATGATGCGGCTTTTTCGGAAAACGGTTTTTATGTTAATAATCAAAATCTAGGAAACGATATTTCCTATCCTTTTTTAAGTCTAACCAATCAAACTAATCCCAAAGAAAACAACTGGCAGATTAGCGAAGATGATAATTATTTTTATTTATCGACTCCTTTATCAATTAGCGTTGAAGATTTTAATCTTTATCTTAATAGCGTTTATCAAGAAATAATATTCATTGACGGTCAACCAATCAATGTTGCACTAAAACTTGAGCCTGTAATCGGAAACAACAAATTGATTGTTAGGATCGAAAAAAAAGTCATTAAAAATTTTGATATCAATGTTAATCAAAAAACTAATTTTGGTTTTTCCGATTTAACTTTAGCACAAAACATTAGTTATTTGGTAAAAACCCAGTCTGTCAATAGTCAAGGTTTGCCTTTATTTTTTTATATTGTTGATGAAACCAAAAAACAAAGCTACTTGGAAGATCGATTAGATAATCAAACTAATTATTTTATCCTTCCACCTCGATATAAGTACGGACTTGGCTATACTTTTGCTTTTCAAAATAAATCTTTTAAGAACTTGAGTGCTTCAAATAATCTTGAGGTACTATCGCTTTATCTTTTTCCTTATCAAAATTTAAAAGAAATGAGGTTTGTCAGAAAAGGATTTAATAAAACTGAAACTAATTTTTCCAATGACTATGAAGTAAGAAAACTCAACTATTTTACTTATCAAGTTCAATTAAATAATATAACAACAGGACAATATATAATCTTGTTTCAAAGCTATGACCTTGGTTGGATAGCTTTTGTTAATGGAAAAATACTTGACCATGTCTTAGTCAACAACTGGGCGAATGGCTGGCAGTTAACAAAGTCGGTTGAATCGGCCGCTGA
>CAYWJV010000052.1:0-6758 GCA_964458735.1 uncultured Gammaproteobacteria bacterium | reverse complement strand
GTGGGAAGATTAAAGTTAAAGAAGAGTTTACCCCTGCCCGTCGTTGGTCGTTTCTTGTAGGGGCAAAAGAAAGTTCTCACACCGCCCAAAGCCGCTTGGCTCCGATACTCGAAGATGACGAAAGAAAACCAATGCTTGAGCAACTCGAAGATGCTTTCAATATTGAAAAGGTCACTAAAGAATTCTTCGGTAAATATCGGGAATTGTTTCTCAATCTCAAAGACAACTTAGATAAAATGGTTACCAAAGACTCTAAAATTAAAAAAGATTTTCTTGAGAAAGATATAAACACAATTGATTTTGCTAAAAAACTTTTAGGACAAATTGTCTTTCTTTATTTCTTGCAAAAGAAAGGATGGTTCGGTGTTGAAAGAGACGCTGACTGGAGTACGGGTCATAAAGATTTTTTAAGAAGATTGTTTGAGAAAAAACATGGTGGTTATAAAAACTTTTTTAATGATATTATTGAACCTCTCTTCTATGAAGCATTGCGGTTAGAACGACCTGGCGATTATTACAGTCGTTTTGATTGTAGAATTCCCTTCTTAAATGGAGGACTTTTCGATCCACTTAATGATTATGACTGGTGGAATACAGATATTTTGCTGCCAAACGAGCTTTTTTCTAATAATGTTAAAACAAAAGAGGGAGATATCGGCGACGGAATTTTGGATGTTTTTGATCGCTATAATTTTACTGTTAAAGAAGACGAACCATTGGAAAAAGAAATAGCGATTGATCCTGAAATGCTTGGAAAAGTATTTGAGAATTTGCTCGAAGTTAAGGATCGTAAATCCAAAGGAACTTACTATACTCCTCGTGAAATAGTCCATTATATGTGCCAAGAAAGTTTGATAAATTATCTTGCCACAGAAACGAACATAGACAGAAAAAAGCTAAATCTTCTAATGCATTTTGATACTTTTATGGCCCAGAAGATGCCGAAAGAAAAGAGAATGAAAGCAATTGCGATGTGGGAAGGAGAAGTTAAAGATATCGAGAAATCTCTTGATACAATACTAATTGTTGATCCGGCCTGCGGTTCGGGTGCTTTTTTGGTTGGAATGATGCAAGAAATTATCAAGTTAAGGAAGATTCTAATACTATTTTTTAAAACTAACGATTTAAACGATTATCAGCAAAAGTTATCAAATATCCAGAAAAATATTTATGGTGTAGATATTGATCCCAGTGCGGTGGAAATTGCTAAGCTCCGACTCTGGCTTTCTCTTATTGTTGATGAAGAAGATATCAAAAATATCAAACCATTACCGAATTTGGATTATAAAATTATCTGTGGTAATTCACTTTTGGGCATTGATAGGCAGGATATGTTTATTGATTTTAAATTAAAACAAATTGAAAAATTAAAACCTCTTTTATTTCAAGAGACGAATAGCAAGAAAAAACAAGAATATAAACGGCAGATTGATAAACTTATCGGCGAGATTACTAATAATCTTCAGGTTTTTGACTTTGAAATTTATTTTTCAGAAGTTTTCCACGAGAAAAAAGGTTTCGATGTGGTGATTGCCAACCCGCCATACATTCGAGCGGATAGTCCAGAGATAAAAGAACAAAGGGAATTAATAATGAAGTCTAGAGAATATCAAACTCTTTATGAAAAGTGGGATTTGTATGTTGCCTTTATTGAAAAAGGATATGGCTTACTGGCACAGAACGGAGTTATTGAGTTTATTATTCCCGACGCGTATATGTCTTCTAAATATGCGGAGAAATCTCACGAATATTTTTTGCATAATGCAACAATTAACCGAATTGATTTTTGTTCCGATCTAAAAATATTTGAGGCGGCGGTGAGGAATATCATAATTGAATTTACGAAGCATACAAATCCTGATCATATTCCACTAAGAATAAAGCATAAAGGCAACTGGGATAATTTCATTATTTTGCCTTCTAAAAAACAGTTAGAAATGGGTAAAAATACCTTTAGATTAGACAGCGAAAATAAAATTATTGGAGATTTATCAAATACTTTAACATGGGGCGAAATATGTTATGTAAGTGTTGGTTTAGTTTTACAATCAGAAGAAAAATTGTATAAGGGGGAGTTTATTAAAGAAGATTTGATTTCCAATCAGAAAGATAAAATTCATACTAAACCATATATAGAAGCAAAGTGGATAAAAAGATATTTTATCGAAAATATCAAGTATCTTGAATGGAATACTGATAGAATTCCTAAAAAAATTAGAAGACCAACATTTCCAGAATTGTATGTATCAGAAAAAATAATGTTAGGTGGAATGACTGGCGCAATTTTCGATGAAAGAGGGTTGTTGTGTAATCACAGTATTACTGTTTCTGTTTTGTGGAAGGATTTAGCCGATGTCAATAATAGAAGTATTGAAGTAAGTATTAAGAAGGATTTCCATATAAAAAGTGTTCAGGCATCCAGGAAACAATTAGAAGAAAATTCGGGATTATTTAATCTGAAATATTTATTAGCAATTCTTAATTCAAAATTTGCTCATAAGTTTTTAGATTCGGTCAGGCGAAGTCAAATTGGATTTTATCCCGATGATTTGAAAAAGTTACCAATAAAAAAAGTCTCAACAACAGTACAAAAACCATTTATTGAAATCATTGATAAAATATTGGCAATTACCAAATCCAGCGACTATTTGGAAGATTCAGCCAATCAAGTAAAAGTCCACGAATACAAAAACAAAATCGACCAAATGGTCTATAAACTCTACGATCTAACACCGGAAGAAAAAAATATTGTTGAGAAAATAAATGAAAAATAATTGGGCTGATATACAAGGTGTGGATCACAAATGTGAAGGTGTTAATGGATTTATTGATGCAAACAGTGTTTCCAAAACACTTCAATTTAAAATTGAACCATTAATAGGAGCTCAAACTACCTTAATCGATTCTGCCACTAAACTATCTCTAGCATGTGAGCCGATGAAACAAATTGGTAATTTAATTTCTCCTGTTACTGAGTCAGTTCAATCGTTGGGGGCTAGTCTGGCGGAAGTCAGCAAGGCAGCATTAGCAAATGGTGAGTTGTTAAAAGCTCCAACTTATGATTTTTTTTCTAGCCCGATGGCCTCAGTATTAAATATATCTGCAGACGCGATTAAGCTTGGGCAAGAAAGAATTATTTCAATAATGCCGGACAATAAAGATATTACTGGTTTATTGGATATTGGCACCCCGAATCAGATTTCACAAATAAACTCTTTGAATAGTATTGCATTAGATTCTTTACAATCATCTCCCATATTATTTCCTGTTTCAAGGGCAGACGAAAAAATATCCAATCTTGATAAAAAAATACAATCACTTGAATCTAAAATGATTCATTTGGAAAAGAATAACGACGACTTATTTTTAACTGATATTACTTTGGACATTGTTAATATTCTCGAAGACCTAGATGATGAAATCGCAGATTGTTTTAAGGGCGCTATGAGAACAATGCATGATAATAATAATGAAGACATAGTTGGACAAGTTTCAGAATCCCTCAATAGAGTGGCAGAAAAATTACCATTAGCATTAGCCCCAATCCATGCTCGGGTTAAAAAAGAAGAAAAGATAAAATTAGCACTGCTTAAACATCTCGACAAACTTCCAGATCACTACGAAAAAGAATCTTTAATCAATCAGCAAAAATCTTTTTACTCAGTTTTTGGAATTTTGAGGCATAGAAACGCAAAACAATATTTATTATTTAAAAACGACATTCCTAGATTTAAATCTTTAGTAATAGTTTTTGAATCATTTATTTACGCTTTAATTACCATAAATGATGAAAAAAAATGATTCAAAAATACGAAAACAAATCGACCAAATGGTCTACAAACTTTATAATTTAACCCCAGAAGAAATAAAAATTGTGGAAAAATCAAAGAAATAATCGTATGAACAAAAAAAAGATTGTCTATCTAGACCAAAACTTTATTAGTGACATAGCAAAGACCAAACAGAATCCGAATGTTAGTCAAAGATTCGGGCGTATCTTTAATTTACTTCATAAAGGTTTTATTGATGAAAAGCTTATTGTTCCAAAATCAATGATACACAAAAAAGAAACGGCATTAGCAACTCAATATAAAAAAATTATTAGAGAACACCAAGGTTTTATGGGTCAAATCAGCATGGAAGATTTTACTCATATATTTTCTTATCAAGCATATAGGGCGGCAGAGAAATTTTTAGGCATCAGGCCAAAACCAGTTGGTTGGAGAGAAGCTTTTAAGGAGAACCCTGATAAAAAAACAGAACAGTATGGTGTTATTGTAGATTCTGGGTTATGGGAGGATGGAAGCTATAAGGAAGAAAAAAAACGGATAGCAGATCTTTTAAATAACGCGAAGAATATTTCCAATACGGAGAACAGGACTTATAAAGATCAAAAAAATAGGGAACTCGAAGCTCAACGTAAGCTATTTCTACAAATGCGCTCCTATACCGTCGAACAGCTTTTCAGAAAAAACTACGGACGGCTTGTTGACTTTACCAATTCAAAGGAATTTATAAACATACCGTATATTGATATAACGATAATTCTTTGGCCAAGTCTTTTTATCCATCATAAAAACAGAACAATCAAAGAGAGTGATTATGCGGATATTGAAACAATAGCAACCTATTTGCCCTATGTTGATATTTATGCTACAGATAAATTTATGGCAGAGCAAATAAAACAACGAAAACTGGATAGTAAGTATATAACAAAAGTTTTTTCTTCCAATAGTAATGGCCTGGTTGCATTTGAACAATACTTAAAGCGATCTATACCAAAAAAGAATCCTGTAAATTGGCCACAAATATCAATTTTTGTTCTTTCAGATAAAAAATTGAAGGAAAAATCCTGGGAATTTTTTAGAGGGTTGGGGAATCAATGCCATGGTGATGAAAGGGGAAGGGGATGGGTGGAAGTTTATGCTTTCGATGATGGCAATATGCCCAGGTATTATGATCATAGGATTAATAATTATTGGCCATTTTATGGTCTGCAAGATGTAACCGTAGTTAAAATAGATAAAGCAAAAAAAATTGACGAACTTTGTAAATCAAATTGCCGGACAACCCATTATTTACTATTAGATTCCTATTTGGAATTACCAGATAATTTTGTAGCAAATCTATTAAAGCGACTTATCGATGGTAAAACTAAAATTCTTAACTATCAAATAAATCATAGGAGTTAACGGTAAAGAATGTATTTGAAAATAACAAGTTACAAGAGGACATTTTTGGCTGTAAAGTTTCAGGGACACTTCACTTTTAAATACAGTTTTGGCTAAATAAAAATCGTCGAGGAGCAGAATGAAAATTAAGAAAAGTATACTAAGAAATGAAGTGGCAAGAAGGTGTTTCTTGGAGATGGCAGATTACGATTATATTTCAGCAAGAACATTGTTCCGGCAAGAGTGTATCACTGGTTTTTTACTTTTAGCCCAGCAGGCTATTGAAAAATATTTAAAAGCTATTTTGCTTTTTAATAAGCTAAAGACTGAAAATATCCACAATCTAGAAATTTTGGCTGAGCGCTGTAAAAGAATCAAGCATTTTGAAATTAATAAAGAAACGAGTGATTTTATTAAAGAAATTAATCACGCTGACACGATAAGATATTTAACCTACTCTACAAGTTTTCATGGCCCCATGCTTCTTAGCTTTGATAAAGCAGCTTGGGACATTAGAAAGTTCGCACAAAATGACACAGAAACGATAATCAAATTAAAAAAATTTAAGCCGGACAATATCCACAAGGTTCATTACGTTATATTCTCTGGAAAATTAGAGAAAGTGATTAATGAGAAAAATAAACAGTACAAATTGTTAAGAACTAGTTTAATTTGGAATAATCCTTTTTTCTCTAAGAAAAAAGTAAGGATTCTCTCAACAAACAGATTTTGGGCCAAAATTCCCCCCTATTTCTCGGGATCTGATTCTGAAAATGTTGAAGTATACGAAGCGATTAAAGATTATGTTTATTTGCCAAAAGATATTATAAATTATTTCGAAGATTTAAAAATTAAATACGAAAAGTTGAAGAAATAACTAAAATAAGAAAGGATAAAAAAAGAATTTGGGGGACGTTTCACTTTTGAATACACATTTGACGATAAGGAATAATCAAGAATAAAAATCATGATTAATTTTAATACATTACCAGTTATGTCAGACTTCTCAGATCTAAAATATGGAGATAAAATTTACTCCAGGCGTTTTGGATTGGGAACGGTATTGAGCTTATACAACAACGAAGTGGTAGCACAATTTTCAGATAGGCGCACTAGAATTGCGCTAGATGAAAAGGACATTTCTTTAATCCCCGAAAGCTCAACCAAAAAGAACCGGAGAAATGCAAACGCTATTATTCGAGGCGAGAAGGTAAGTTTTGGTAAAATGAAAAAAATGATGCGCCAAGAAATCTCAGATGAATGGATCTCTATCAGCGAGGCAGCTGATGTTCTGGGCTTAAGAAAAAAGGTTCTGATCGAAAATTGTGAAAAGAATGGAATCGAGATTACTAAATTTGGCATAAGAAAGCAAGATTTATTCAAATCAAAACAACTTCTATCTAATAAATAAAAATCATCCACCTGCGTTTTAGTTAGCCGCGGTGGACAAGACGGAGTGGCACAGTGAAAAGCTATAGGATAATTGTGAAAGATTAGCTTCCCACTGCCATACTGCGCAGTATAGAAGTGGGAAAATGAACCTTTACGACAAATTAAGCCGAAGCTAAATTCGGAAAAATCAACTCC
>CAYWJV010000051.1:5646-6842 GCA_964458735.1 uncultured Gammaproteobacteria bacterium | reverse complement strand
GAGCATTGCTGCTCAAGGGGTTAGCAACCCCTCGCTTTGGACCACTCAGCCACCTCTCCAGAGGTTATTCCTACATTTTACACAAAACTACCTAATTTGTCCTTAACATTTATTATTTTTCAATATAACATACACATACATATGTTAACTAAACGTACCAATATTTTATTTGAAGAGGAATTGTTTCAACATCTTGTGGCTTTAGCAAATAAAAATAGCACGTCCGTTGGTGATTTGGTAAGAAAGGCTGTTGTTAAAGTTTACTGGAAACCTGAACAAAATCAAGGAAGGATAAAAGCGCATAAAGAAATAATTGGATTAAAAAAAGGTCTAGGTCGAATAAGCGCTAAAGAAATTAAAGAACTAATAAACTATGGCCGTCGATATTAAAAATATTTTTGTGATTGATACTTCTTTTGTTCTTGCTTTTCTTTTGGATGAAGGAAATATTGAAGTTGAATCTATTTTTGAAAAACAGGCCTTAGGGGAAATTTATTTTGTTGCTCCATCAATTTTAAAATATGAGGTGGGAAATTGCTTGAGAACAAAACTTTTGAGAAAAAAAATAAAAAAAGAAAGAGCCCAAAAATTATATCAATTATTTTTAACAATCAAGATTGAAGAAGAGAATCCGGATTTTTATTATGTTTTAAATCTGGCTTTAGAAAAAAACCTGACTTTTTACGATGCTTCTTATCTATATTTGGCTCAAAAAAATAAAGTCAGTCTACTTACTTTGAACCATTTATTAAAATAAGTGCCAGAGGGGAGAGTTGAACTCCCACGCCCTTGCGAGCACACGCTTCTGAAGCGTGCTTGTCTGCCATTCCAACACTCTGGCATTGGATGTAATATTATAATAAAATTAAAGATTAAATGGATAAATCAACATCGCCTTTTGAAGATAGATCATTATTGATTTGTTTTGCTTACGCACCGGCGGGTTTGGGACATCTTCGCGTCACTGATGCCTTGTATCACGGATTACCAGAAGGGGCCAATACTCCCCTCCTTTTAGGCTCCCAGGATACGACTATTACCTATCTGCACCGTTTTATGAGTCTTAATCCTTTTATCCGCCACCTGACCGTTTGGGCAGAAAAAGGCCGTGTTGAAAATATAACTACTTTCATATATAGATATCTTCTTCGCTCCCACACCGACCTGCTGTACCAACAGATGAAAACGATTATCAG
>CAYWJV010000051.1:0-5546 GCA_964458735.1 uncultured Gammaproteobacteria bacterium | reverse complement strand
CAGCGAAAGAACTCAACGGGAACTTTTACGATATGGGGAAAAAATTCACACCGAGGTTCCTATCGTTGTTAATCCCTATCCGATCAGCCCGATTTTAAGCGAGCCTTTGACAAAAAAACAATACGAGGAAAAACTAATGCAAGTAGATAACAAGGATTCTACTCTTCCGATCCAGGTTGTTATTCCGATTTCCGGAGCAGCGGTCGGGACTGACTATTTTGCTATCTTGACGGCGGAGCTAAACAAAAAATCATTACGTTTCCTTTTCCATATTGTCTGTAAAGATGCTCTTTTTACTAAAAAATTTATCAGCGAAGTTGCCGTTCATGAATATATTAGAATTTATGGTGCTCAAGAAGATAGAAAGGTGATTACTACTTATGAAGATGTCTACCGAAAAAATGTAATTTCTATCGAAATTACCAAGCCAAGCGAACAATCATTTAAGGCTCTTTTAGATTGTAAGGCGGAAAGTGCGTCGCTTCTTCTATTCACCGAACCGATTGGACGTCAGGAATATGACAATCTTGATTTCCTTAAACGTCATAAACTAATCCCTAACGACCGAGATCAAGAATTACTAGTGCAAATGAAAATCAGTTCTGAAGTTTTATCAAAAGCCTCTAATTGGCGAGGGATTAGAATTCCGAAAGATCCTGTTAAAGCGGCATATTTTATATATTGGTGCTTAAAGACAGGTATATTTTCCAAAATGATGAGATATAAGCCAACGATTATAGATGATAGTTTGCATCAAAATGAACTTGCTCCTGATGGAGTAAAAACGTTTTGGAAAAAAGTAGCCACTCTGTTGTAAATAAATGATGATATAATATTAAGAATTATGGATGACTCGGTAAAAGTAATCTTAAAAAAATTAGACGATATTGATAGCCGGTTAAAATCAATTGAAGGGGTTGAAACTCCGGTTAAAGAAACCAAAGTTGAGCGCGATCCTTTATTTAGTAAAGCACTGGAAATAATGGATAAATACGATGAAATGTCTTCTCGGCAACTTCAAGAAGTTCTAAAAATCGATACTAAACGAGCTGACAGCATCTTGGACCAACTCGAAACTGCCGGCCTGGGCACGTGCTACATGAAAGAAGTGTAAAATTCAGCCTCATACAACCGGCCCGGTTGTACGGCTTTGGTTTTTTATCTTCTTTCCAAAATCATCCGGGTGAAACCAGAGCTGGGAATTTGTGATAATCTCGGTGGTACGGTGACGATTAATTAATGTTAATTGAAGATTTTTAAGGATTGATTCTATAAAGTTAAAAGTTAGAAGTGAAAAGTTAGAAGTTAAAGTTAAAAGTTTAAAGTTTTTAAAATATTTTTGACTTTTGACTTGTATTTTTGACTTTTGACTTTTGACTTTTGATATAATCCAATATGAATTAGGAAAAATCGCTTGTACCCACAAATTTGCCTCCAAAAATCTCTCATAAATATTACCCTTATTAATAACCGGCTTCATCTGAAGGACTTCATGGCCAACAAACTCCGTCTGCTTAAATTTAGGCACTTTTAAGTTACTTCCATCGAAAAAAAGATTTAGGCAAATTTTGTCTTTATGATTATTTTGTGAAAGCGAAGATACCAAATTTTTTGCGGTTTGTGGTTTTCCGTCAAAAAATTTTTGGTATCGAGCTTTCCTACTTCTTCTTAATCTGAATAATTGTGCCAATGTTAAAGCAATAAATCTTCCTGTAAACAATCTATTTTCCGCCGTGATAATAAATAAATCAATATCATCATCTTCTTTTGCATTCATCATCGAGATTGACCCTGACAAACCAACGAGTTTGATTTGGGGAAACAACGAGAGTAACTTAATGTAGCTTCTGTAAGGCCAACTCTCAAGTTTCCCCTTTGATATTTTTTTTCCTACACTATACTGGGATGGAGTATATTTTAAGCTTTTTTTACTGATTTTTATTGGAAAAAAAGTGTAAACTTCATCCAATGTAGGGTTATAAGCAAAAAATGAAAAATATTTAAGAACTTTTTTTAAGTTTTGTTCCATTTTTGACGAGTAACCAACCAAATAAATTTAATCAGCCTCAACTGTCTTTTCCATCTCCATGGTTGATTTAATAAGCGGAATAACCATTCTAACCCCAGTTTCTGAATAAAGACGGGTGGACGCTTAATTTTGTTTGAAAGATAATCAAACGCTCCACCAACGCTCATGACCACGCATCCGGCAAATTCCTTTTTGTGACGGTCTAGCCATAGCTCTTGATCCGGCGAGCCAAAAGCGACAAAAACCAACTGGGGCTTATAAGCAGTTACTATTGAGAAGATTTTAACCTCTTCCTCTTTTTTTATATTTTTAATATCTTCTATTCCTTGTACTCCTTTAAACTTAGCTTCGGAAAATTGCTCTGAGTAGCACTCAATAAGTTCCTCTGCCAAATTTTCTTTTCCACCAATCATCAGCACTCTTAAGCGTCTATCTGACGCCTTCTTTAACAACTCATCCATCAACCCCACCCCGGTTATCCTTTCCCCTACTTCAACCCCTAGTAATCGGCCTGCCAGAACAACCCCTATACCATCAATTATGATAATTTGGGCCGTCTCAACAACCTTTTTGAATGATTCATTCTCAGTGGTGATGACCAAGTTCTCGGGGTTAAGGGAGACAATGTGGGAAAAACCGGTTGATCTGTCTATGTACTTTAAAATTTTCTCTAGGACACTAGATTTTGTTTCAGGGATAATAGTGATTCCTAATATTTTATTAGATCTCATTTTTGGGTATTTACTATAAGTAAAATATTAAATGTTAAATATTAAATGTTAAACCGATTTTGTTCAAGTTATTTTATGCCTATTTTTGTTTCTATAAAAATCTAAAAGCTATTCAGCTGGCAAATTTGTGTCTTTTATTTTAACAAATACTATATGCTTTTATTTTTAACTTTTGAATTGTATTTTTGACTTTTGACTTTTGACTTTTGAATTTACCTTTATTACTATCGGATAGCATCTTTAAAACTATCTAAATTCTCGATGGCCATTCCAACTCCGCGAATTACACAAAATAACGGTTCGTCAACCACAAATGAAGATACGCCGGTGTAGTAAGTAATATATCGATCAAGATTAGTAAGCAAAGCTGTCCCGCCGGACAGAACTATCCCTTTATCAACAATGTCCGCGGCCAACTCCGGCGGTGTTTGGGAAAGAACTTCTTTTATTCCGTCAAGAATTGCTTTTAAAGGTTTAATCATGGCGACGTTAACAGCTTTTTCACCGATCTTATAGATTTTTGGCAGACCGGTCTGAAAATCCCGTCCCTTTACCTCCATCTTCCGCTCTTCCAACGACTGCTTTTCATCAATCAAAGCGTTGCCTATCTTAATTTTTATATCTTCAGCTGTTCGTTCGCCAATAATCATATTATGTTTTTTTCGCAGTTCAGTCATAACCGCCTCATCCAATTTGGTTCCCGCCACCCGAACCGTCTTGTAAACCACTAACTGACCTAAGGAAATGACGGCAATTTCCGTCGTTCCACCCCCAACATTAACAATCATCTGGCCTGAAGCTTGAGAAATTGGTAGTTTGGCCCCGATCGCGGCCGCTAAAGGTTCTTCAATCAGATAAACGTCAGAAGCGCCGGCTTGTTTACAAGCGGCCACGACCGCCCGTTTTTCTACCTGTGAAGCACCGCCGGGAATAGAAATCATTACTTCCGGCCAAAAAACTCCGGACTTTAAGCCTTTTTTCAAAAAATAAGTAATCATGGCCGATGTAGTTGTATAGTCGGCAATTACTCCTTCTTTCATCGGTCGGGCGGCTACAATTGACCCTGGCGTCCGGCCAATCATCTCCCTAGCATCATCACCGACCGCCAAGATTTTTTTATCTTCCAAAGAATAAGCAACGACCGTTGGTTCATTTAAAACAATCCCTTCGCCGGCCACATAAACCAAAGTGTTGGCAGTACCAAGATCGATTCCAATTTTTTTCCGGAAGAACATAAGTATATATAGTATAATACAGTACGGTTATATTGTTAATATGAAAATTTTATTTAGGTTGTTGTTGTTTTTAGCTTTCATCATCGTTCTGGCTTCGGTTATCGCCTATGCCCGTGGTTATCGGTTTGATTTGGAAGAAAGATCAGTCAAATCAACCGGTATTATTAGCGCTACTTCAAACCCCAAAGCTGCCAAAACCTATGTTGATGGCAAATTAAAAGGCGTCACGGACACTAATCTTACTTTAGCACCTGGTAATTATTTAATTGAAATAAAAAAAGACGGTTATACCAGCTGGAGTAAAAAAATCAATCTTAAAGGTGAGTTGGTAATTAATGTTGATCCGGTGCTTTTTCCTATCAATCCGTCTCTTTCTCCTCTAACAAATCTGGGTATTATTAAAGCCGTGCCAACCGAAGATGGTGATAAAATTGTTGTTTTTGCCAGCGGATCTGCCTATCTCTTTGACGCCGGTAAAAAAACTCTACCTTTTTTCCCACCCTTGAATAAAATTGTTGATTTATCTCTACTTTCTAACATTGTTGATATCAAGAATATCAAAGTATTATTTTCCCCTGATCAAAAACAGGCGATCTTTGAGTTTGAGCAAAATAGCTATCTCCTTTCTCTTCAAGAAGATAATCTTAATCCACTAGACGTAACATTATCAAAGGATGCTCTTATTGAAGCTTGGCAAAAGGAAAAAACCAAAAATTTTAATAAAATTTTAGAGACTTTTCCTAAAAATTTTGACAAAATTGCCTCAGATTCTTTTAATATTATTTCTTTCTCACCTAATGAGACTAAGGTTTTATATCAAGCCAAAAATAATGTTGAACTGCCTTTAATGATTAAACCGGCCATGATTGCCACTAACCAAACTCCGGAGGAGCGATCAATAAAAAAAGGAAAAACCTATGTTTATGATCGCAAAGAAGATAAAAACTTCCTAGTTGGAAATGTTATGAAATGGTATTCTGATTCTCGTCATCTTATTATTGAAGAAAATAAAAAGATTGCTATTGTTGATTATGATGATACTAACAAACAAACTGTTTATTCTGGACCTTTTGAAAGCTCTTTCTTCAATCCTACCAGTGACGGAAAGATTATAGTTTTAATCAATCTCAACTCGCAGGTCAGCGAACTGCCGGATTTGTATTTGGTAGGAATTAGATGAAACAGTTAAGTATTAAACTGTTAAAACTTAAATAAACTGTTAAACATTAAACCATTAAACAAAAAAATGTTTAATACTTAAAGTCTTAATAGTTTATTTAACCGTTTAAGTTTTAACCGTTTAACTGTTTCATTCAGCCACTCTTACGGCGAAGATAAGCAAACGTTTCAGCGTTGTCCCCGGCGGCCAACAGGTTTGTAATGTTAAAAACTCCCGGTTGGTTTTTCGCGTCAAATACTGAACTTGAGACGGGTCAACTATTTCCCTTCCAATCACCCGATAGACATAACGTTGACCCTGATAAAAAATATCGACTTCATCATTTTTTTCTAATTTATATAAAAGGTAAAAAATCGCATTATAAGTACCAA
>CAYWJV010000050.1:0-6924 GCA_964458735.1 uncultured Gammaproteobacteria bacterium | reverse complement strand
AGAAGTTTTTACAAGTTTAATCAACAACTGTTCGGATTCAACTTAGAATTCAGGTCTCCCCTTTTCTTTTAATCATTGTTTAAAATTTAACATATAAAAAAATACATTTCAATAGAAAATATATGTTGTTATGTCGTTATAATCTACAAAGACATGTTGTTAGATTGTTATACGGCTTGATTGTTGATAAATCACCAGAAGAATTTTTGTTATTTATAAATTCCCTGGCGATGACCAATTTTAAGCACGAGCACAAATAATTGTTTTTTATCTATTTGATATATTATTCTGTATGGCCAAACTCTGTAGTTATAGCAATCAAAAAATTCACCGTGCATTTTTTTACCAATAAATGGATTATTTGACAATATCGAAAAAGCTGAAAGAATTCGATAATAATCAGCTTTTGGTAATTTATCGAGCTCTTTTTCTGCTTTTGGTTTTAGCGCTACTTGAAACTTCATATTTGTTTGAGGACTTGTCATGGAAAACAAACCCTTCTCTTCCTAAAAGATCTTCTAAAGTTGTCCAGTTTTTATATTCTCCCGTTTTAATAGCTCTCTCTGTTTCTTCCATATCTTTTTTTAAATTAGGAAATTCCGTCAAAACTTCCACTGTTTCTTTCCAAGATTCAAATTCTTCCAAAGACATAATAATTACTTTTGGCTTGCCATTTTCGGTCAAAGCATAAGACCGGCCCGGTGTCTGGACTTCTTTGGCAATCTGGAAAAGCTTTTTTCTCGCTTCGGTAATAGAAATAGTCGTTGTCTGGTCCATATACGTACATATTAACGTACGTTTAAGGAGTTGTCAAGAAGAATTGTGTGGACCTACGGGGAATTGAACCCCGTCCTCATCCATGCCATGGATGCATTCTACCGATGAACTATAGGCCCTGTAAATTCTTAAAACAAATTATATCAAGAATTTACAGGGTAAACCTTTCAATTTTTCGTTATACTAAATTTATGGAACAGCATCCTATCCCAAGACAGATCACCACCTTTGAATTTAAATTAATTGGTTTTTTAACCATTAAACAATTTATTTATCTATTGATTTCTATTCCTCTTGGAATATTGGTTTATGCTATTTTTCCGGTCCCTATTTTAAATATTTTACTGGGAATTGTGGTGGCTCTCATTGGTGTTGCTTTTGCTTTTATTCCCATTAATGACCGGCCGATGGAGGTTTGGATAAGAAATTTAATAAAAAGATTAACCTCTCCTACCCAATATTTTTTTAAAAAACAAAATCCAGCCATTTATTTTTTAAAAAATTTAGTTTTTACAGACGATCCCCATCGGGTCATGTCTCATATTGATTCTCAACAAAAACTGTCAAAATATCTAAGTAACAAAACCCCGGCAGATAATCAAAACAAGAAACAAGAGATCAGCAATCTTTTTACCGACTCTTTTAGTTCTTTGTTGGGCAAAAAAAACAAACCTCAACCTTCTACGGTCAAAGAACCATCATCTATCATCAATCATCTATCACCTAATATTAAAGCCCCTTTTCTCAGCGGATTAATAAAAAATTATAAACAGACTGCTTTGACCGGAATCCTTGTCTATATAAAGAAAGAGCCTACCAGCGACCCGATTAGAATATTAAAAACTAATTCCCATGGAGTTTTTGCCACTTACAATCCCCTCCCCCCATCTGATTATTTTTTCGAAATCAAAGACCCCAAAGGAAACTTCTTTTTTGATACAATGAAAATTAAGGTAGAAAGCGTAAATGAAAAACCGATTGAAATTGCATCAAAAGAATTAATATGACAACCATAAAACCCACTTCACCAGTCAAGGCTTCCACTCAATCTTTTATCGAGATTGAGGAGATAAAAGATGATGTTGTTTTAATGAAGGATTTTTCCGCGGCTACAGTTGTTGAAGTTGGAGCCGTCAACTTTTGGTTACTGTCAACTGAAGAACAGACTTCAATGATCTATGCTTATTCCGGACTGTTAAATTCATTATCTTTTCCTGTTCAGATTTTAATTATTTCCAAAAGGATTGATGTCTCGACATATTTAGATTATCTTGAAGAAAAAATAAATAAACAAACAGTTGATATTCTGCAAAAAAGGATGGTTGGTTATCGAGAATTTATTAAAAGTATTATTAAAATAAATACTGTTTTAGAAAAACGATTTTTCTTTGTCGTTCCTTTTTCGCCTCTAGAAATGGGAGTTAGCGGCGCTAATCCTAATTCATTAAATAAAGAGTATGTTTTTACCCGAGCCAAAACCGCCCTTTACCCTAAGCGAGATAACTTACTCCGATTAATTACAAAAATTGGTCTTAACGGAAGCGTTTTACAACGTCAAGAGTTAACTGAACTTTATTACAATCTTTATAATCCATCAGCGACCGGCCGACGTTTAGCACCGATTGAAAGTTACACGGATGTCGTCATGTCATCAGGATAATTATGTTCAACCTATTTCCCAAACCAACCAATAACCAATCATCTAGATCAAATAATATGGCTGATTTTTTAGCAGCCGGATCCGTTTCTACAAAAGATTTGATCGCCCCTTCTTACGTTGAGGTGGATTTTAATAGTCTCAAAATTGACGATCGTTATTACCGGACTTTATATGTTGTTGGTTATCCCCGCTATGTCTCACCCAATTGGCTTTATTCTTTAATCACTTTTGATCATCCTCTTTATATATCGATGTATATCTATCCGACCGAGTCAAAAAATGTTTTGGATGATCTGAAAAGAAAGATTGCTGAAATGGAAGCAACCATAGAAGGTGATATTAAAGCTGGAAAAGTGGTTGATCCGACCATTCAAGTAGCTCTTGATGACGCCTTGTCTCTTCAAGCGGAATTAGCCAAGGGGGCAGAAAGATTTTTTCAATTTGGCCTCTATGTCACTATTCCCGCTGATTCATTGGAAGAATTAAACCGGATCACTAAAGAAATTGATTCGGTTTTATCGTCTCTTTTAATTGTTTCCCGCCAAGCAACTTTAGAAATGGAAGAAGGATTTAAATCAACCCTGCCAATTTTTTACGATAAACTGGGAGTCTGGCGTAATATGGACACCACATCTCTCGCAACAACATTTCCATTTGCAACGGCTTCTCTCACACGCAATGAAGGCATACTCTATGGCCTTAACCAGCATGACGGTTCTTTGATTATTTTTGACCGGTTTACTTTGGAAAATGCCAACTCGGTTATTTTAGGAAAGTCCGGTGGCGGAAAAAGTTTTATGGTGAAACTGGAAGCTTTAAGATTACTGATGATGGGAACCGATGTTATTATCATTGATCCGGAAAATGAATATGAAAAATTAGTACCGGCCGTTGGTGGTGAATATGTTGTTTTTTCTGCATCGTCCAGTTATAAAATTAATCCTTTTGATCTGGAAAAAACCAATGCCGGACCAGATGAACTTTCCAATAAAATTCTTGATCTACATTCTCTAATGCGAGTGATTATGGGTGAATTAACTCCGTCACAGGACGCCCTTTTAGATCGGGCCTTAGTTTTGGCTTACCGGGAAAAAGGGATCACTCAAGATCCGGAAACATTTTCTTTAGAGCCGCCATTGCTTGAAGATCTTTTTAAAGTTTTTGCCGGTATGGAAACGCTCGAGTCAAAAGAAATGGCCGATCGATTGGAAAAATTTGTCTCCGGCTCCGCCTCAGGTATCTTTAACCAGCACTCAAACTTTGATATAAAAAATCCTTTTACTGTCTTTGGCATCCGCGACCTGGAAGAAAATTTGCGGCCGGTGGCTATGTATATTGTTTTGGACTATATCTGGAACCGGGTCCGCCGGGAAAAGAAAAAAAGAGTCCTGATAGTGGACGAGGCTTGGTATCTGATCAAGCAAAAAGATTCCGGAGCTTATTTACATTCTTTTGCTAAAAGAGCCCGTAAATATCACTTAGGTTTAACTACAATTACTCAAGACGTGGAAGATTTTTTGTCCACCGATGAAGGTCGGGCAATTATTACCAATTCATCACTGCAAATTATTTTAAAACAGTCAACCGCGGCGGTCGAAAAAATTTCCCAAACCTTCTTTTTAACCGGAGGGGAAAAACATTTCCTGCTGCAAGCCGGGGTCGGCGAGGGACTTTTCTTTGCCGGCCACTCCCATGTTGGCTTCAAAGTGATTGCTTCAGAGGAAGAAAAAGGGCTGATTGAATAATGGGTTTTAATTACCTATTGACATCTTTTGTAGTCTTTGGTATAAATTGGTTATGTTAAACCAAACAACTATTCCTCAAACATATACACCGGAACAGGTAGCCTCGATATTACAGTTGACCAAAAATACCATTTACGATCTTATTGGTCGAGGTGAAATTGTTGCCAAAAAAATCGGTAAAGTTTATAGAATTCCTGTTACTTCGGTCTATTTTGCCTTAACAGGTATGGATTATGATCTATATCTGGCAGAAAAGGAAGATTTTAAAAATCTGGAAAAAATTGAAAAAACTATCAAAGAAATAAGAAAAAATTTATAATTTATGACTAAGGTCTTTCTCGATTCCGACGTTGTTATATCTTCGTTGATTTCTAATCTTGGAGCCGCCTATCAACTCGTTAACAATAAAAATATTGTTTGTTTTATATCTAATATTTCCTATCAAGAACTTTTATTGGTGGTAAAAAAACTGAATATCGATGATAAAAAATTAAAAGTCATTGTAAAAGAAAGGCTCAAAATTGTTAAACTCTCACAGAATTTAAAACAAATAAAATCAGAGTATAAAAATTACGTAAAAGATCCAAATGACGCTCACATTGTAGCCGGCACCGTAGAATCAAACGCTGATTTTCTTATTACCTATAATGTAAAACATTATAAAATCAATGAGATTAAAGTAAAACATAATATCCAAATAATGACTCCTGGTATTTTTTTGCAGTTTTTACGGAGTAAATAATATGGATAATTTGTACATCTGTACAACTTGACAACTTTTTTTACTTCATTTATAATGACCGCATATGAAAAAAACCAGTGTTTATTTATTCCGTGAGAATTTGGCCTCTTATTTGGACGAGGTGACAAAAACCGAAGTTCCTTTAGTGGTTTGCAAATATAACAAGCCCATTGCCGTTATTATGCCTCCGAAAAAAGAATTAGTCAAAGATGATGTTGATGAATTTTTTGGTTTTTTGGGCGGTGGGGAAACCGGGGT
Source organism: uncultured Gammaproteobacteria bacterium (assembly GCA_964458735.1). GTDB lineage: Bacteria > Patescibacteriota > Microgenomatia > UBA1406 > GWC2-37-13 > GWC2-37-13. The sequence continues at coordinate 1,742 of CAYWJV010000050.1, read as the reverse complement.
TGAATTTGAGAACAGAGTCAGAAGAGGTAAAAAAGAAAAAGAATATATGAGAAAGTTAAGAAAAGGGATAACTTGATATGAAAAAAGTCTTCGTTGACACAAATATTATTATTGACTATACAAAGGGTTTTGATAAAAGTTTAAAAGATCTGTTCTTTCTTCAAAAACAAAATCGGGCTAGAATTTTTGTTAATTCTATCGTTATGGCCGAGTTTTTTAATGATAAAAGTCTCAAAAATAAGAAGGATTTAGACCGAGCCAATAGATTATTCCAATTTTTTACTGTTCTTTATCTGACAGGAAAATCTGGGTTTTTAGCAGGAAAATTCTTAAGAACAAATCGAGTTAGTTTTATTGCTGACGCTCTTATTGCCGCCACTTGTCTTGAAAATAAACTGGAATTGATGACGAACAACACAAAAGATTTTAAAAAAGTAAGGGGCCTAAAGTTTTGGAAATAAAATACTTTATGGACTTTACTGACTTTATGACTTTATAAACTATATAAACGAAGTTTACCTATACATCACCGGCTTTTCGGTTTGAGGAAGAACTAAGCTCATCCGGCGTTCTTTTTTGCTGACGCGCTCAATGAAAGCTTTGATTTTCTGACCGATCTTTAGATCTTCGTCACCTTTCAATTTTGAGATATGAATTAAGCCCTCAATCCCCGGCTCAAGTTTAACAAAATAACCATATTTTTCTTTACGGGTCACTTCTCCTTCCACCTCTTTGTCTTTTGGATATTTTTCTTCAATGATTTCCCAAGGATCTTTTAATAATCTTTTTAGAGAAAGATTGAGCTTTAGATCATTCATGTTCTTTTCAACGACAAAAACATCAATCGTGTCACCGATGGTGACAAATGAGGCAGCGCTAGCCACTTTTTCCCAAGAAATTTCCGAAATATGAATCAAGCCCTCAACTCCTTCAACCTCACAAAAAACCCCAAACTCTGACGCTCCCAACACTTTGGCTTTATAAATTTTTCCTTCTTTTATTGCCTCGAATTTCTTCATTATATCTTTATGAGAAATTTTCAAAACCGAGGCTTTTTGAGAAACCACCAGGCGGTTTTTTTCTTTATCAACCTCAAGAATTTTTACTTTGACTTTTTGGCCGCGCATCTTTTCCGGTTGGGAAATAAACGGTTCGGTTAATTGAATTTTTGGAATCACCCCTCTTATCCCCATAAAGTTAATAAAGACTCCGCCTTTCCCATACTCACCGCAAAGAACGTCGATTTCTTCCTCTTTTTCTTTCTTTTCCTTAAGAATATCCCACTTGCCCTTATCAAAGAACCTTCTCAGCGAAACGACTGGAAAGCCATTTTTTGATTCTTCGCTAATTATCCTCACCAAAATTTTATCTCCGACTTTAAGATAGGGTAAATAAGTAGAAATTTCTTTGATTTCCAGCTCGCCTAAAATTGCCTGAGCTTTTCCGCTCACATCAAAAACTACTCCTTTTTTCGAAATGGAAACGATTTTGGCTTCAATCTCCTTTCCTTTTTTAAGTAGGCTCGGTTTAGTTTTTTTAAGAAGCGCTTCCATGATGTTTGGGCTGGCTTTTTTGATGGTTTCTTTTTTTTCCTTCATCTTTGATTTCTCTCCTTTTTTCACGACTCCAAGAGTAACACTATACCAAATAAGGAAACTGTTAACAAGGAGAATTCCTTGACACTTGTAGGCTTAAGTGTCAAAATGTGTGTCTGAATTAACTACTTTAAATTGATATAATGC
>CAYWJV010000049.1:4990-6963 GCA_964458735.1 uncultured Gammaproteobacteria bacterium | reverse complement strand
TCGCCAATCGATGAGCTAACATAATCGGTAATGGCATCAATTCTTTCGTTTCATTGCTTGCGTAACCGAACATGCAGTTATGAACATATATACCATTAGCAGAAAAAATGTGTTCATCATCTATCTCCAAATCATAGACTTCTTCTTTTTCCATTATCTTTTTTTTCTTAATTTGGACTATGCTGAAAGGGTAATCTTTTTCAAAATAATTTTCGGAAACAAATTCATTCTTATAAGGATGGGGTATTAAATATATACCTCTGGAGTTAGTAGGCTTTTGTTTTGTATTACCAAGATATCTTGTTGCTCGATTATTTTTATTAGGATGACAAAATCCTATTTCATTACAAAAAGCAATATAACTTTGGTAGCCACTTAGACTCAATACATAATTATCATATTTCGATTTATATCGATGATCCCGCCCTACTACTGATCCTTTTGGTCTATTAAAAAGTATTACGGATTTAATACCAAATTGATTTAAAAGTAATTGGGTTTCCTGCAAAAGAGTATAAGAACTAGAGCTTAACCTAATCCTAATATTTTTTTTATTTCTTCCTGTATTTTCAACTATCGTTCCGTCGGTATCAAATAATCCTCTTATGTATGAAGCAATAATATTTCTTTGAGAAGTAAGGATGCTTTTTGGCGTTGTTTTTTCAAAAGATTTGTTATATAAAATGCCAAAATTTTCAAAGTGTTTCCGAACCAATACGGAATCGATTTTCAAGCTATAGTTATTACTCTTATGTTTAATAAGTCGAAAATGTTCTCCAAAATATTTACTGACTACATTTTTGACAAGTAAAGCATACTCGTACTCGTTACCAAACGCTATTTCAATATAATTATTTTTATTTACGCATCCATCCCCAATCATCACTCCCATCACGTAACCTATTTCCTCATTTAAAATTAAATCTTCCGGACCATATATTTTATGATTATATTTGGTAAAAAAAGATTTCCTATCAACATGTGACTTAATAGCATCCCTATCTTCAAAATTATCTTGAGGTTTCAGCATGCAGATGAAATCATTTTTGGTTAAGTCGTTTGCTTCTTTCCAATATGTATTTCCATCTCGATTGTAGCAAAGAATTTGATGATCTTTTGTACATTCAAGAATTATTCCATTTATAAAATTTAGTTTTATTATTTCTTTTATTCCTGTTTTTTTAGCTTTCAATACTTTCCTGTAACCATTTGGGGTGAGGACAAAATCATCTTGTCTTATATTTTCGATTTTCTCAAATCCTTTTTTTGTTCTTACGAGAGATCCAATCTTGATACATCCCTGATCACCGGCTCCTAAATTATTGACGCCAACGGCTATTTCCGGGGACTGAGTATGAATTTTGACAATTATTTCTGCCTTATCAGAAAAATTTAACGCCGGGATTGTATAACCTAAATTCTTCACTACTCGTTGAGCGATCTTTTTATAATTTAATTTGGCTTTAGTAGTCACTTCTCCGGCCAAAGCTATAAAATTTTTGGTCACCATTGTTTCAACCGCTACTCGGGAATATTTATCGACTTTAAAAGCTTCGTCTAGAATCGCGTCACTCACCTGATCGCAGATTTTATCCGGATGTCCGGCGCAAACTGATTCAGAGGTGAAAGTATTACTCATATGGCTAAATATAGCGAAAAGCGAGACGCTTAATTTTTTGCAACTTGGGAGCTCCCTTGGGGAGGGTTCCCACGGAGCAATAAAATTTAGTATCGAGCTTTAAATTTTATGTCCCTTCCTGCCAACTGTTTAGATATTTTGTCTGTTCTTTGGTTAACTTGTCAATCTTTACTCTCTCGGATTCTAATTTTAATCTGGCAATTTCCCTATCTAATTCTTGAGGTAGAGAATAAACTTTATTTTTTAATTTTCCTTTATTAATCCATAAATATTCTGCGCCGATGGCTTGACCGGCAAAACTCATATCCATCACCGACGCCGGATGGCCTTCGGC
>CAYWJV010000049.1:2659-4890 GCA_964458735.1 uncultured Gammaproteobacteria bacterium | reverse complement strand
TCAACATCAAAATGACCGGCATTGGCCAAAATTATTCCCGGCTTGGCAACCCGTAAATGTTCTTCACTAACTACATGTTTATTACCGGTGGTTGATAAAACAATATCGGCTTGTTTAATTGCATCTAATAAAGTCATTACCAAAAACCCGTCCATCAATGCCTCAAGAGCCTTAACCGGATCAACCTCACAAACAATCACTTGGCTTCCCATGCCTTTGGCTCTCATCGCCACCCCGCGTCCGCACCAGCCATACCCGCAGACGACGAATTTTTTTCCGGCGAGCAGTATATTGGTCGCCCGGATAATTCCATCAATGCTTGATTGACCGGTTCCATAGCGATTATCAAATAGATGTTTAGTCAAATTATCATTAACGGCCAAGACCGGAATTTTTAAAGCTTTGTCTTTTTCCATCGCCCGCAGACGAATCACTCCGGTCGTTGTCTCCTCACTTGACCCTATAACGTCCTTTAATAGATCAGTTCTTTTACTATGCAGTAAACTAACCAAGTCCGCCCCGTCATCCATGGTCAGATTAGGTTTTTCATCAAGGACCTGATTTAAATGAGAATAATAACTTTTATTATCTTCGCCTTTAATAGCAAAAGTGGGGATAGAATAATCTTTGACAAGAGAGGCGGCGACGGCATCGTTGGTGGATAGGGGATTTGATGCGCATAAAAAGACTTTGGCTCCGCCCTCTTTAAGGGTAATCATTAAGTTAGCCGTTTCCGAGGTCACATGCAAACAAGCCCCTAAGACAACGCCTTGCAAAGGTTTGTCTTTTTTAAATCTTTTTCTGATTAAATCCAGAACCGGCATCTGTAGGTAGGCCCAATTGATCAACTGAGAACCTAGGGGAGCGAGTTTAATATTTTTGATGTCAGATTTCATAATCCAATAATTAAACAATAACAAATGTCAAAATTCAAATGATTAAATAAACAAATAATAAAATAAAAAAATAAATGATTGAATAAAAAAATAATTAAATGTATTTAATAATTTATACATTTGATTATTCATTTCTTCATTTGTTTATTTCTTTATTTGGTTATTTTTCCATTCTTTTATTTATTTCCTCCAATGTTGGTCGATGATTTACCGTTCCATATTTCTCAATCGCAAAACTGGCCATGACATTACCTAATTTCAAACAATCTTTGGTCGAATAATCCATTAACAAACCGGCCACAAATCCGCCTCTCCAGGCGTCCCCAGCCCCGGTTGGATCAACCATCTTTTTCACTTTATATCCATCAACATGTACGGAACAAAAATTTTTGTTCCCTACGGGCGAAGCGCGCTTCGCCCCTACATCATAATATCGAACGCCGTTTTCTCCCAATGTTTTTATAACTCGTAATCCGTAATTTGTTAATTCATTAATTGATTTCTTAATTCTTTTTGTAATCATCGCAATTTCATAATCATTTCCAACTAGATATTTGCAATTCATAACCCCTTCTTTGAGATCTATATCCTTGATCCAAGTCAAAGCCATTCCCGGATCATATAAATAATCAATCTTATGTTTGATTGCTCCGTACTGAAAATATAAGAAAGAATTTTTGTGATTGGCTGAGATAACTAAAAGATCGGTATCTCTATTTATTTTTCTAAAATCTGTGTAAGGAATTTTTTCCGAGGCCCCGTAGTAAAAACCCCAGATTTGATTATTTTTTATATCGGTAATGACTGAACCCGAGGACGTATATAATTTTTTATCAACAACGATCCCACTCGCATCAATATTATTTTTTTTAAAAAAATTAATAAACTCTTTTCCATCTTTCCCCACCGACCCTAATAATTTTGTCATTTGACCTTTGGATTTTGGATTTACAAGCAATGAAACATTGTGTGCAATATTCGTTGCCGTTCCCCCTAATTCTTTTTCCAGTTTGTCAACGGCAAAAGAAATATTAATCTGATGAAGTTTTTCCGGATGAAAATGATCTTTGAACTCCCCCGGAAAGTTCATAATCGTATCATAGGCGATTGAGCCGGTTACATAGACGTTCTTGTAGGTATTCATAAGATATTATAGCAAAAGAAAAATCCTAAATTATAAATTCCAAGTTCCAAATAAATTTTAAATAGTAAATACAAAATATTAAAAAGTTTAGAATTTATTAATTAGAATTTATGATTTATTTGTGATTTGAAATTTAAGATTTAAAATTTTTCAACACCTTGACTCGCATTCATTTTAGTAGTATCCTAACC
>CAYWJV010000049.1:0-2559 GCA_964458735.1 uncultured Gammaproteobacteria bacterium | reverse complement strand
AAAAATTCTTTCAAAAATTTAAATATCGCTTGTTTATTTTTCTGGCCGTCTTAGGGCCCGGCATTATTACCGCGGTTGCTGACAATGACGCCGGAGGCGTAGCCACCTATACGGTGGCTGCTTCACTTTTTGGCATGGCTTCTCAATATCTGGTCGTCCCGATTACCATTCTTCTGGCCACCACTCAAGAAGTCGGCGCCCGGATTTCCATTGTCACTAATCGGGGACTGGGCAGTCTGATTCGCGAAAGATATGGAGTCAAGGTTTCTTTATTTGTCTTTATTTTTTATTTTATTGCCAACCAGGGAGTGGTTTTACAAAATGTTTCCGGCCTAAAGTCAGCCCTACAGCTTTTTAATCTTCCCTGGCAATTATTTTTAATCCTTATTTGTTTTGCACTAATCTTTATCGTCGTTAAATTCAACTATAAAAAATTGCAGAGGGTTTTTTTGTTTATGATCCTTTTCTATATCGCCTATATTATCTCCGCCATTCTCACTAAACCTAACTGGGGAGAAGCCATTCAGGAAAGTTTTATTTTTCCGAAAAAAATTAATATTGCCGATTTTACATATTGGTTTTCCTTGCTTGCGGTTCTGGGAACAACGATCACGGCCTGGGGACAATTTTTTATTTCAAGTTTCATCATCGATAAAAAAATAAATATGACCCAATTCAAATTACAAAAAATCGAAATTTATTTTGGCGCTTTTTTAACTAACTTTTTATCCTGGATGATGGCCATTGCCGTCACCTATACTTTATTCGTCAATCAGATTAAGGTGACCGACGGTTATTCGGCGGCTTTATCGATGACTCCTATTGCCGGGCAACTGGCGACGATTCTTTTTTCCGTTGGTCTTTTTTCCGCCTCAATTTTAGGTCTGACGATTGTCCCCTTGGCGACCGCCTATGTCTTTTCGGAGATGTTTGGGTTTGAAGGTTCGCTTGACGCCGACTTTAAAAAAGGTCGGCTTTTTTATATGTTCTTTATTGTCCAGATTGTCGTTTCTCTAATCATTACCTTATTTCCACAAACCTCGCTTTTTGGCTTGACTCTTTATGCCGACTTTTTAAACGCCGCCATACTGCCGATAATTTTTTATTTTCTCATCAGTTTTTCCGAAAGTACGGAGATTATGGGAAAATATGCTTCCCGCGGCTTGGCCAGTTGGTTTCTCCGCCTTTCCGCCCTCGTTATCACGATTGCCGTCGTTGTCACCTTCAGCGCTAAAATCTTTCACCTTTGATTATAACTAAGTAAGTCTCCTAATTTTAGCTTAAAGAACCAAAACCTTTTAATTTTTCTTAAAATATTTTCTTTTATTATTGGATAAAAAGAGTTGTCATAATTAATTTGTGAAGGGTAAAATTCCCAACGGGAAATAATATTTAAGAGAACTTGATTGCTTTTCAGAATCGCCGAATGGCTACTGTCATTTTCCGGTTTTTCCAACCAGATAAAGCTTTTTCCCTCTTGAAGATGCAGAGGAACAATAAATCTTATCTCATTATCAGTCCATAACTTAATATCGTTGATGGCGCCGTCCTTTGTCATTAATAATGATAGATTATTCAAATCCCAACCAAAGTTGTATCCTTGCAATACTATTTCTTGAGCGTAAGTAGTATTTTTAGGAATAATTTTAGTGATGATAAAACTTTTTCGCAGCTGATTTTGGTAGTCAAAGTATTGGTTAACCTTAAAGATAATTAATCCTGACAGTCCGATTGTGAGAATAATAACGCTTGAAAATATAATCAGGGAAAAAATAATCTTTATTATTATAATAGGAGATTTTAATAATCCATTATTAAAATTAAAAACAAGTTTTGATATGTTTTGGTTTAATTTTATTTTTTCTTTTGAAATTAATTCCCCAAGATATAAAACGTTAAAATTATAAAAAAAATCCGTTATCTGAAGTAATAGAAAAAAAAGAATTACGGAAATCAATAATATTAATAAAACAAATAATCGGTTGGGAAACTGAAAATTTTTGACAATAAAATAGCTCAAAAAATATGAAGAAAAAAGATAGATTATTAATTCGCCTTTTGACAGAATTGGTTTGACTATTTTTCTAAACCCTAATATTCCCAATATCCCTAGAATTCCAAACAACATCAGCATTAATTCATAATTTGTCATTGAAGAAACAATCTGTTCTTTAAATTGCAGTTCTGTAAAAAGGGTTGAATAAATCGTTCCCAAGATAAAATACCCGCTGAATAAAATGCTGATAATAAAAATCACTATTTTCAGGATTTCTTTCGTAAACCTCATAAGTGAATAAATATATTTCATCTTTCTTTTGTTAATTCTTTAATGCTGATTATTACTGCGTAAGCAAAGAAAAAAAATGATTGGATGACTAAATTCTCCGAAGTTTTTTCAAATTTAAAATAGTCAAAAAAGGCCGTCAATATAATAAAAAATATCGCACCAATTATAGCTATTTTTGAATTAGCTAACCATATCAACAATGGCAGTATCGAAAAAAATAGCAATGTTGACGGATCGGAGTTTAAGAATTTAAAAAAAGAAAGGTCGGTTCG
>CAYWJV010000048.1:0-7116 GCA_964458735.1 uncultured Gammaproteobacteria bacterium | reverse complement strand
TCAATCTTGGATAAAAATATGAATAATCCAAAAATTTCAGTCTTAATGCCGGTTTTCAACGCAGAAAAATTCCTTCGGGAAGCAATAAACAGTATCTTAAATCAAACCTTTAAAGATTTTGAGTTTATCATTATCAATGATGCGTCAACTGATGATTCAAAGAAAATTATCATATCTTATGATGACAAAAGAATTAGGTATTTTGAAAATCATGGAAACCTCGGAGTTGCTGGGACTCTTAACAGAGGATTAAAACTGGCAAAAGGGGATTATGTTGCCAGAATGGATGCGGATGATATCGCTTATCCCAATAGGTTTAAACTTGAATATAACGAAATAATTAAAAATCAAACAATAGCAGTTGTTTCTTCATATTATGATGTTATAGATGAGAATAAAAAATATCTATATACGGTCAAAGACGCTTCTTCTCCTGAAGCAATTTATTACACTCTTCAATTTAGAAATTGTTTGGGGCATCCGACGGTAATGTTTAAAAAAAGAATAATCTTAAATGAGTTGAATGGGTATCACAAAAGAAGAGAAGCAGAAGATTATGATTTATGGTTAAGAGTTTCAAAAAAATATAAGATATTGAAAGTAAAAAAAATATTACATCAATTAAGAATATCTGGCATTAGTCGGGCGTTTCAAGCTAAAGAAAAGATAAGAAGAAACGCGGTACAAATTGCCTTAAATAATCTCTCTTCACTTAAAAAAAATAGTAAAAAATACAACATTACGAAGTTTTTCTTAGAAATGAATATAACTAGCAAGGTACCTTATAAAATTAGGGAGATATTAATAGTGTTAAAGGAATTAAATGCAAACATTGTCAATAATTTACCGAGTTTTCTCCGAAAAGAAAAGTTTGCGAAATATATCTCAAGGCAAGGACGAATAATTAAATTTCAATTAATATTATTAGTTATTTTAAATAGGATAAACTCAAAATTAGTTAAGAATTTATTAATATACCTATATTATAAAACTAAACAATTTCGAAAACGTTATCTATATATCTCCATTAATTTTTTGTAATATATTTCTTTATTAAATCTAATTTTAATCATATTGTATCCCTCGTTTCCTAAATTTTTACTTAATTTTATATTTTTATATAATTTCAGTAAATAATCGGCAAGTATTTTTTTGTTTCCTGGTTCAAACAAAAAACCGTTTTTATTATTTTTGACAAGGTCTGGTATTCCGCCAATATTACTGGCAATAATCGGAACATGATAACTCATCGCTTCATAGGCTACTAACGGACTATTATCCATACAAATACTAGGGATTATCACTGCCAAACTTTCTAAGTAATATCTATAAAGCTTTGATTTTGGGAGTTTTCCTAAATAAACAATATATTTTTCAAGACCTAAGAGATAGGTTAATCTTTTAAGTTTCGTTCTCTCATGTCCATCACCAATAATAATTAATTTTACATTTAACTTATTTTTTTTGACAAGTAAATGTATTGCCTCAATTAGTATATTAATACCTTTTTCTTTAGATAATCTGCCTACATAAAGGAATTGATTTGGTTTAATATTGTCAATGTTTCGTTCTACATTTTTTTCTAAATTGGTGAAATAAGGTAAATAAATGATTTTTTGGTCGGGGATTTTTAATGAATATTGAATCAATTTTTTTAATTTATTAGAAGAAGCTATAAAACGGTCAACGTATTTTTTTATTAACTGCCGATGAAGTCCTACCTTTAGCCATTTTAATAAGTGATACGGAATATATTTGTAACCTTCATTGAAGGTTTTGCAATTTGAGTAAAGACACTTTGTTGAATAACCAAACTTACATGGTTTTCCATCCTGATATATTGCCCAGGTTTTTGGGCAGTATAAATGAAAATCATGAAATGACATCACTACTTTTTTATTATATTTTTTAGCTGCCAAAATTGGAGATGGAGAAATATTTCTACTTAAACCATGGACATGGACAACATCAGGATCAAAACTTTTTATTAGTTTGAGGCTCTGAAAATATATAAATGGATCGAAAAATCTTAATAAAAATGAAGGAAATGCCTCAAAAGTTCTTTTTCCAAAGATCTTTACTTGATGTCCCTTGCTTTCCAGTAAATTTTTTAGAGAATAACAATGCTGTTCAGTTCCACCAATTCTTTCAATAGTGTCATTGATTATTAATATTTTCACAAATAAGTTAGTTCATAAAGATATAGTTTTTCTTTATGTTTTACAATTTCGTTTCTTGGTTGGCTACAGTATTTTTCCACATTCAAAAAGGACAATAATCCAACATTATATGGATCTTTTAGTTTTTCTTCTATTCCGAGTAAGTAAAGCTGACAAGAAGGTACAAGCTGAGTATATTCCACATCAACAGACTTACGGGAAACAATATTAAAAGAAGGATAACCATCTTTATCATTCGTTGATAGTAAAAATATTTTATTATAGGAAATACCATTAAAAATTTTCCGATCAGGTAGGAATTTTGATCGATCTATAGTTGATGCGAATGCACTTCTGACTCCTTTATTCAAAATCAAAAATGAGCCAGGGTAATAATGCCCTAATGTTTTGTTTCGTATAATAACAAAATCTTTTATTGAGATATTTTCTGTTATTTCGTCTAGTTTATCTACAAGCGTCCAATTGTTTTTCAGAAAGAGAGTCGGACTTGAAAGAATAATGTTGATCATAAAGAAACTACTCAACAAGATAATTAACAACTTTCTAGTTTTTAACTGATTTAATAAAATAGTGAGACACAAATATCCAAGAGGGAATAATGCATATACATAGCGTCGATATAACCATGGCTGATCAATAGTTACATTCGGGCTAATGAATTTATAATATTCAGGTATCAATAAAATTAAAATGATAAAGAATAACTTTTTTGTTTTCTCAATCTTATTAATCCGAAAAAGAAAATTAACTGTCACTATAAATATTGAGAAAATTACTAAAATAAAATTGTACTTTGCCATCATTAGAAAAACAAAAAAAGATAAATTTTGGAATTTAGGTTGATCACCCGTGTTCATAACCGGGTTTTTTATATAGTTGATTGAAAAGTTATTGGGAATTAAAGAATAAACATCTCTTTTAATACTATTCGCTACTTTCGGTAATATTGCCTTAAGAAGTGGGGAAATAACAATCTCACCGGTTATATAAATATTTGATACTAGCATGAGGATATAAATAATAAGTATTACTAAGTTTTTCTTTAAACTAATTTTTTTTAAAAAAATCAGTACTGGAAGTATAAATAGAATTACAAATTGAAGTAAAAAACCTTCATATCTTGTCAAACCGAACAACCAAGCATTTAAAAATAAACCTATTAGATAAATATTCCGCTTTGTTTTAAGAAAGAGAAACAAGAACAATATTAAAGACCAAAGAAGAAAAAACGATAAATTTTCCGACATTGTTTCCCGCGAAAACCACAAAAATGGCATGCTGGAGGAAAAAAGAAGAACGGAAATTAAACCATTTGTCTTTCCTGTAATATGAGAGGAAACTAGAAAAAAAGAAAAAAGACCCAGAATTATTAAAATCACATTGTTCCGTAGTATCCCTTGATTACTAAAAAATATCTTTGATATTGCCAACCAAACAACATAACCACTCGGCATCGTTCTCGTCCCTTCGACGAAATTGTCTGGTAAGTTGTTTAAATACGACGGAATATTTAGGGAGGCAGTTTGGGCTATTCGAACCGCATAGTTTGAGTATACTGATTCATCTCTTCCTCCAAAAGTATCGTGAGGATAAAATATTAGTAAGAGGGAAATTAAAAAGATTAAAACCAATACAGGAGAAGTTATTTTGGGTAGTAATTTGACATCCTTTTTTATTTGAATGGAGAAAAATATTGCCAGAATAAAAGCGGTAATTAGAGATAAATAGATAAATTGTGCTCGGAATTGACTAAAGAAAGCCAGAATAATTGTTTCTACCAGTAGGACTGAGACAAATATACCGGACGACATAAAAAAAATTGTTGCCCATTTTCCAATTTTATCTAAATTCATACAAGTGTGAAAATTATCAAACTAAAAAGTTTATCTTAATTAATTTATCATACAGCCTTTGATACTTTTTTCCCATTTTCTTAAGATTAAATTTCTCTATAGCTCTTTGTCTGTTAAATTGTCCCATTTTTTCGACTAAGTATTTGTTTTCGGAAAGAGTTTTTATCTTATCGACAAAATCATTTACATTATCCATTTCGCATAAAAATCCTCCCTTTTTATCAACGATTAATTCTGGAAGAGCAGAACAATTTGTAGCAATAACTGGTTTACCGCAAGCCATTGCTTCAGCAATTTGATATCCAAAACCTTCCAATCTCGATGGAGCAAGTAGCACATTACATTCATTATATTTTCTAATTAATTCCTCTTCTGATAGTTTACCGAGCCTAATCATGTTTGGTAGACTAAAATTGCTTGGTGGTTTTGTTCGTAGTCCGCTCGTATAATACAAAACATACTCATTGCCTAATAATTTCATTATTTTAGGTAATAAATCAGACCCTTTTCTTTTAATAAAATTACCAACAAAAAGAAGATGAAACTTGTTATCGTTATAAGCTTTAACTTGAATTGGTTTAAAGATATTTAAGTTAATTCCGTTATAGATGACATCAACTTGTTTTTGTTTTCCAAATACACGATATACTGATTTTTGAGTATATTTACTAACGGCTATGATTTTGTCTGCGACTTGTAAAGATTTCTTAGTATTAGGAAGCACTATCAAATAGTGAAATAGCTTTTGGGAAAAAGAGGTATATTCTTGAAATTTCTTTTCGAATACCAAATGATGAACAATAACAACTAGTGGAACATTTTTTCTTTTAAAAACCCAACCGTATTCAATATTGGAATGAATTATATCTGCAGTTATTGCCTTGTTAATAAATTTAAGAAAAAATGGGAAGAATTGGAATATTGTTGGATAATAACATGTTGTAATCTTGATACCTTGTGTTTTTAATCCCTCTAAGATTTTAAAATAGATATCGTTACCAGATCCGGTTTTGATAATTTTAAAAAGTATCTTCATTTTTTAATTATAAAAATATATCCTGGAATTACTGGTTTTAATATTTTTAACACAAATTTAGGCAAACATGATATTAGTGAGTGTTGTTTGATTTGATCAATGGCATAATATTTAATCGGATTTTTTATTACTTCTAGGGTATAGTCTTTAATTTCAAAAGTTTTTAATAATTTTTTAAGGCCAGAATATGATAAAAGATTTTCGTAATAATACGGTTTTCCCCTAAAGACCTTTAAGTATATATTAGAAACTTTTTTAGGAAGCCATGATAAAAAAGGTAATCTATAATGTTGCTCTACTAATGCAAATCTATTTCCAGCACTAAAATAACAGAAACCATCATCGGTTAAAACTCTTCTAATTTCCTCTACCAAAGTACAATAATTAGGAACATGTTCATAAACTTGGTTGCAAATGATAATATCAATACTTTTGTTTCTAAAAGGCATTTTCATTGCATCACCTATTTTATAGATGATATTTGTCGAATTATTCTGCTTTCTCCCTAATTCGATAGCTTGTTTATCTATATCAATAACAAAAACTCTTCTAATATGTTTTGATAATTCTTTAGCTGCATACCCCGCCGATCCTCCAATGTCTAGAGCTATCTGTTTACTTAGATCAATGTTTCTTTTATTTGCGAAGTCCTTTATTACTGCCGCAATTTTTTTTGCCTTAACTCTCCGGATTTTTTTATCCAAAACTGATCTGTTTATTTTTGAAAAATTTCTTTGATAAATCATATGAGCAAATTATTAATATATAATTTTTTTGTAATTTTTATAGATATATAAAAAATCAAATCTTCTGATAAATTCTTTTATTATTTTTTTCTTATTAAATAAACTTGGACATTCAATTAATTTAATAATTGCTTTTGAAATTAGTTTTGGATTTGAAGAATTAAGCAATAATCCAGTTTTATTATTTTTAATTATATCTTTTATTCCTCCAGAATTAACTGCTATTAGATTGCATCCGGACATACCAGCTTCCACCAAAGTTAAGCCGAATCCTTCTTGATGATTTTTATAATTTAATGAAGGAGAAATATAAATATCAGCAGTAGCATAATACATGGGCATATTTTTATAAGTTATTGCTCCTAAAAATTTAACATTTGAGTCTAGTTTATTCTTTTTCATCAAATTTATTAATTTTGTTTCTAATGGACCTTTCCCGATAATTAGTAATTTTGCCTTTGGATGCTCTTTTACTACATCAATCATTGCATAAATTAAATTTTCAACGCCTTTTACTTCGGCTAATCTTCCGACGAAAAGCAAAAATGGTCCGGTTATGTTATATTTCTTTTTTATATTTTCGTCTCTTTTGTTAGGATTAAATGATTTTGAATCAACACCCATAGGGATTACTTCAATGGGTGTATTTTTTATCAATTTATTCTCGATTTCTTTTTTAATCGCCGTACTAACGACGGTAATTGTTTTTGTTTTTTTGATTACTATCTTTTTAAACCAAGTGAATGATTTTCCAGATAAACCGTAAATATCTCCGCCATGGCTCGTGACAATATAAGGTATCCCAAATAATTTATTAATAATTAAGGCAACTATTCCTTGCGGAATAATCCAGTGGGCATGGATTAAATCTATTTTTTCTTTCTTGACGATTCTGGCGGCATTTAACAATTCAAAAAAAATCAGGCAGGCGGCCTGAAAATAGAGGAGTTTATTTTTTTTAAGATTGGGTAAAATGCCGCCCTCATAGCACAATTTCTGCAGTTTTGCCGGCCAAAAATACCGGAAGCGATGGATTTTAAGACCGCTTATCTTTTCATATTTTTTAGCCCCGGTAAAATGCGGCGCCAAAACATGAATATCAAAATCATCAGCCAGCCTTTTTTCTAATTCATAAACAAAAGGAGGGGTGCTGTCGTTTTTCCAGCGGGGGAAAGTTGAAGCTAAGACTAAGACCTTCTTTTTCATACCTACGATATTTTGGCTAAGTCAATCAGGCCAAAGAGATTAATGGTCAATAAGTTGTAGTCAATCATATTGACTTTAATAACCCAATATAAGTC
>CAYWJV010000047.1:0-7477 GCA_964458735.1 uncultured Gammaproteobacteria bacterium | reverse complement strand
GTCAACAAAAAGAGCAGAAGAACACCGGTATTAGTCCAAGAGTTTATTTTTGGGATAACAAAGAAAAACTCGGTTAATAATAATTCCAAAGGTAAATAAAACAAAAAATAAAGACTCAGGCCAAAACTTACAAAAAATAGATGGGAAGAAAAATTTATCTTGAATTTCTTGTCCATTTTTTCTTAAAAAAAACAATAATTAAATAACAAAAACTCCCAACTAAACTCAACATTGAAACGAAAAACCCAAGATAAGAAAACCGCTGCGGTTCAAATTCCACAATTAATTCATAATTCTCTCTTCCCCCGCTGTCTTCCGGGGTAATATACCAAGAATTGGCATAACCATTTACCAGTGAATGTCTTTCTTCAGATATTGGTTTTTTCCTCCATGTTTCAAAAATATTTTTATCAAGAAAGATATTTTGATGTGTCCCTTCTTTTATTTCTCCGTCAAAATAACTCGCCACAACCTCTCCGTACCGATCACTGTTCACTGATCGCTGGTCACTAACATATGCTTTCCATCCCTTATGAAAACCCTCACTGAAGACGAGAGAATACGGCTCCTTGGCTCCCTCAACCAAAATCCGGTATTTGGTCGGGTTAACCTTAATAAAAGTAATTTGGGGAATTTTTGGTTTTAAGTCTGCCGTTTGAAATTTCGTACTTCTTAATAATAAAGGGAGAAAACGTTGAACTTGAATATTTCTAAATTCTACCTCAACGCCCTCTTCTTCCAGGGTTGACAGAAAGATGGCGGCATTCGTCGCCTCCGGCGAGGATTTAAAAAACATTTCAAAATTTTCAAATTCGCCTCCTTTGCTTTTTAGCAACCTCCGCTTAACCAAGAGAATTTTTTCTTCTGCCTTATCTTGATCGGCGTTCTCAATAATAGAAAATCCGGCACTGGCGCTTTGAGTCTTGTAATCAAAACTCAGCCTAAAAATGGAAATTGGTGAATAGTCTTTTATTTTTAGGTTAATCTCAAGAAGATTACCGCTAATACCACGGCTAGGCAAAGAAAGTTTATGCTCTCCTTTCGTAAATTCTCTAGTTTCAATATTGTTCCATTTATCATCCTGGTTTTTTTGATATACCAGGTATTCCCCCGCCATTGGTATTTTAAATTCATAAGTCAATTTTGAAAAGTCACGCTCAATTTTTAACCTGTAAAGCTCGTTTTCCAAGTCCGTAAACACAATCTCCCAATCACTGGACTTTGTCATCCCTTCTATTCTTTCACGATGCGCTAACAATGTTGCCCTATATTTAACCCAGAGTTTTACAAAGTCTTTACTGCCCTCCAGTTTTAAATCACCTAAAATTTTAGAGGCTGCCATCATTTCTTGGCGATATAGTTCTATTGTCTGGTTGGCCGATTGTCCATCAATCTTGTCTACAAAATTAATAAATTCTGTTATCCTTTTACCGGCAAAAAATAAATACCCGCCAAACAACTTTTCCGGATCTTTTCTTACTTTCCATTTTTCGACCATTTCTTTTTTTAAAACCAAAGGGTAAATCAAACTCCCGGGCCTTTGGCGGGCATAGGGAAAAACTACTTCTTCCGGCCTTGTTTCCATACCAAGTTTTTCATCCATAATTTCATCTTCCAGTTCCATTTTAATAAAGATGTCATCAACCTTTGGAAAAATTGTCTCCTCCGCATTGCCAAAATAAATTCCTGACCTGACCGGATTACCGCCAAAACTGACAATATCGGCTATACTTTCTGCTCCCCCGCTTGTACAAATTATTTTTTGGGGAATATAAAAATGGGGAAGGAAATAGTTCTCATCTGCCTGATAAAGAGAGAGGCTTCCAAATCTTTTTAAAAGATTAAAGTCCGAATCAAGGAATGGTTTGATATGATCAGGACTTTTTATTCTTCGATAAAGGTTATTATCTGACTCCCCTCTCAAAAGGATATATTTAGTGTTAAATAATCCGGAAAGTTTCCTAAGGTTTAAACTAAATGATTCCGGGTCGTCGATATATCGCGAATAAAGATTATTAATAAGCGGTCCAAAAACAGCCAGGTCAAAATTATTCAAATAAAAGACAGGGAGAGAAAGAAGCCGGCTAAGCGGATCAGACCCAACATATAATCGTTTTTCTAAATTAATGGAAATGATACCGGGGACTGAAGTAAAATTATCCGGCAGATTAAAAATCCGCGTATCAATTTTCTCCTCGTTTAAAAAATCTTTTAGCTGATAATATTCTCCGGGTATTCTAAATCTGTATCCGGGTAAAAATATTGTTTGCTCTTTCCAAATATCACCCGTCCAAAACGGCCAAGCGTAAATATTAATTAACAATAAAAAAAACAGAATGGGGAGAATTTTCTTCCATTTTTCCTTGAAAATCTGAAGCAAAAATATCAAGGAATAACCAATTAAAACGGTATTACCAATAACCATTAAGTGGCCAAATTTATCCTGAGGGAACCTAAAAATGTTAAAAACGGGAATATTTTTCAACGCCAAATCGTAAATAACCCCTAAGGGTTTTTGTGTCCCTTTACTTAAGCATATTCCCGCCATAAGAACCAAGGCAAAGAAAAAAAGAAAAAATTTCTCCCGGCGGTTTTGTTTCTTTAGTAAAAATAATGGCATTAACGACAGGATAGTTATCAAGAAACCAATAACAATAAAGACCGGTGAATTGTACGGCCAAGAATGCGGATGATATAAATCACCGTTATAATCTCCCCAGAAACCCCAGAAACCAAGACCGCGGAGTAAATTCAAGACGCTGGTCATGGTGCTGCTTGTTTCTACAACTCCAAACAGCGGAGTTGATTTAACCAGATAGAATAATTCGTCTTTAAGGGGTATCACATGAGAGACAATCCAAAAAAAGAAAGTGGATATAAAAATTAATAAGAAAACTCCTGAAAACTTAAAGAGAGAAATAAGTTCCTTTTTTTTCTTGAAATTAAGAAAAATCTGGATTAAGCCATCCAAAACGCAGATTATTATTATGGGAGAAATAAGGGCAGCATTAGTGAAACTGGGCAAGGCCAAAAGAAAAATCAAATTAAAAAAAAGGCTGAACTTAATATTTTTTGTTTCCCGCCCCTTAAGCCAAAAAAGTATCAGAAGAGGAAAAACCATATAGGTGAATAAAGCCATGTAATAGCCGTCACCCCAACGGATTTGAATTAGAAAAGAATTCATCATATAGAAATTGGCTCCCAATAAAGCCCCAATTTTAACGTAGCGGTTCGGAGAAAAAAGATATTTGATCAAGAAGTAAGCTGCCAGTCCCGAGAGGGTAAAAACTAAATAAAAGAGTATCTTTTGAGATGCATATATCGAAACCCCCAAAAAGCTTAACAGAGAAAGCAAAAAATTATAAGGAAATATTTTTGCGGCGGCCATTGAGTCCAGTCGACCCAACTCCTGCTGATGATCCCAAGTGAATAAAGAACGGTAAAAATCTAAAGGGGGATTAAAAGAAAAATTAGTATCTCCCGGATTAACTAAATATTGGCCGCGAAACCAGGTAATCGATAAAAACCCCAGCAGTAGAATAACAGATATATAAAATGTGTCTTTCTGAAAAAATTTCTTCATTACAATTTAACATTAGGAAATTTAACCAATGTTTTTACAGATAAAATTAACAATTTTTTGACTGGCCTTGCCGTCACCGTAAGGATTTTTAGCTCGGCACATTTTACGATAAAGTGACTTGTCGGTTAGAAGAAGCTTTATTTTTCGATAAACTCCTTGTTCATCCGTCCCGGCTAACATTAAAGTACCGGTTTTAATCCCCTCCGGCCTTTCTGTCGTGTTCCTCAACACCAAAACCGGTTTATTTAAAGCCGGCGCTTCTTCTTGGAGCCCTCCCGAATCAGTCGCCACAAAAAAACACTTTTTCATCGTCATAACCATATCTCTGTAATTTAATGGTTTCACCAAATGTATCTTTGGTTTACCCGTCAACACTTTTTTAACCGAGGCTTGAATAGCCGGGTTGGGGTGAACAGGAAAAACCACTTCAACATCTTCAAATTCGTCAACTGCTCTCCGAACTCCCCTAAAAATCCCTTCCATTCTCCCGCCCCACGATTCCCGCCGGTGGCAGGTTAACAAAATCACTCTCTTGTCATTAAATTTAATTTTGTTTAAATCCTGACACGCGAAAGGATAATTTTCCCCAGCGACGGACAGAAGGGCATCGATAACCGTATTTCCGGTAACACAAATATTTTTTTCTTCTTTCCCTTCTTTAAGTAAATTATTTTTGGCAAGTTCGGTTGGAACAAAGAAATAATCACTGATTATGTCAATTAACTGCCGATTAACCTCTTCCGGAAAGGGATCATATTTATCGTAAGTTCTTAGTCCTGCTTCGACATGGGCAACCGGAATTTTGCAGTAAAATGATGCCAAAGCGGAAGCATAAGAAGTTGGAGTATCACCATGAACTAAAACAAGTTGAGGTTTTTCTTCATCCAATATCTTTCCCAATCGGCTTAAAATATTGATGTTGATATCGAAAAGTGATTGTTTTAGCATCATAATATTCAAATCGTAATCGGGCTTTATGTCAAAAATTTTCAAGACTTGAATCAGCATTTCCTTATGCTGCGAAGTAACAACAATTTTTGTGATTATTTTGTCCTTGTGTTTACTCAACTCCTTTATCACCGGAGCCATTTTTATCGCTTCGGGGCGGGTTCCAAAAATTACCATTATTTTCTTTTTATCCATTTTGGTTTTATGTTTGATCTAAAATAATTGACTTTTCATTTTTGGCAATCTTTTCCCAATCGTATTGCCTAACAAACTCAAGAGCCCTTTTGGAAATTTTTTGTGATTTTTCCGGGTTTCTCAACAACTCAATTATTTTTTCGGCCATAATTTTTTGATTGCCGACCGGAACAAAAACGGCAAAATCATGCCAAACTTCTTCCAGCTCTTTCAAAAGATAACAAACAACAGGAATTCCGGCCGCCATTGCTTCACCGATAACTATCGCCCAATTCTCCTCATAAGACGGCAATAAAAAAACTTTAGATTCCGCAATTTTGGTAAATTTTTCCTTTTCATCAAAAACTGTACCTAAAAATTCAATGTTTTTGGTTAATCTTTTATCGAGTACAATTTTTTTGGCTGATTCTTCGTCTACGCCTGAACCCATTATTACTAATTTTGCCTGGGGAATTTTTTTTACCACCATTTCCCAAACATTGATCAAATCGAAAATCCCCTTAACCGCCTGGATTCTTTTCATAAAAACCGCCTCATATTTCTTCGTAATCGCTTCTTTCGAAATCAGCCTAACTCTTTTGTAATTCACGCCGCAAAAAACAGTTTTCACTTTTTTATCGAAAAACCGGCCGAAAACACTTTTCTTTATCTGCTCATGAGTTGATTCGGAAACCGGCAGTAACTTATCGGCAAAAAGACAGCCTAAAAATAAACCTATTCTTTCACTAATCAGAAAAAAAAGGGAGTTCAGAAAGGAAGATTGTTTTATTCTCCACCACGCGGCCGGCGGAAGCCAATGAACAACTACTGCCAATCTAATATTTCCGGGGTTCCTAAGTTTAAGTAATACTCCCGGTATAACATCATACAACTGCTCGTTGGTGCAATAGATTATCCCCTTTTTAAAAGAATTTAATGAAGTTGGTATAAAAAACGATTCCAGAAACCTTCCGATAAATAAGAATCTTTTGGCGGATGTCAGTCTCGAGGAACAATGAAGTTGAACTTTCAAATCCAATTTTTCGCACAAACCTTTCCCGCCGGACGGACTAAGTAGATTAATTTTATCCCCTGCTTTTTGCCAATTCTTGGCAATTTCAATAAATCTCGTTTCCCCCCCGCTTAAACTAGGATTTTTCCCGACAATACCGTTTGCGATAAAAACAACGTCACTCATGTTTTAACTATTTCATAATTGATTAATTTTTTTGACTTCAAGATATAAACTTCCTATTTTATGACTATCAAGCAACTTCAAGTCAGGCAATGTTCCCTTGCCATAATCACATTTATTAATTGATGAAAACCCCGTCTCTTTAAGTATTTGAGAAAGAGAAAATACATCGTACATCCAAAAATGGCCCCTGATAAAATTTGATTTTATTTTACCCCAAAAAGATGGTTTAAGATAAATATCATAGCCATAAAAACACTTTACAAACAAATCAGTAATACAAAGCGGCGGGTTGTCTCTGTTTTCTTGATCTTCAAAATTTAAAAAAAAACCGACATCTTTAGCTAAATATTTTTTGGAAATTTTTTCAATGTCAGGCACACAAATTCTTAACACACCCCCAAGTTTTAAAATTCTAAAACAATCTTTTAAAAAATCAACCGCTTCATACCTTTTAAGATGCTCAACAAAATGGGAAGTGTATAAAAAATCTACACTGTTATTTTTAAAGGGAAGTTTTTTCTTACAATCATGCAATATTAAATTAGGCGGCCACTTTTTAACATAAGAAGCGGGGAGTAATCCAAAAAAAACAAAAGCCTTCTGTAATAAGGGAGCTTTTCCCAGAAATGCCAACATTCCCCAATCCAGATTTTCCCAATTGGACAAACCATCCGGCCCTGAACCAATATTTACTTTTACTAAACCCTCTGTCATTTTAAAAAAACTTCATATACTTTTTAACTTGAGTAAAAATCCAAAAATCAAGAGGTATTGACCAAAATCTTTTTTTCCATCTTAGTTTAACAATTCTTAACCCAATATTCCAAAAAAACAAAAATAAAAACCGGTTCATTGGACTGGTTATCTTTCCTGAAATGCGATCCCGGGTAGGAAGATCCATTAATCCGAAAACATACTGTGTCAACATAGAGACCCTAAGAGCTTGTGATCGGGTAATCCATTTCCTGGTTATATCCTTTTCAAATGCATCTTCGGGCACAGCCATAAAATTACTCCATCCAATTAAAGACTTTGGAGCTTTAAATCCACATTTTAAAGCTAGACTATATAAATCGCTCCCGGGGTAAGGGGTATAAATGGAGATAGAAAACCGGTTACCCTGCTTTTCGTCAATCATTTCTCCAATCTGGCCTAAAGTATATTCAAATTGATTTTCAATAAATTTCTCATTCTTTTTAAGAGAACCGGTTACGGGCAATCCGATTAAATACGAATAAAAAATCCTGATGTGATATTTTTTGCATAACTCCGAGAAGGGTCTGATTAAACCAACTTCACTATCTTTATGAATAAAGTTTAATATCTCCTGAGAGCCGGATTCTGCCCCCGTAAGTATCATCTGACAACCGCTTTTCTCCATTGCTTCCCATATTTCAGGCTCATACTTCACCAGCTGAGAAATGCGGCCATTTGCATTTCCCCATTTAATTTTAATATTCTTTTTTAATAAACCGCTGCATATTTTATAGACTCTTTCTTTGTCTACAAAAAAGTTACTGTCATAAACTGCGATTGAGTCTATTTTATATTTCTTATATAAATGCCCCCAGTCT
>CAYWJV010000046.1:0-7477 GCA_964458735.1 uncultured Gammaproteobacteria bacterium | reverse complement strand
AGCAAGTGGTCTCCTATATTCTTATGTCCCTTTTTTTCACAGCATCTTCCGTAATATTGATACAAAAAAAAGAAAAGTCCTCCCACAAGAAGAAGCGGGATAAGAAATATTTTTTTATCTCCCTCTTGACGAACCAACAAAAGATAGCCGGAAGCGGCCAGAAAAATAATCAAGCCGCCGCAACAAACAAGATGGAATAAGAAAAACGGTACCACTGATCCAATAAACTTCTTCATATTTCACTCTTTATTTTTTCTTTCCGCCGCCACATCCGCCGCACATAGGTTTTTTATATTTTTGCTTTTTTTAGTAAAAGCGAATTTGTAACTACTGAAATGCTAGAAATTGCCATTGCTCCTGAGGCTAAAATCGGACTGATCCACCCCATCATGGCTACTGGTATTAATATTACATTATACGCAAAAGCCCAAAATAAATTAAGCTTAATTGTTTTCATCGTTTGTTTGGATAGTTTAATCGCCGAAACAACCGACATTAAATTTTTATTAACTAATGTGATCCCGGCCGCTTCAATGGCAACGTCGGTACCGGTGCCCATAGCGATTCCAACATCTGAGGACGCCAAAGCCGGCGCATCGTTAATGCCATCGCCGACGAAGGCCACTATATTTTTTGTACGGAACAAAAATTTTTGTTCCCTACCTTGCAATTCCTTAACCATTTTTTCTTTTTCTTCCGGCAAAACTTCGGCTAAAACGTTTTCTTTTTTAATCCCAACTTGCAGAGCAATTGCTTGAGCAGTTTGTCGATTATCTCCGGTGATCATAAAGACATTAATTCTTAAGTTCTGTAACTGTTGAACTGCCTCGCGAGCCGTCTCTTTAACTGTATCAGCAATCGCGATTAACCCCACCAACTTATCTTCAACGTAAACATAAACAACTGTTTTCCCTTGATTTTTTAATTTATCTGCTTCCTTGATTGGCAAATCGCTCAACAACTTTCCTACATAAACTTTCTTTCCATCAACTAATGCCTCAACTCCTTTTCCAGTGATAGCTCTAAATTTTTTCACTTTAATTAATTGAAATTTTTCGCTTTCGGCTTTTTTAACAATCGCCTCTCCCAATGGATGCTCGGAATTCTTTTCAACCGAAGCAGAGATCGATAGAAGCGAAGATTCGCCACCCGGTATCAAGCTTTTATTGATTACAATCATGTCTGTAGCAGATGGTTTCCCTTTAGTTAAAGTTCCGGTTTTGTCAAAAATTACCGCCTTGATTTTATGGGCAGTTTCCAAGCTCTCTGCGTCTTTAATCAATATCCCGTGCTGTGCTCCGATTCCTGTCCCGACCATTATTGCAGTCGGGGTTGCCAATCCCATCGCGCAAGGACAGGCAATGATCAATACGGCAATCGCGTTCAACATGGCAAAGATGAATGCTGATGAAGGTCCAAAAACATACCAACCAACAAATGTTGAGATAGCCAACATAATAACAATAGGAACAAAATAAGAAGAAATAATATCGGCTAATCTTTGGATTGGGGCTTTGCTTCCCTGTGCTTCTTCAACCAGCTTAATTATTTGGGAAAGCATCGTGTCTTTTCCAACTTTTGTAGCTTTGTAAACAAAACTTCCCGATTTATTCATCGTCGCCCCAATTACCGTATCTCCTTTATATTTTGAAGCAGGCATGCTTTCACCAGTTACCATTGATTCATCGATTGCCGACTCTCCTTCAACGATCACACCGTCAACGGGAATTTTTTCACCGGGACGGACACGGATGAGATCACCAGCAACAACCATATCAATTGAAATGTCAATTTCTTTTTTATTTCGAATTATTCGAGCAGTTTTTGCCTGAAGACCTATTAATTTCTTAATCGCTTCTCCCGTTCCGGCTTTGGCTTGAGCTTCCAAAAACCGACCCAACAAAATCAAACTAATAATAACGGTTGAAACATCAAAATACGGTTCGACTTTTAAATTTAGTCTTTCAAAAAAGCCAGGATAAAATACGACTGCAGTAGAATAAAGATAGGCTACGGTTGTTCCAATAACAACCAGTGTATCCATGTTGGCGATCCGGTGACGGAGCGACGATATAGTGGCTTTATAAAAATCATATGCTCCCCAAAACTGGACAATTGATGCCAGTAAAAAATGATTAAGCATGTTTTTTAAGATATCCGGAGCGGTATTTACCAAGCCGGGAAAACTCCCCCAGACAACTAACCCTGCCAAAATTAAACTGACAGTGGTTTTTATCTGAAGATCTTTTAGCTCTTTAGCTTTTTCTCTTTTAATCTTTTCATCTAATGCTTCCTCGTTTTCAATCAATGCCTGATAACCAACCGATGCCACCGCATCAATAATTTTATTTTTTTCAACCGGAGTATCCGAAGTCAGAGTTGCCTTCCCTGTCGTTAAATTAACCACCGCCTCGGTTACTCCGGGAATCGCCTTAAGCGCTTTTTCATTAGTATAAACACAGGATGCGCAGTGCATTCCTTTGATAGCAAAAGTCTGTTTATTCATATTATTTTTTGCCGAAAAAATACCAGATAGTAAAAATTATTCCAATCAATCCGAAAACCGTTACTAATATTTTATCCATTTTTATTTTTTGTTGACGATCAACTTATAAAATATAAAAATTATTGAAATAAATATTAACAGATCGACGACCGGATTTTGAAAATATTTAGAGATATTGAAAACCATCAAGCGTAAAGGCTTGGTATAAACTTCCATTTGATACATCTGAATCTTATTATAATAATTAAAAATTAAAATCAAAATTCCGGAAATAATAAAAATTCCCGCTCCTAAAGTCTGAAAAACTTTGTAGATTTTTTCCCGATTAGAACCGGAAATTTTATTAGTTAGTTTATTATAAAAAAGAGACAAAATAAAAAGCGGAAAAACTATTCCCATTACATAAGCCAAAGAAACAATTAAAGCCTGAAATAAAGTCGGTGACAAACTGGTCAAGGTAACGGCCGCAAACAAAACCGGTGCACAACAGGAAGAAGAAAGCCCTGACATTACTCCCAAACTAAAAACGGAAATAAGATTAACGTCTTTGCCCAAATTACCTTTTTGCTTGAAAAGTTGGGGAAAATGAAAGATTGGTTTAATCGTCATAAATCCCATAAAAATCAAAAACAATCCTCCAAAATAATAAATTTGCTTGTGCCAACTATCAAAAAAGAAGATAAAAAATCTAAATCCCAAAGCGACCGGAATTAAGATGATTGATAAACCCAAGGCAAATACCAAGGTATAAAGCATTACTTTTGTGCCGCTTTTAAAAACCGTTCCTCTAAATAAGAAGGAAATAAAAATGTGATACAGCAAGGGGCAAATAAAGCCAAAACGCCGGCCAAAAACGAAGCGGTTAAGGAAATTCCGAAGAAAAAGTTAGTTGACATTGGCTTTGACTTTAAATATTAATTTTGGATTATCCGGATCATTGGTGGACACATAAACTTCCTGTTTAACCGGTCCATAAACCGGCATAATAGAAGGACGGTAAATTACTTTAATAATCGCTTCTTTCCCTGGCAGTACTTCTCCGGCAAAATCCGAAATATTATGCATTCCAAACAAATCAGATTCCTTGCCGTTAATCACGACTTGAGCAAAAGTACAGTTACAACTTGAGGAAATGTTGCTCAACTGCAAAGGTTTCTGTCCGATATTTTTTATCTTGAAGTTGGCTGATCTATCCTCAGACACTTTCATCTTTCCTAAATCAGAAAAAGTCGTTTTAGCCTCTACTTTTGGTTTTTCTTTGTCCGAGACTGAATAAGAAGTGATCGCAGGTTGGGATTTCTGGCCGCCAACTAAGAAAAAATAACTACCAACAATCGCTGCTATTGAAAATATCATTAACCCAATTACCAGTATCTTTGAATTCATAGTTTTTTAACTCGTTAACCCGTTAACTCTTTAACAATGTAACAATGAAACGATTGAACAATGTTATTTGCGTTTAAATACCTCTATCACTTCCGCCACCTTTTCGTCAATCCCCTTTCCACTAACAATCGACTCCCTGACACAGGTTTTCAGGTGATTTTCTAAAATCATTTCAGTCACTTTTTCTATAGAACTGGTCACCGCCTGTGTCTGTTGAATAATATCCAAACAATATTCGTCCTTCTCCACCATCGCAATCACCTTCTCCAAATGTCCGTGAGCAATTTTTAGTCTGTGCAAAAGATTTTTTTTATGATCGTTCATATTTTATCCTCTCCTCTACCATAGGATTATAAAGAAGAAGAAAATAAATGTCAAGGATAAATTAATACAAAAACATAATTTATCCGCCGACCCCGTATACGCGGTCACCTCTAAAGCCTTTCTATTAATTGTTTTGGGGAAACAATTCTTAAGCCTTTAATTTTCTGATCTAAAATAAGCAGATGTTTTTTATCAAGAGTGACTAAAAAATCCGCCTTTGTTTCAACAGATGAGGCTAAAACATGACTATCACCTAAATCAATAACAATATTATTAAACTTTTTCACTAAATTTTCATCCGGAGCCTTTTTAATATTATCAAAGATTAAAAACAACTTTCGTTTTATCTTATCTGTAGAAAAACCGGTCTTTTCAGATTTTCTCATTACTTCATCATAAATAATTTCAGAAATAATTCCTTTGATTTTATTTTCTTTTACGTGTTTGAGTAGTTTTGCCGATCCGCCATTCACAGAAATAAATCCGGAAATAATCACCGATGCATTAAAAAAAACAATTGGAGCTTTTAAGTTCTTTTTCATTATCTTTATAGCTTATAACCTGCTTTTCTTAACTCTTCCGCTTCTTTTTTATCCTCCTCTAAAAATTCTTTTAATTCTTCATCAGAATAACTTCGCACCGGATAGGAAATTGTTCTGACTGGTTCAATAATTAATCTACCTTTTTCGCTTTTAATCCTGGCTAATTTTGACACATCAAAACCAAGTTGAACACGTAAATATTTTGGGATCGTAATCAAACCCTTTGGTTGAATTCTGACAATCTCTTCTTGAATAATCGGTTGCATAGAATTTTTCTTAATTTCTAACTTTCCTTATTATAGAAAATCCATTTTCTTTTGTCAACTTGAAATATAAAGAAGCTGGGGTCTACTTTTCCATACTATAGAACTTGACGCGATCGCCTCTAAACATTAAGTCCATTTCTCCGGTGGCGCCGTTGCGATGCTTGGCAATATAAAGCTTGATTATTTTTTTATTTTGATCCAAGATATCCTCAGATTCCTGCTCAAGATAAAGAAACATCACCACGTCGCTATCTTGTTCGATACTATTATGAACGATAATATCATTGGCAATAAAGTTATGCGCCCCCTCAACGGTCGCATCATAGACTTCTTCAATTCCAACCGACTCTATAGAAACTATATTATCCCAATAATATCCGTTGACTCCGCTCTGACTTTTTGATAAATTAGACTTAATGTTGACTAAAGAAGTCTGCTTGCGGGTTGCTAATGTTTTTGATAATGCAGGCCAAGTATTCTTAGGAATAATGGTAATCTCTCCTCTCATCTCTTCTGTTGACAAAGGTTTAGCATTTGTAGTAGGATTTGGTGTATTGCTGACTTTGTTTTGTTGGTTTTTAAGTTTACAATTTACTAAATTATCCGAAGAACTATGATAACATTCGAATTGGCATACGCAATTGGAGGATTGACGGTGGCGATTTTCGCTTTGGTGGCCGCTTTTTTGGTTTATTTTAATAGAGTCTCTCCAACAAGGGTAGCAAAAAGACATTAGATTTGTCTGATTAACCATTGCTATTTTATCGTT
This sequence comes from uncultured Gammaproteobacteria bacterium, assembly GCA_964458735.1. Taxonomy (GTDB): domain Bacteria; phylum Patescibacteriota; class Microgenomatia; order UBA1406; family GWC2-37-13; genus GWC2-37-13. Next base: position 1,684 of record CAYWJV010000046.1, on the reverse strand, counting down.
TTCTTTTAGATTTTCTAATTTAGTCCATCCATTCAATGTCTTGAAAGGATGATTGGCTGAAGCTTTAATTGTTTTACCGCTTTTAGTTTTAAGTTTAAATACTTGTTTTTCCCCACTTGAAAATACTTTTATCATTTTTCTTATGGAAAGTTTTAAATTGTCTTCCAATGAATAAACTGGGATCGTAATTTGTAGTTTTCTCTTTGCTAAATCTTCTATTCTTATTAATTTCCTTGTATCAGCACGCATAATCAACGAGTCACCGGTCAAACATCCGCTCTCTCTTAAATCAGAAAGTTGAGGCCTTCTTGAACCCCGCTGTTCAACGGCCCGAGACAACTGAGAAATCGCCAACACCGGAATCTTCAGTTCACGAGCTAAATTTTTTAAATTTTGGGAAACAAAAGAAACCTCGTTTACCCGGCTATCAAACCGGCGGCCGGCATTAACCAACTGAAGATAGTCAACGATTAAAAGTTTAATATTTTTTTCCATTTTTAGTTTTCTGGCTTTAGTCCTCATTTCCAAAATCGACGCCCCCGGCGTATCGTCAATAAATATCGGGGCTTCGGATAGTTCTCCCATCGCCTCAGTCAATCTTTTGTAATCATCGTCAGATAGCCGGCCGGTCTTTAATCTCCAAGCATCAATATCCGCCTGACCGACTAAAAGACGGTCAACCAGTTCTTCCTTGCTCATTTCCAAAGAAAAAAATCCCACCGGAATTTTATTTTTAGTGGCCGCCTGAAGAGCTATGTTTAAAGCCAGAGTAGTTTTGCCAATTCCCGGACGAGCTGCCAGAATCAACAAATTTGAGTCCTGCATTCCGGCTAACTTATTATCCAGATCATTAAATCCCGTCGAAACTCCTCTTAAATGAGAACCTTTTTTGACAAACTCTTCCAAGCGCTCAAAACTTTCCGCTAACACCTCTTTAAGCTCAATAAAGTCCCGATGAAGATGTTCTTGAGAAAGAGAAAATATCTCTACTTCAGCGTCATCTAATAATTTTTTAACGTCACCTTTGGTATCAAAAGATTTTTCCACTAATCGGGAAGAAAGTTGAATTAATCGTCTTTTTACAAAATGGTTTTTAACGATTCGGCCATACTGTTCAATATAGGCGGAGGTGGGAACCGTATTAATCAAATCCGATAGATAGTTTTTACCGCCGATCGCCTTTAAGGAGTCGGTTTTTTTTAATTCGTCTTGAATGGTAACAACGTCGATAGGCTGCTGCTTCTCATAAAGAGTAATCATCGCCGAATAGATCAGTTGATGTTCGCGGCTATAAAAGTGTTCTGACTTCAAAAATTCGGCCACAAGATTAATTACCCCTGAATCAATAAGGACAGCTCCTAAAACTGATTTTTCCGCATCAAGATCATGGGGGGGAATTTTAAGGGCATCGCTTGAAGAAGCCATAATTAAATATTACAAATAAACAAATAATCAAATAGGCAAATAAATGATTAAATAACCAAATAATTTGAATGATTTAATTATTTAGACATTTGATTATTTATTTGTTTATTTCTTTATTTTCTTATTTATTCATTAAATCTCCAACACGACAACTTTCATCTCTTGCTCTACTTCTTCTTTTTTATAGACTAATTTTGGCAAAGAAGTTAAATTTTCAATACCAAACTTTTTCGTAAACTCGGAAACCGGACTTAATTTT
>CAYWJV010000045.1:0-7653 GCA_964458735.1 uncultured Gammaproteobacteria bacterium | reverse complement strand
CTGTTCGTCCATTAAAACGGTACGCGAGCTGGGTTCAGAACGTCGTGAGACAGTTTGTTTACGTCCAGAGCTGTTCTCTTCCTAAGATGTTTTGGATATCGAAGAGGTATTGGTTACTGTTATCATATTTGCAAGGTCTTTTTGTAATTCGGTTGAATTAGGAATATAAATTTGGCTATATGCTGGAAACTCTTGTTAAAATTTCTTTACTAGGCTATTATTGGCTGAGAGTGAAAATGAGAAATTATTCTAAAAATAGGAGCAAGACAATCAGCAGGAAAGGCTATTTATTATGTCTATAAAAATATCTGATGACTATCTAATTGGATTTATTGAAGGAGAAGGATGCTTTTACGTAGGCATCGTTCCTTCAGGAGATACAAAAAACGGTTTTCAAGTAATTCCGTTTTTTAAAGTTTCTCAAAATCCGAAAGGAAAAGTTATTTTGGATTTTTTGAAAAAAAGGTTGGATTGCGGTTATGTAAAACCTAATGATTCAAAAAATTCTTCAGATAAAAGTTTAGCTTATGTAGTTAGAGACATTATTTCACTTGAAAGCAAGATAATTCCTTTTTTTAATGAGAAACTTTTTGTGAAAAGAGAAGATTTTCTTAAATTTAAGAAAATTATTGAGCTGATGAGTGAGAAAAAACATCTGACTGCACAAGGATTTAAAGAAATTATCGATATTGCATATTCTATGAATACGTGTAATCGAAAAATCTCTAAAAAACAACTAATAAAACATATTAAATAGAATCCTCACAGACTACACGCCAGACATATAAACCACTTAGGGTTTAGTGAAGATATAGTCGATTATCAGTCGGACTCTATCCTGTGCAAGCGCTTGAACTTTTGAGGAGACTCTTCCACAGTACGAGAGGACCTGGAAGAAGAAATCACTGGTCTACCGGTTGGCTCACAAGGCCATTGCCGGGTAGCTAAATTTCTAAACGATAAACACTGAAAGCATCTCAAGTGTAAAGCGAACTCCAAGATTAGAAGTTCCCATTAGCTTCCCCGCAGAATACGGGGTTGATAGGCCTCAGGTGTAAGACCCGTAAAGGTTTTAGCCGAGAGGTACTAAGTAGCGACTCTCCCATCTTTTTTCTCAGTAGTTCAAGGTCCGTCCCTTTAGGGTCGGACCTTATATAAAAATATCCCCATGACAATTCTTTCTATTGATTCCGGTATCGAACGCACCGGTTACGCAATATTCAAGAACAAAAATTACGTCAGTTCCGCGCTTATAAAGACATCTAAAAATAAATCAACGGAAATCCGACTGGAGGAAATCTATTCGCAACTAAAAAAAGTTTTTTATAAATATAAACCGGGGGTAATCGTTTTGGAGCAATTATTTTTCTTTAAAAATCAAAAAACATTTATTAGAGTTGCTCAAGCTCAGGGAATAGCTCTTTTATTGGCGGCTCAAAATAAGATTAAAGTAGAATTTTTATCTCCTTTGCAGATAAAACAGATAGTTACCGGATATGGCCAGGCCGATAAAAAATCTATTCAAAAAATGATTAAACTAACAACCAAGATTGATATTAAGCAAGACGATGAAGCTGACGCGGTAGCATGTGGACTGGCCTATATTTACTTGCATTAGCAAGGTCCGTCCTTTTAAGGACGGACCTTATAAGGAGAGTCCCTAATTTGCGCCGATTCTCGCCAACTTTCCGGCTGCGTACTTAGCTCCGGCATACATTGAAGATTCGATATTATCCGATTTTATATATTGAGCAATGAATCCAGCCGTATAGGCGTCACCGCAACCGGTCGTATCAACAATTTGTTTAGGTCTAACCGCTTCCTGAAAATATTTTTTCCTTTGAAAATAACCATAACTACCTTTTTCGGCATCAGTAACTATTAAAATTCTTTCCTTGAGATAGGGGAGCTTTATTTCCAAATTTTTGAAATCAATTTTTTCATAAGGCCTTTTAATAAGTTCAGAAAATTCGTGAGTATTAATTATCAAAACGTCTAAGGCATCAAAAAAATTGGTCAATTCTTTGATTGGTCGGCGGCAGTCAATTGCTGACAGATTAACAAAAGTTAAGGTTTGATCGCCTTTTAAATAACTAATCATTTTCTTTTTTTCATACAAATCCAGACGCTCCAACGGTGAAAAATAAATATTTTTAGCCTGTTTAAGCTCTTTATGAAGAAGGAACTCTTTCAGCAAATGGCCGGGTGTTTCGTAGTGGAGGATGGTTCTTTCCCCGTTTTCACTGAGCAAAATTGAGGAAATTTTATAGTAATCATTTTCAATTTGGCAAAATTCCGTCGAAATTTTTTTGTCAGCTAACTTTTTGAAAATAACATCTTTAAACGGAGTGTTGCCAACTTTTCCAAAAACGGCCGTTCGGAGTCCAAGTTTAGCCACACCTGAGGCAACATTAACTCCGCCGCCGCCAATGTCTTCATAGAAGTAATCCGCATAATATTTTCCCCCAATCGCCAACTGAAAGCGCTCTTTATTTCTAGTAAAAGACTTCCCCTTGTAATAGAGATCAATGCTGATGTTACCAACCGAGATAAGATCGTACATAAATAAATCATAACAGAGTTCATAAAGTTCGTAAAGTATAAAGTTTATAAAGAAAAACACTTTAAGAACATTATGAACTTTAAAAACTTTAAAAACTTATATAGAATATTCTTATGTTAACTATCATTTGCGGCGAGGACTCTATTTCCTCAAGGAATTATTTTTTGGATCAGCAGAAAATATTTGCGGAAAAGGGCTACGAAATTGTTAATGTTGATTACCGGTTAGTCTTAGAATTGGATGAATCTGAGGCATCCAGCCCTTCATTATTTACTCAAAAACGAATCTTTTTTACCAGCAGTTTAAATAAAAAAGTTTTAAAAAAATTAAATTCAAAAACCGAAAGAAAAATCAAAGAAATTATTGCGTCAATTGAAATTCAGGTTTTTGACTGGGAAGAAGAGACGTCAGCGCGTGATTTAAAATCAATCAAAGGAGTTGTTATTAAAGAACTTAAATCCAGTCAGACGATTTTTAAATTACTTGACGCCTGTTATCCGGGAAACCTAAAACAGTTTATTTCCAGTTTAAAAACAATCTCCGAATCGACCGAAGATATTTTTATTTTTATCATGTTAGCCCGTCATATGAGAAATATTTTAATCACAAAACTTGGAGAAAGATTATCGAAGCTTCAGTCTTGGCAAATTGCTAAACTATCCAATCAGGCCAAATATTGGAAACAGGAAAACTTAATTAATTTTTATCAAGGATTACATAGGATTGATGTTAATTCAAAGACAAATGGGACACCATACTCCGTTAAGGAAGCGCTGGAGATATTGGCATGTTATTATTTAAGTTAGAAGTCAAAAGGCAAAAGTCAAAAATTAAAGTCAAAATTAAAAAGTTTCAAATACTTTTGACTTTTTACTTTAACTTTTGAATTCTAACTTTTAACTTTTGAATTTTGTTGACGTATGTTAAAATGAGTTTTATGAAACAAATTCCGGATCATGTTTTTCGGGGTTATGATTTACGCGGCGTGGTTGGCAGCGAACTTGACGAAGAAAATGTCCTGCTTCTGGCCAAAGGTTACGCCACTTGGTTACTACAAAGAAGAGTTTATGATTGTGTGATTGGTTTTGACTCCCGAGAATCGAGCCCAAAATTTAGAGACATATTTGTCAAAGGTCTGACGGAATCAGGGATTACTGTTTATGACATTGGTATTACGCTTTCTCAAATTTGTTACTTTGCCCAATATTATTTTAGGACTCGCGGAATGGTGATGATTACTGCTTCCCATAATCCCAAAGAATATAACGGCTTTAAATTTGGAACCGGTTACTCGGAAACAATGGTGACGGAAGAAATAGTTATGTACAGAGAATTAGTTAAATCAGGAAAATTTATCTCACTGGAAAAAAAAGGCGAACATATCGAACAAGATATTTTCCCTGATTATCAAAAAGATCTGTTAAGACGGATTGGAAAAATAAAAAAGTTTAAAATTGTTGTTGATTCCTGTGCGGCAACTACCGGACTATTTTTACCAAAAATTTTAAGATCAGTCGGCTGTGAAGTAGTTGAACAGAATACGACCCCTGATCCGAGTTTTCCGGTTGGTGTTGCCGACCCAACGGAAAAAGAAGTTCAAGAAAGATTAGCCCGACGGGTAGTTCAAGAGAAAGCTGATCTGGGTTTTTCCTATGATACTGATGGTGATAGAATTGGTGTCGTTGATCAGATGGGTAATTTGATTTGGAATGATACTTTAGTTTCAATTTTTTCCAAAGATATTCTGGACTTTGCCCCCGGTTCTAAAATTATTTACAATGTACTTTGTTCTAGGCAGGTCGATGAAGTCATCAAAGCGAATAAAGGTCAGGCAGTCATGTGGAAGACGGGACACTCATTTATTAAAGCCAAAGTTAGAGAAGAAAGGGCTATTTTTGGTGGAGAACTATCCGGGCATTTTTTCTTTTGTGATAATTTTTACGGTCATGATGATGGTGCGATTGCCTCGCTTCGTTTATTGGCCTATTTGACTCGGGTCAATCGATCTTTAAAAGAAGTGATTTCTCAACTACCTCATTATTTCTCCAGTCCGGAAATCAAAGTCGGTTGTCCGGATAATATTAAATTTGCTGTCGTTACCGATAAAATCGGCGTAGAAATCAAAAGGCTTTATCCTCAGGCAAAATATGTTGAAATTGACGGGGTGAGGATGGATACAGATCGGGAAATGATGATTGTCCGGGCTTCACAAAACGGGCCCTATTTGACAGTCAAATTTGAAGCAAAAACCCAAGAAAAATATGATCAACTTAAAAATCAGGTGGCCAAAATTTTACACTCGGTGAGCGAAGTCAATTTTAAGTCCGGAGTCAACGTCAACTCTCTTAAATAAGGATACTCCAAACTTGCTTAAGTTCCCTAAATTTCGTATAATTAGGCTGTTTTATGCCAGACGAAGAATTTCAGAAAAACGAAGACCAAACAATTGTTCCTTCCCAATTTACTCAAGCCCTACTGGACGCGATAAAATCCGTTAAGCCCAAAGCAAAACCCGATGATATTTCTGCTTTGTCAGTTTCCCAGACCGTCTCTTTTTTCGCTTTAGTCTATGAGAAGGTAAGAAATGCGGTTGAGTATCGAGACGATCACTTAATTTTGAGAGCGGCAATAGAGAGAATTTTGAAAAGACGTTTTTCTTTAAATCCTGATGGCCGGGGAGAGGCGGAAAATTTACTTCGAGAATTACTTTGGGCTCGGTATTTTGACAATGGAGTTTTAGGAGTTGAAGATACTGTCACAATTCAAAATTTGATTAATAAATATGTTTTGCTTCGTCGTCAGTTGGTAGCTGGACGCGATAGTGAGTTTAGGATCTATATCGATCAATTTTTATTTGATCTTTTTACCTGTGAAATTGAAGAAGCCCTACAACCTCAATCTGCTCAAATACAGGCTAATTTGACTTTTTTTATCTATCAAGTCTTGAGAAGGAAAATCAAAATTGAAGGTCTAAAAGAAGATCAAAAAGACACCTTTTTTTTAGTCGCCATTGAAAAGGTTTTTGGCAAAAGCGACCATGCTTATTTTAGATATCATCTGTTTATCACTTTTTATAAAACCTTGAATAGTTATTCTGAAAGGGAACTTCAGACACTAGTTGCAAAATTGCCGGCGATTTTTAAAAAAATCGATGACATGGTGGCCAATCCTTATGTTGACAACTTGATTAAATTTACCCGCAAACAACTGCCGCCGTTTCTAATTTTGTTTGCCTTAATTAAAAATAAATCTAATGAACTGCAAACGATTTTGACTAATAAAGAAAAGTTGTGGAATGAAGTTGATCAAACTTGCCGTGATAAATATCAACAGTTAGGAACCAGAGTACGAATTCTGGCGGTCCGCAGTTTTATCTATATTTTGCTGACAAAAATGATTTTCGCCATAATTTTAGAAATTCCTGTTTCCAATTATTTTTATGGTGAGGTCAGTCGAAACGCCATAATTATCAACAGCCTTTTCCCAGCGATTTTAATGGTGATAATTTTAGGATTTTTTAAAGTTCCCGGAGAGGAAAATACGAGAAAAATCTATCGCCGTCTGATTGATATTATAAATGAGGATAAAACTTTTGAAACACGAATGGCTTTTGTTCCAAAAAAATCCGGTCCAAAAAGACCGCTTTTGATCTTTGGTTTTACAGTTTTCTATTCTTTGACATTTCTTATCACTTTCAGCTTAATTTATGAAGCTTTAAAATACATTAATTTTAACTTGGTTAGTATGTCAATTTTTATTTTTTTTGTCAGCGTCGTGACTTTCTTTTCTTATAGAATTCGTCAGATTACTAAGGAGCTTCGTCTTGAAGAAAAGCCAAGTATTCTTTCACCTGTCGTCGATTTTTTCTTTATGCCCTTACTGGCGCTGGGTAAATTTTTTAGCTCGGAAATTGCCAAACTTAACTTTTTTATTTTTATATTCGATTTTGTCGTCGAAGCCCCGTTTAAACTTATTTTTGAAGTAGTGGAGGAGTGGATATCGTTTGTCAGAAAAAGAAAGGAGGAAATCATTTAAGGGACACTCTTGTTAAAGACAGTCTTATTTAAGACTGTCTTTATTTTTCGTAATAATATGTTGGAAATGGTCTTCTGTCAACCTGCTTAATTAACTTCTTTTTATATTCCTTAATCGGAAATCCGTGGGAGATAATGATTGTGCCTTTTTTTAATTCTTGATCAAATTTTGGGACAAGTTTTTTTAACAAATCAGGCATTAGGAATAAATATAAATAATCAGCCTTTGTCAAATTCGTATCAAATATATTCTCAGTTTTGAAAATAATATCTTTATTGGTATTGTCAAATTTTGAAAGTAATTTTGCCCAGAGATTAATCAAGCCATTAATATCAACAGCTAAGCCCTTCAGATGATATTTTTTGACGGCAATTCTAATCATTCTTGCGTCACCACTGCCAAGTTCAACGAATAATCTGCCTCTTCTAAATTTGATTTTCTTCAAGATATCAAGAACCACTTTGTTTCTGGTTGGCACATAAGGCGAACCCATGAGAGATGAATAGATAAGTGAAAGGCCATAGATAGACATAAAAATGAGGAAAATTAGAAGTGAAAAGATTAAAATTAAATATAGAATTAAATTGATCATTATTTTTTTATTTTTGTGAGTCCGGGGAGACTCGAACTCCCAACCACCTCCTTAAGAGGGAGATGCTCTGCCAGTTGAGCTACGGACCCTATAAATTCTTGATCAATTATATCAAGAATTTACAGGGTAAACCCTTCGGATGCGTTTTATTAATCAATAATAGTTTATATTTTTTCTTCCAATTTTTTATAGCCACTTCCCTTTTTCTAGCCTCGACTATTGTTTTATATTCCTCGCTATATACTAATTGAACAGGTCTTTTGCCGCGTAAAGATTTAGCTCCTTTTAAATTATCAGTATTATGTTCAAGTAATCTTCTTTTCAAATCGATTGTTATTCCGGTATAGAGTGAGTCGTCTTTGCATTTAACTATATAAACATACCAGTTCATAGGGTATTTATTTTCTAGTGTTTACACTGTAAAAGTAATTCAAAAAAAATGATTTTGTTACTTTTACAGTGC
>CAYWJV010000044.1:0-7791 GCA_964458735.1 uncultured Gammaproteobacteria bacterium | reverse complement strand
CCGACCTTAACGCCAACGCCAACCACGCCTCCGGGTCAACCGACCAACACGCCGACGCCAACCGGTACTGGTACTACCGGCAATGTTAAGTTAAATTTGAAACTGAAATTTCAGGGAATAATAAATAAACCGACTACTGACGCTTTAAGCAAGCTTAATGTCAAAATTAAATTATTAAATGAAACAACCGGGCAGGAAACAGCTTATCAAACCGCTGAATTTACCGCCGACGATCAAGCGGTCTGGTCGGGTAATACCAGTTTTAATGTTGATGTAAACTCTAAATATACTTTGTATGTCAAAGGCCCTTATCATATCCAGAAAAAAATATGCAATGCTTTGCCAACTGAGACGGCGGGAGGAACTTACCGTTGTACTAAAGGCAACATTACCTTAGAAAATGGGGATAACAATCTTAATCTTTCCGGAATCGTTTTACTAGCCGGCGATCTGCCTGAACAGGATGGAACTGTGACGGCTTATGATACCTCTTTTATTTATAATAATCTCGGGAAGAATAATGACAAATGCGATGTTAATCGAGACGGAATATGTGATACCCAAGACTTTTCATTGGTAATCGCGGCTTTAACAGTTAAAAATGACGAACTTTAAACTATGGAAGAAAAAAACAAAACAATATTCGTATATTTATTAGTAATTTTTTTAGGCGTTTTTATTGGTACGAGTATTTTTCTTATTTTAGGTAATAAAAAACCGCCAGTCGGAAAAGAAGCAGCTACCACCTCTTTAACCGTCCCGACGGTTATAGCGACTCAGGGATCTTTAAGTTTAAAATTAGAAAGCGAAGCGACGGTGACTAAAAATAATGAAATACAAATCGATTTATTGGCCGGCTCCAATGAAAAAAATATTGCCGGTTATGATTTAGTTTTGTCCTACGATCCCTCAGCCTTTGAATTTATTAAAGCGACGTCGAATTTAGCCGATTTTAAAATCTATACTTATAAAAGAGATGGTTACTTAAGTTTTTTAGCGACCAAATCCCTCCAAAGCCAAACGTCGTCGGTTTTTACCCAGACAATGATTGCCAGCTTGAGTTTTAAACCGATCAAAGCCGGTAAATTCAACTTTTCTTTAAAATCGTTGATGGGTAAAGATAGAACCGATCTGGTGACCGATAAAACCGAAATTCTTAATCCTCAGCTAAATGATTTGGAGATTAAGGTCAATTAATAAATGAATGAAAAAAACCATAAAAAATCTTTTCTTACTAATGATTTTTTTTCTGAGCTTTCCTTTGTTGGTTAAATCAGTATCGGCGGCTTCTTTAAATTTTGATAAAACAACCGTCTCGGTTGCCAATGGTGGAACTTTTCAAATCGCAGTGACAGTTAACCCGGGTAATGACGCCTTAAGTTCCGTTGATGCTTATGTCACTTTTGACGCCGCTTATTTAAAAGCAACGGCGGTCACGGCCGGTAGCCTTTTTCCGACTGTTTCCAATGATATCTCAACAACTGGCAAAGTTTACATTGCCGGCTTGGTCAACGATCCGGCTAGTTCAATCTCAACAACTGGTACTTTGGCCACCATTACTTTTCAAGCTCTCAAAGACGGAACGGCAACTTTAGCCTTTGACTGCAGCACTTCAAAAATTATTAAAAATGATATTAATGCCTCAAACGTAATTGTTTGTAGTACAAACGGAACTTCAGCGGTTACGATCGGAAGCGGCAGCAGCGGAGGAACTACTAATCCAACTGCCACGCCGGCGGCAAATACCGGTGTTGCCAGTGAGTTGCCAAAGAGTGGAATTTTTGATAATGTGGTAAAGTTTGCAATACCGGGAGCAATATTGTTATTATTAGGGAGTATGTTAAGAATAGTACTTTAAAAAACAGTTAAATATTTAAGGTTTAATTTTATGAACGGTCCTAAAGTCACAAAAATTTCCGCCATTATTATTGGTATAGTGGTTTTTGTTGGGCTGGTATTTTTATATTTTAGCGTGTTTGGTAGCAGAGCGGCTGATTTTGAACCGCGCGATGTGGTCGTTTCCAACATTGAAAAAAATTCTGTTCGCGCCAGTTGGGCGACTGGAGTTGACACTCAAGGAGTGGTTGAATATGGGACAACGCCGACGGCTTTGAATTTTTTTGCTCCGGAGGCGACCAAAGGCAAGACTCATACCCTAGACCTCACTCTTCTTTCTCCCAATACAACCTATTATTTTGATATTAGAGTAGGGGACAAAAAATATGATAACGGCGGTGTCCCTTGGACTTTTACGACCAAAGGAGCAGAAAGTTCGGTGACTACTCCTCCCACATCCACACCAACTCAAGCAGTTTCAGCTTCTCAAACGACACCAACGCCATTTCAAAAGCTTAAGATTTCTGACGGAACTAACTGTACGGAAACTGACTGTACAAAAATAAAAGAACTTTTTGGTAAAGGTTGTTCTACTCAGGATTATTTCAAATGCTTGAAGAAACTTACTCCGACTCCATCTCCTTAAATAATTCCTCCTTTAGGAAAATTAATTAGTAAGTTACTGATAAAATCTACAATCGGTTGCAAGATATTATTTAACATTGAGCTGCCGGCAATCGGGAAGATTAACAAAATTAAAAAAATCATTCCATATTTTTGCAGTTGATTCCATTCTTGGGCTTTTTCTTCCGGCAAAATTCCAGCCACGATTTTAAATCCATCCATCGGGTGAATCGGCAGTAAATTAAAAACGCTTAAAATAATATTCATTTTTATCATCGGGATAAAAAGTAAACTCCCTATAATAATTAAAAAATTAAGCTGTAAAAATATGAACAATCTTATGAGTAAAGAAAGTATAATAGCCAAAATAAAGTTTGAACTTGGACCAGCTAAAGAGATGATGACGGAGTCACGTCGAGGCTCTTTGAGATTATAAGGGTCAAACTGAACCGGTTTACCCCAGCCAAAGCCGAAAAAGAGTAAAAATAACATACCAATCTTATCAATATGAACCAAGGGATTGAGTTTTAGTCTGCCCTGAAGCCTTGGAGTTGGATCTCCCAAATAATCAGCCGCCCACGCGTGAAAAAATTCATGAATCGCAATGGCAACCAAAATAGCTATAAGGTAGATAACGAAGATAAGAGGATTGGAAAATAAGTATGAGATCATAAGTACAAATTTCTAATTTCTAATTGACCTAATTAACCTAAAGAAATCCCAACCTCCAATTGGTTATTGGGTATTTTTTAGATCAATTAGAACAATTAGATCAATTAGGTTAATTTAATAATTGTTTTTTGAATTATTTTATGATATCATAAAAATCCTATGGTTGAATGTTATCATTGTGAAAAATCTTTATTGTACGGCCGCTCCCACACCCATCATCGAGGAGTCGCCGGAGGCAGGTGGAAGAAAAGAGCCCCAAAAACCCAGAGAATCTTTAAGGCTAATCTGGTCCGTTTGAGTATTATTGAAAAAGGAATCACTAAAAGAATCAGACTCTGTACTAAGTGTTTAAAGAGAGTGAGAAAGGATATGAAGGACGGGAAAAAGCCGTTCTTAACATTAGCTAATAAAAAAACCGAAATCCGAAGCACGAAATCCGAAACAAATTCAAAATCCAAATGACAAAAATTCAAAACGTTTAAGAAATTTAAAATTTGAAAATTCGGATTTGTTTTGAAATTCGAATTTCGATATTCGAGTTTAACAACTAATATTCAATTTTTACCAACTCCTCATTCTCCTCCCTATACAATTGTCCTTTCTGTTCTACTGATCTTTGAGTAAAAACAATACCATTAAGATGATCAACTTCGTGTTGAATAATCACGGCTTCAAAGCCTTGGAACCACTTCCGTACAACTGCGTCAGTTGTATTTTGATACTCCAAGAAAACCCTGTTGGCCCGTTTGACCGGGCCCCAAATCCGGGGAATTGACAGACAGCCTTCGAGCTTGACGCGTTTTTTATAAGGACGGACCTTTTTCTTAGGACTGTCCTTAAAAAGGTCCGTCCTTTTTAGGATCTTCGGATTTACAAATACTTTAATTTTTGATTTTAAAGTTGTTTTGATAATAAAGATTGATAGATCCAAACCGACTTGATTGGCGGCCAAGCCAACGCCAGGCGGGTCGTCTTGAGCAATCAAAATCTTTTCCATATCAAAAACTATTTTTTTTATTTTATCATCAATTTTAATAACTGGTTTTGTTGGTTGACTTAGAGCATTTGCTGGGACAGTGACGATTTTTAACATGAAAATATTATATAATAAAGCTATGAAACTTTCACTTTGTATCGCCACTTTTAATGAAGAAAAAAATATTCATTATCCACTGGACTCAGCACTGGATATCGTTGATGAAGTAATTATTGTTGATGGCGGGTCAACTGACAAAACAATCGAAATCGCAAAATCTTATGGAAAAAAAGTCAAAATAATTGATTCAGAGAATCCGACCATGTTTCACAAAAACAAGCAAAAGGCAATTGAAACGGCAACGGGAGAGTGGATTTTGCAGCTGGATGCGGATGAGGAACTAACCGACGAATTAAAAACAGAAATAAAAAAAATCATTCATCAACAAAAAGAAATCGTGGCATTTTGGATCCCAAGGAAGAACTGGTTTTTGACGAGATTTTTAGAAAAAGGTGGGCAATATCCGGACTATACAATTCGTCTATATCGTAATGGATATGCCAAGTTTCCATGCAAAGATGTTCATGAGAACGTTGAAATAAAAGGGAGCGTTGGTTATCTCAAAAATCCAATTCTTCATTATGCCGATCCGGATTTTTCCCGATACCTCATGCGTTGGGACCGGTATACAACTCTTGATGTTGAAAATCCAAAATCCAAAATCCAAAATCCAAAATTCTTTAATTATTTCATCTCTAAACCATTTTCAACATTCTTCCTGATGTACTTTCGCCACAAGGGTTTTGTGGACGGCTTTCCGGGATTTGTGTTTGCTCTGTTTTCAAGTATCAGGTTTTGGGTGATTTATATAAAATGGAAAACTAGGCGCCTATCTTAAACTCCACCACCTCTCCACCATTCATTTCGTAGTCACGTCCCACCGTTTGCACCAGTCCCTGTTCGCGGGCCGGTACCCAGCCGCCGGAGTCAACAAACTGTTGGTAGGGGATAACATCAGCTTTGATGAATTTTTTTTCAAAATCCGTGTGAATAACTCCGGCCGCTTGAGGAGCCAGTGTACTTTTTTTGATCGTCCAAGCCCGGGCTTCCAAAGTTCCGGCAGTCAGAAATGAAATCAATCCTAAAATTTCATAAGATTTTTTTACTAAGCAATTTAAGCCCGATTCAACAAGCGCAAATTGTTTGAGATATTCTTTTTGTTCCTCTTCATTAAAGATGACGATTTCGGATTCCATTTTGGCACATAAATGTAGGGAACAAAAATGTTTGTTCCCTACGGAATTTAAAATTTCGTCTATTTTTTTCTCCGATTCTTCTTTTTTTTGCAGTTGGGTTTCTGAAACGTTGAAAACATAGACGACTGGTTTTATCGTCAGTAAATTCAAAGGTTTAATGGCAATTTTTTGTTCATCGGTTAAATTAACATTTCGTGCAGGGTTTCCTTTATTTAATACTTCTATTAATTTTTCTGCCATTTCAACTTTTAACTTTTCACTTTCAATTTTGACTTTTGCCTTTTGATTTTTGACTTTTTGCAGGGTTTCCAAATCAGCGAGAATCAATTCTGTTTCAATCGTTTTTATATCATCAACGGGATTGATTTTATCGGAAACGTGAACAACATTTGAATCTTCAAATAGTCGGACAACGTGGATAATCGCTTCCACTTCACGGATGTGGGACAAAAATTTGTTTCCCAACCCTTCGCCATGGGACGCACCGCGCACTAAGCCGGCAATATCATAGAATTCGACGACGGCCGGAACAATCTTTGTTGTATTAACAATTTTAGCGAGGACAGGAAGTCGTTCATCCGGAACCTCGATTATTCCCACATTTGGTTCTATCGTGCAGAAAGGATAGTTGGCTACATTGGCAATCTGCTTTTTTAATAGGGCGTTAAAAAGGGTTGATTTTCCGACGTTAGGTAGCCCGACGATGCCGATTGATAGTTTCATAAGAATATATTATACACTACACCTCTATTGTCAAAATTATCCTTTTTTGACAATCCAAAACACCCGCTTTGTAGGTTATAAGCGATTGACACAAAAATTTTGTTTTTATATCTTATTTCTCAATATGAGTGGAAATTTTTTCTATCGGCGGTTAGGAAAAATAATTCTTCGGATTAGGGAAAAAAAGAAGCTCACTCAAGAACAACTGTCTCTTCTTTGTGATATTGATCGAAGTTATCTGTCCAAGATTGAAAAAGGAAGAACCAATCCTTCGGTTAAAATTCTTAATAAAATCTGCCGTGTCTTTAAAATGCAGATTTGTAATTTACTAAAAGGATTATAACCCACATGGTATATCGATAAATTTATTTTGTCGTAACTGCCTAAAACACAGACTTTGTAGGTTATAACCAACTGCTTTTGGGTTTTGATTCCAATATGATTACTCAATGACGCGAGGTAACTTCTATTATAAAAGGCTAGGGGAAAGCATTATCACTCATCGAAAAAAACTAAAACTGTCTCAACAACAAATGGCGACTCTCTCTGATGTTGACCGCAGTTATCTGGCTGAGGTTGAAGAGGGAAAAGCTAATCCATCAATCAGATTCCTTCATAAAATTGCCAAAATTCTAAAAATAAAGGTAGGGAGTTTAATAAAAGATTTATAACCGCATTTTAATAATA
Organism: uncultured Gammaproteobacteria bacterium; assembly: GCA_964458735.1. Taxonomy (GTDB): domain Bacteria; phylum Patescibacteriota; class Microgenomatia; order UBA1406; family GWC2-37-13; genus GWC2-37-13. Next base: position 1,017 of record CAYWJV010000044.1, on the reverse strand, counting down.
AATAAAAAAGCAACGATTAATAACCCAAACCCTAAAAACTCCAAATACTGCGGCCAGAAGATGATAGTAATATTTGCCCTTTGGGTCGCCGAAGTCCCGGTTTGTTCTGGACGAAGGCGCCAGCCATTCGCCCAGTTGTTGACTAAGACATGCTCCAATAATTTTCCGTTTTTAAAAGCGATCCAGCCTAAGTTGACAGCTATTTTATTATTCGTGCTATAATGTCTTGATGGATAAATACACAGCCAAAATTATTCCAGTTTTAAAAAAATACGGTGTCAGCCGTGCCTCTTTGTTTGGATCAGTGGCGCGTGGGGAAGAAAATAAAAAAAGTGACATAGATCTTCTAATAGAGCCAGCCAAGGGAACAACACTTTTTGACATGGCTGGAATGCAAATAGATCTTCAAAACAGTTTAAAAAAATCAGTAGATCTTGTAACTTATGGAAGCGTTAATCCGATGTTAAAAAATCGTATTTTAAGAGATGAGAAGGTTATTTATCATATATGAAAAAGAATAATTTATTATTTCTTAATCACATTCTGGAAGCAATTAAAGATATTGAAGATTATATAAAAGATACATCCTCACTAGAGGATTTTATTACTGATAAAAAAACTCATGACGCAGTTTTACGAAGTTTTCAAGTGATTGGAGAGGCAGCAAATAACTTAGATGAAGAGTTCATAAATTCTCAAGCAGATATTGAATGGGTAAAAGTAATTGGAATGAGAAATTTTATTATTCACGAATATTTCGGAGTCGATCTAAAAATTGTTTGGGTTACGATAAAAGACGACTTACCAACATTCAGAGAAAATATAAAAAAATTGCTTCAAAAGATTACTTAGGCTGTTTAATTATTGCTAAGAAGGCGATTATCATCAACCCAAACCCCAGAAACTCCAGGTACTGCGGCCAGAAGATTATGTAAACAGTTGAACCAGTTGAATTAGTTGAATCAGCGGCCGATTCAACCGACTTTGTTAACTGCCAGCCATTCGCCCAGTTGTTGA
>CAYWJV010000043.1:0-7816 GCA_964458735.1 uncultured Gammaproteobacteria bacterium | reverse complement strand
ATAATTTCATTTGGTTCATAATGTCTTCTGGGCTTAGGTTTTGAGGTGTTGCGGTCACCAGAACTACTTTTTTATCGAAACAAATTTCAGACATCAGCCGGTAGCTTTTACTATCACTGTTTTTAAATTTATGTGCCTCATCAACTAATACAAATTTTCTTTTCATTAACCGTTTACTCTCAACAATTTTTTGTAAATTATCATAGCTATTGCTCTGAACATCTGCCCGAACTCCAAAATCATCAAGTATTTCTCGCCAATATTCAGCCAAACCCGGTGAGCAAATTACAAGAGCTCGATCATTATATTTTAAAGTCAAATCATAGAGTAAACGAGAACCAACATATGTCTTACCTAAACCAACAACATCCGAGATAAAAACTCCATTATATTTTTCAATTATGCTTTTTGCTTGAATCACCGCGTCTTTTTGATAATTATAAAGCTCCGGCATAGTGTTATCTTCCTCGAATTCTTCGGTCTCGAAAAGTTTGTCTTTTACAATTTCATAGATTACCTTCAAATATAATTCATAAGGGGTCGGGTGATATTCGACCCATGAGTTTTCGATTAATTGAATTAAATTTTTATCAAAAGGGTCGGAATCTTCCCATAGATTATCAAACCAGTCATTGATTTCTCTGATATACTCTTCCGGCAAACTGACATTTAATTCAGAATTATTTTTTAGACCGCCGAGTGATAAATTACTGGAACCAACGATAACTTCGCCTTTTTTATCTTGATCTTTTTTAAAAAACATCAAATAGCATTTGGCATGTAAGCGACCTTTTGTATAAATATAAATTTTTAATTTTCCGCTTTGAATTAGTTTTTTTAACGATTCAATAAATTTGATATTTTCGTCTGTTTGATGCAATTGCGAAATTCGATTTGATAAATCGTCTTCTGTATTTAAAACTATTTTTCGCTTCTTTTCATCATTTCTAAATTTTGCTTGTCGCATTTCATATTCCGGCAAATTCGGTGCCAGATTTGCTTCCGCTAATTGTTCACAAGTTTGCCGATCTGTGGCATTTCCAATTAACAATTTTAATTCAGTGATATTCTCAATATCCTGATAGATTTCCTTAAACCCGGAAATGAAAAAATACCCAACCGCAAATTTTGCCAATTCGGTTTTTGTCAAAGAAGATTTAATTTCATCTAATAACTTTTTTTCGTTGTTATCAATAATTTTTCTCATATTTTCCTTTCATGGCCATAGTTTTTGTACAAGCATATTCCCATTTGGAATATTTACAAAGACAAATTGATCGCAATAAAATAATCCGATTTTATTTTGCCACATCCAAAGTGGTAAAAGCCGATTATTTTTTGCCATGATATTATGGAACAATAAATTTTTAACTTTCCTGATAAATAGAACTGATCCGATCTCGCGATGCTTGTCTAGCCTAAATGATCGTTTTTTATAATTTCGACTAATGATTTTTGGACTTCCGCTTGCAGTATTTAGCTTTAATTCCATAATACCCTCAAGCATCTTCTCAATATCTGGCTCCCGAATCGAATAATCCGATATATCATAAACTAGCATACTAGATTTTCCCGGGTGGTTTTTAAATTTCTTTTCAGTATCTTTTACTGATTCGATAAATGATGTATTTCTTTCTGGTTTCCAATAACTCGCCGATTTGTTCTTTTTGACTTCTTCTTGAATTCTTTTTTCTTCTTCGAGATCTTCTTTTTTTATTTCCAAATGCTTTACTTCAAACACAAGATTATATTTTTCTAGTAAAAAATCTGGTTGGGGAATTGATTGGTCGTATTTGGAACTCTTATCGGGAAATTCGATGACTTTTTGTTTAAAGCTCATTCTTAAAAGATTATTATAAAAACTTCTTTCATATTTATTTACTAAAAAATTATACATTTCGCGCCTTTTCTAAACGATTTTTCACCAATTCACACACAGCCCAATAGACTTCTTTGCGTTCTTGGTCGGTTAATTTTAAAATACTAAATATATAATCATCGAGGATTTTTCGATCTGGCAATGGAGAGGGTTCTTGTACGGTTATTGGCATTTTTGGATTTATCCCACTTTCTTGAAAAATTGATTTAATTTCTCTTTTACAATTTTCTACAAAATAATTGTAATAAGGTACTTTTTCACATGGCACTATCTCAACTAATTGATTTAACAATCTAGGATCTAATAAATAAGTGTCTTCGGCTTCATATACCTTGAAATCTAGTGCACCCTCTCCTAAATTTTCTCGACCGCTTAATTCAAGAGATAAAAATGTTAGTGTAGAATTTAATGAATTTGCTAAATCACTTTCTTTAATAACAGTTTTAAATCTACTTTTTATATTTATTGTATATAACCTCGCATCAGCTAATGTATCTCTTTCGCTAAAATAAAATTTAAAAACATCATTAAACGACATCTGGACAAAAAGCCTAGCGCTTTCCCTTGTCAAAAGCCACCATCCCTTTCGATTTTTACAAGTTGGTTTATTTTGGTATTTTTGTTTTTCTCCCCATTGAATGTACTGCAAAACTTTCTTGTTATTTAAATCTGTTTTCGAAAATGGGCATATTAATACTTTTAATTTAAGTTTGTCCAATTCAACTGTAATATTTTTAGATTCCCTAGGTGATCTAAAAACTGGCTTTAAAAATTCCTCCTCAATCAACCAATAATCACCGGTTTTAGTATTGCGGCAAATGCGAAGGCCGACTTTCTTAATTTCCGAAAGCGATTTTATATTCCCTAAATTTTGAATTTTGTCTTTAATTGCTGAAAATTTCATTTTTCTTCTTCTAATTTAGAAACAATTAAACGAATTATTATCCCCGATAGAAATAAAAAAGCTTCAGTGTCGTATTTATTCGGTATAAAATCATCAGCTTTTCCAGGATGCCGACCATATTCTTTGCTTAATTCTTTATACTGATGGAATACCTGTGACCATTTCTTATTCAAATCCAATTTTTCAACGAGCTTGTCGAGATTTCTATCAAAACTTAAGGTTATATTTCCCAGCACTTCTTTTGTAAGCTCTTCGACTGCTTGAAATGCATTTGAAATAGTATCTTTTCGTTTTATCTCTTTTTTTAAAGATTCTGAATAACAATTTAGTGAATTATCATACAAAGCTTTTGCTTTTGGGTAATTATTTAGCCAATGGTACGGCTTGTCTATCAATGCGTCACTCAGTTCCCCAGCACCAGAAGGATAAAACTTCCCGTTCCTAAACGCAACCCCAAGGTCGTTATCCTGCTTCAACGCTGCTGCCACAGAATCTTGGATAAATTCTAATCTGTCATTCTTGTCATAAATGTCTGAATTAATAAAGAAGCAATAAATTATTTCAACTAGCAATAAGGTGGTTTCAAAATCATCATTCGTAAAATAACGGAGTTTTGGAATGTAAATATCATGTGCGTAAGGGTCGCGATTATATTCTTTTAAAACATCATCAGGATTTAAAACAAGTTCTAGGCATAAATATCTAAATAATTTTCTACCGTCTGTTGGTGTATTTGAGTATGTTCTCCCAATAAAATCATCCGTTGGTTTAAGCAAAAAAATATTTATCTTATTCACAAAATCCTTACGCGAATCACCCGTGTCGATTTTTTTACCGAATCTTTTCTGAAAATCAAAGGTTTGGCTCATCCTTCCCCCACTTTATCCGTCACATCTTCTAAATAGAAAAATTCGTTGGCGCCGGTTTTAATACCGAAACGGACATCGGCAATATCGCCAAGGCGAACTAATTTGTCTTTTCCTTTTTCTAAAATCGTCCAATAAATATCAGGTGCGCGTAAATATTTTCCACCCCATTTATCGCCAATATATGATCCTGTCACTTTTAATCCCATCTCGTCTTTTTGTTTTTCTAAGCCATTATCAAATAATTTTTCTTGGGTTAAATTAAAAATCCTGAACTTGTTACTTTGTTCCGGCCGGTTTGGAGAAGGATAATCTTTACTTTCTATTTCTAAAAAATTATTAGAATTGTTTATTGACTCAAATTCTTTTTTAAAATTAATAAATTTGACTAAATTATTTAGTGGCATAGCTTTTTTAACAGGCGCATCAAATATTACAACAATTGTATTTACACTTGCCGACTTGAACGATCGTTTCACTTGGTTATCAATAATCATTTGCATTGGAACATTGTGAAGTAAAAATTCTTGCAGATTGGCGCCGTAGCCGACATCAAGCCAAGAATTTTCAGAGATATAACAGAAAACTCCCCTTTCGTTTAGAAGTTTCAAACCGAGTAAATAAAAAAATACATAAAGGTCGGAACGACCGGATAACTTTTTTTTATTAAACCAATCCGGAAACCAAAGCTCGGCGACATGATTTAATTCCGCTTTGTATTTGTTTTTTTGTTCCAATGTTGGATTTGGCAAATTTGGCGGCGTAATTGATTCCTGCCTGACATACGGGGGATTTGCTATTACAACATCAAATCCGCCTTTTTCTTCTCGATCAAAAACCTCAGCAAAAGATATTGGCCAAAATGCCTTTTCGGTGGCAAATTTTTTTAGATTGGAAAGAACTTTATCAATATCCTCTATCTTCTTTTTATTTTCTTCTTTGATTTTATCTTCAAAATTTTGCTGAATGATGCGAGATTCGCCAAACATATTTGTCTGAACAGCAGTTTTTTTATATTCATCTGCTAATAATTTTTTCTGAGTTTCGAGAAGTAACCGAAATATTTGTGTTTCGTGTAGTTCGATATCCATTCTGGTTTGTTTTTTATTTTGATATTCTCTGCCGAAGTAAAAAGCTTGCTTCCTGTTGATTAGTTCTGTAATTTTCCTTTTTATTTCCGGTTGTTTTATAAATTTTTGCTTTTCTTCTGGAACAATGTATTCATCGCCAATTTTTTGAACTAACGAGTCGCCTTCTCTGATTTTAAAATCCAGCGAAGGCAAGAGTGGTTCTTGGGAAATTTCTTGCGCCAGGTCATCATCAGCGTCAATTACCAAATTAAGCCACAACCTGAGCCGAGCTATCTCGATGGCCCAATATTTTACATCAACACCATAAAGTGAATTCTCAATGATTTGCTTCTTAAGACGATACGATTCTGGATTATTCCCTTTTCTTTTTGTGAGATCTGTTATTAGTTCGAAAAGAATATTCAAAAAAGTTACAAGGTAACCGCCGGAGCCACAAGCAGGGTCGACAATTTTGATATCCCTTACAATTCGGTTTAAATTTTCAATTTCTTCGGAACTAAATTCAACTTTTATTTCTTCATCTTCTTCGTCTTCTTCGTGAAATATCCACTGATATAATTTTGTTTTATTTATGTCTGTGTTTTTAATTAAATATCTAGTTAGGGAAAGCCGGCACATCATATCCAGTTCAACCTTATCTGTATAAAATATTCCATCTTTGCCACGTTCCTTGCTGTTGATAACAGATTCATAAACAAGACCAAGCATTGAAGGGTCAATAGCAAGTTCAACATCAAGAGGCGACTCCTCGTCTATTGTAAAGTTAAAGTTTTCCAGTAATTCTTCAATCAATTCTTTAAACAAGTCATCAGTAATTTTAACTTCGAGATTATCAAGTTTATTGTTATCGTCAAAAAGTCCTCCATTTAAATAAGGAAACATCTGTAAAGATTCCCGAAGTTCTTTTGGCATATTAGGAGCTTCATTTGGCGATATAAACACGCCTTTCCCTTGTTTCAGTGCATTGAAAAAAAGGATTTTCAAGTAATCGTTATAGAAATCACTATTTGTATTTTTGTTTTCTAAATAATTTTCCCAAAAATGTTTGAAAAACGACTGGTCATTATTTAGCCAGCTTTTTTTCTGCAAAAAATAAATAAATAGAATTCTGCCAAAAAGTTGCTGAACGAAATCATGAGCGAGTGATTCGTCTTTGATTTGTGCTTCCAGTTCTGTTTTAAATTTATTAAATATTGTTTGGTAAATATTGAAAAATTCTTCAGAAACAGCATCAACATCAAAACAATTCTCTAATAAGTCGAAAGGTGATTCTTTTGAGGCATTCAAATCCAATTTGCTAAGTTGCTCTAATGGCGTCCAATAAGTTTTGGGTAAGTTAATAATAAATTTCCTAATTCTAAGTGATTTATCGAAACTTCTAACCTGAGAAAAAAGCAATGATTTGAAATCATCAGAACTTATAATAATAAGAGAGTTTTTAATACTTTCCGGAAGTTTCTTATAGGCGTTTCTGATAATTTTTGAAGCTGTGATTTTCTGGTTTTTTGATTGAATTTGATGAGAAATTTTAATAAGCAATACATTGTAAGAATTGTCAGGCGCTTTTGCAATAATTTTCATCGATTGGACAACAGTTTTTTCTTCAATAATTTCGTCAGTTGGTATCTCTGTGTCTTGGAACTCAAAACCCCATCTCGAACAAACTAAGTCAACAATGTCATCTTCCGAATCAATATTTTCTAAAATGTTTTTTAATTCTTGTCTTGTCATTTTTGATCAATTATTATTTGTGAAAATGCTTCGGACATTATTTTAATTCCTTAACATAATTATCAAATGCGTCTTTCATACGGATAAAAGAATCAATCATTTTTTCCTGCAAAGTAGGCCAGTTTTCTTTATCGGTTAAACCCTTATCAAATTTTAAATCAATTATGGAAGCTCTTTTAGAGTCAAGTCTGTGCCACTCAGGATGGTCTCCAAACATCTTATCAATCTTGATTTTGTTATTGAACAGGTAATCAAATCGCTCCTTATTTAATTTCTGATATTCTTTTCCCTTATCAATGTAAACGTAAACCGATGAAGTTTTTAAATTTATTGAAAGACCGTAAGTAATTCCGGTTTTGCCCGCTCCTGTACTAATCCAGTTATATTTGCCAGGGGAGATATTAGACAAAACTTTTGTTTTGCTGTTCGCAAGTTCTAGCAGTTGAGTCCAAAACTCTCTGCGAAGGGAATTACGTTCTGCATTTTCCGCATTTTCTTTACCAATTTGTTTTACAAATTCTGTCGGCTGCGCAATAATCGAAAACAATGGAGCTGGTATTGAATCACCAATTTGGACAGCTTCAACTTTTACTAAATAGAAAGAGACATCTTTCGGAGTAAATTCATTTAGCCACTCTACCGCCCTACGATGCTCCTCGACTGGATCACTGGAAATCCAAATTGCCATTTTGGCGTTATCAATATTTGATAAATAAGTTACTAATTTACCTAAATGATCATGATTAGTCTTCTCAAGTTGATTTTCTATGATCACAACATTCCCCTGGTTGTCTGCCGCTACTATGTCGGAACTGAAAGGGCCAACCGATTTTTCTTTCTCGGTAACAGTTAAATTTAATTCAAGAAATTCATTCAAAGAATCAATATTTTCGGACATCCAGGTTGTAAAGTTGCGAGCTTCATGTTCCCAGATTTCCCTAAGTTGTACTTTTTTAATTTTACCAATCATAGTTTTTCTCTATTAATAATGTTTTCGATAACCCAATATTTGTAACCATCAATTTCTAAATATTTGTATTCTTTGCCGTAGAACGCTTTAGTATATCCCTTTTTATTAATTTGTTCAATGAGATTGTTAATTTCCTCAGCTTTTTCCGGATAATCGTCGGTTACAATGTATTCATGCGGGATTTCCGGCATTGTTTTTGCGAATTGCCAATCCACAGAATCAATAAATTTTCTAACATCAAAAATTGGCATAGATTTTCCTTTATAACTTTGCCTTAATTTTACCCTAAAATCGCTCAGAAATCAAATAAAAAAAGCGACTTGAATTTACTGATTCACCTTCCACTTCCATACTGGCAAGTATGAAAGTGAACCA
>CAYWJV010000042.1:0-7942 GCA_964458735.1 uncultured Gammaproteobacteria bacterium | reverse complement strand
CAAGCCGCGCCGGATTTATAAAAAATGAAATTGGGGAAGTGGGTTAATCAATGGCCAAAAAACAGCAGACGATCACACTAACCAAAAAACAATATCTGGATATCTGCCGGGCCATAGATTTTTACTTGCTGATTCGGGATTTTGACAAAATCAAAACAGATGACAGCTTACTTGACTGGTGGTGGAAGCATGCTCCTGGATTTAATCTTCCCGTTCCCGATTTTAAACCTAAAAAACCGGATTGGTCCGATAAAATTTCCAACGAAGTCTGGGCTTTAATGGAAGAATTTCGGGATGACAGTATGTGGGAAGAACTAACCTTTCATTTGTCTCAATATATTTACTTCCAATACTACAAAAATAAAAAACACAATGATGAAACTCGCATGATGATTCTTGACTACCTGGAATCCAAAATTGATCAGGAGTTTAACAAACACGGCTTAATTAGAATTCTTGATCTTAAAAAGATTATCAATAAGCTTAAAATCGATGTTGAAAAATCCTGAAAATTCTACCGCTAAAATCTAATTACTTAACCGCTTTCTCAAACTTCTCCTTTAACTTTGGTGATAGAATTAATTAATGCAATTTATTTTTGTAGATGAATCAGGTGATCCGGGTAAACCATATAAAGTAATTAACGGTAAGAAAACCTCCACAGGTTCGAGTCTTTTTTACATCGTTACCGCCTTGCCGATAACCTCAGAGGAATTATTCTTGATAGAAGAACAAATAATTAGGATCAAGCATAAATACAAGTTTAAAAAAGAAATTAAAAGCACCATTATTCCTTTAACGATGTATAAAGAATTATTGACAATTTTAAATAAATTTAATCTTAAGGCTTATTATCGATGTATCAACAAGGAAACTTACAAAGGTGTTTTTGCAGTTAATGGCAATAAAAGGTTGCACAATATTTTTGATGAATACAATTTGGTGAAAACTGTTTACTATGCCGCTAAAGAAAAAAAGTTTACCGATGCGGAAGTGGTCATTGATCGGGCTGAAAGAAGATTATTAGACGGAAAATTCGACAATTTTGATAAATGTCTTTTCTAGCGATTAAACTCAAAATCCATAAAGCGGGTAAAGTTTATTACTCATGCCAACTCTGAATATGTTTTTCTAATGCAAATAAGTGATCTTATTTGTGGGGCAATAAGAGATTGCCATAGCCATAAAAATCATCATTTGAAGGAAACTCTTGACAAACAGATTTTGAGGAAAATTTATTAAAAAAATAGAGCGGGCACCCAGACCTGGGACACGCTCTGATCATTAATTTATCACAATGCCTTACTGTTTGTCAACTTCTCAAACTTCTCTTTAAACTTTAACTTTCCGCTCCAGCCTAAAATTATTGAAAACATATAACATACCTCCTAGAATAAATACTATCATATAAATCACGTTTTTGGTGGTAAAATAAAGATAATGAAAAAAGTCAGTAACACATCAGTGGACATCGCCGAGGATAATTTAATCAAGCTTCGCCGAGTCTTTCCTGAATTTATTAAAGATAATCAGATAGATTTTGACGCTCTCAAAAACTTTTTTGATAAGGAAGGACTTGTTGGTGGTGAGGAAAAATACGGCCTCAATTGGGCCGGTAAGAGCAAAGCTTTCCAGGCGATCCGTACTCCGTCAATTGGAACATTAACTCCTCAGCCAAAAGACAGTGTCAATTGGGATAAAACTCAAAATCTGTTTATCGAAGGGGACAACCTCGAAGTTCTAAAACTGTTGCAAAAACACTACCGCGAGAAGATCAAGATGATTTATATCGACCCGCCCTACAATACGGGCAAAGATTTTATTTACAAAGATAATTTTAAGGAAAATGTTGCTGATTATTACGAACGCACCGGTCAGTCAAAAAACGGCATTAGATTAACCACCAACTTTGAGTCCGGCGGCCGCTATCACAGCGACTGGTTGACAATGATGTATCCCCGGTTGTTTTTTGCCAAAAGCCTGCTTCGTGAAGATGGCGTGATTTTTATCTCAATTGATGACAACGAAGTTCACAATCTCCGTCATATTATGGATGAAATCTTCGGCCAAGAAAATTTCGTTCAAGATTTTATGTGGCTTCATGGAAAAGGCAAATAAGGCAAAAACTCAAGAACGTTACAACAATACGTTTTATGTTACGCAAAAAATAAAGACATCCTTGAAACATGGACAATTGAAAAACTAAAAGAGTATCAGCTTGATAATCCTGATAATGACAAAAGAGGAGGTTGGTTTTCTGGAAGTATTTCTTTTTCTGAAGAGAGATCAAACAAAAAACACCCTAACTATTTCAAGATAAAATCGCCGTCAGGAGTGGAATGGGAGAGACAATGGCAGTGCTCTAAAGACGAAATGGATGAATATCTTCAGGATGACTGTATTTATTTTGGTTTGCCACCGGACTATGGGAATGTTCCCAGATTAAAAATTTTTCCAACCATGGAGGAAGTTATTCCACCAAACATTATTGACGATGTTGGCACAACACGTTCAGCTCAGAAGGATTTAGATGAGCTTCTTGGTGAACATTATTTTGATAATCCAAAACCGCCAAAATTAATCCAAAAATTTATTGAACTTTCTTCGTCTATAGAGGATGAAATTTTAGATTTTTTTGCTGGGAGCGGGACAACGGCACATGCGGTCATGGATTTAAACGCCCAGGACAGCGGCAACCGGAAATGGATTTTGGTCCAGTTACCGGAAGCCACCGATGAAAAATCAGAGGCCAGAAAAGCCGGCTTTAATACTATTGCTGAAATTGCCAGGGAAAGAATCCGCCGGGCGGGCAAGACAATCAATAAAGGCGATATTGGCTTTAAGTCTTTTTCCCTTCAAAAATCTAATTACCGCCAGTGGCAAATTTTGGACGATAAAGCCGATGAGAAAAAATTAAAACAGCAAATGAAGTTGGTTTTGGATAAACCATTAATTGATGGTTACGACGAGCGATCCGTAATTTACGAAATATTATTAAAAGAGGGGTTTAGTTTAAACTCTCAAGTAAAATCTGAAAAAATTAGTGGTTTAACTATTTGGGTAGTAACTGGTGAAGATAAAAAACTAGTTGTCAGTTTTGCCAAATCTTTAACCAAAAACCAAATCGAAAAATTAAATTTAAAGCCTGAAGATAATTTTGTCTGTTTTGACTCCGCTCTAGATGATACTACTAAAGTAAACATCATTAGAAATTTGAATATCAAGGTAATTTAATTAAATTACGAAAGTATATTTAAATAAAAACTGGTCAGAGCAATTTATTTACGGTAATAAAAAAACACCAGGTTATTTTGTTGGAAGAGACCAAGAAATAAAGGCATTAAAAAGCTTTATTTTAAATAATGACTCTAGTGCTATTTTAATTTCAAGCTTAAGAGGAATAGGAAAGACGTCCTTTGTTCATAAAGTCCTAACTGAAGTAAAAGAAACAAATAAAAAAATTGAGCCAGTTTTTGTGAATGCCGGCCATGCTTTATTAAATGCTGACTTAAAAGATGATGATGATAAAAATTATAAGAAAAAATTATTAGCCTCTCTTATTAGGGCAACCCATTTTAACCCAGCTTTTTTTAAAGATAAGAAACTTCTAGATATTTATGAAAAAAGCATTAGCTCTTATAAAGAGCTTTCATCTTTAGAGAAAAATCAAAAAAAAGAAAATAATTTATCTTTTTCTCCTCAAATTGATCAAAATAAAGAAAATTTAATTCCATTTATAGGTGTTTTATTAAGTGTAATAGGAATATCGCTTAATAATGTGTTTCTCAGGTATCTCTTGGGAACTTTAGGTATTGCTACAATTTTTTTGAATTATTCATGGAAAAAATCTTGGACAGAAGTGTGGAATAAAAAAAGCGAGAATATTATTGATAATTCGATTGAATACCTAGAGATTAAATTTGAAGATTGGTTAAAAAACCATAAAGACAAAAAGTTGGTATTTATTATAGATGAATTAGATAAAATAGAACAAGCTACAGCATTTAAAGTAATCAAAGAGTTTAAAAATTTATTCACTCAATCTTTTAGTCATTTTCTTTTCATTGCCGGTCAGGAAGCATTTAATCTTATTAACGAGGATAGAGAAGATAAAGAAAATGGAATTTTCCCAACTTTATTTACACACGTCCTATATTTACCCTTACCAAAGTCAAATGAATTAAAAAAATATTTAGATGAAATTTTTATAAAAAATAATCATTCAAAAGATAAAGACATTGAGGATTTAAAAAACTATCTTTTATTTAAATCTCATAACGACTACTTTAGTCTAAAAAGACTTATAAGTGACTTTATATCTTTTAATGATAATGATGAACCACTTTTAGACATTGATGCAATCAATAATTACGATAGAAAATTTTCATTAATTTCAAAACTTTATTTATATGTTGAAAAATCAATAGAAAAAAACTTAAAATCATTAAAAAGGTACTGGTTTGAAAACTCAAAACTGCAAAAAGATTTTTATGAATTTTTAGATAAAAAATTTCCAAATAATTTTTTAGTAGAGCCAAGTGAAAATAACGAAAACATATCACTTTTAATTAAAATCTTATTAAGAGGTAAAATAATAAAAGAGAGCTCAAAAGATCAAGAAAATAATCAAATTTACATATGGACCAATAAATTTTCTCTTCCCCGAGCAGATGATCTATTTGATGAGGAAAAAGAATTTTTAAAGTCTTTTGATGAGTTAATCCGTATAGCTAACGATCTAGATGATTTGCCAGCGATTTACGAAAAAGGGGAATTTGATAATTATAAGTATGTTGCGGAAGGAAGAGATGGAAGCAATTTATCAGGCATAAATTTATATTCAATCTACACTCAGTATCAAGATATTAAATCTACTATTGATGATCCTGATATTCGTATTGAAGTAAAAATTGAAGATGTACAAGAAGCATTAAAAAATATTAAACAAAATATAGAAAATGTGCTTAAAGCATACTTCGAAATATTTATCAATACTATAACAAAGATCAATACTGATAATCCTATCTTTTTTGCCCCAGAAAAAATAGACTCGCCAGAAAATAATATTCCTAATGTTTTTAGTTCATTACCTACTTTTATAGAAAAGTTTCAAAAATTTGAAAATCGAATAATTGGTAAAAATGACAATACAAAATACGCAATTTTTGTTAAAGAGTTTAACGAGTTTGACCAAATTACTGAAGGTCTCAAAAGTTTATATAACCAACGGCATTTACTTGTACTAAATCTGGCGAAAAAAGATAAGTTTCAAAAGTCGTCGCCAACAATAAAAATTACTTTAAAAAATAAAAAAAGAAGAGTTAAGGTTAAAAACTTTATAAATATTACTATTAGCGATTTTAGAGATTTCCCAAGAGTTTTAAAGCTGATGATAAATCATTTAAATAATTAAAAATTTACACAACATTCATAAATGAAATTTAAGTTTGATAAAAATCTGGATTATCAACTGGAGGCAATTAACTCAATCGTCGAGATTTTTGATACCGGGAAAAATTCAATTAACAATCAAGAAGAATTTAAGTTGCAATCTTCACCGATAGTGGCTAATGAACTGGAAATAAACGAAGCCAGAATTTTAAAAAATGTTCAGGTCATTCAAAAGCAAAATCAAATTGAACCGGTAAATATCCTAACCTCGTTGGATTTTTCCGTGGAAATGGAAACCGGCACCGGAAAAACCTATATTTATTTACGCACCATGTTGGAATTAAATCAGAAATACGGCTTGAAAAAATTTATTGTTTTGGTTTCCAGCGTGGCCATTCGCGAGGGCGTATTAAAAACCATCCAACAAACCAAAGAGCATTTTGAAAATCTATATAATGCCAAGTATGGCTATTTTGCCTATGATTCCAAAAAACTTTCCCGAGTTCGTGAATTTACCCAGTCGTTAGGAATTCAAATCATGATTATGACCATCCAGTCTTTTAATAAAGATCAAAATATTATGCGCCAAACACCTGATCGATTTAATGGTGAAAGCCCATTGGATTTAGTGGCTCAAGCTCGGTCAGTAGTAATTATGGACGAGCCGCAAAACATGGAGTCAGAACTATCCCGTTCGGCCATTGCCGATTTAAAGCCGCTATTTAAACTACGTTATAGCGCTACTCATAAACAGCTTCATAACCTGATGTACCGCTTAACTCCGCTTGACGCCTACCAACAAGGTTTAGTGAAAAAAATTGAAGTTTTTGCTACCCAAGCAGACGATCCTAATCAATTACTTTTTAAAGTCAAAGAGATTATTGCCAAAAGAGGTCAGTTACCTCAAGCTAAAGTTTTAGTTGAAGTAAAATCAGCCAAAGGCCAATATTCCAACAAAGAAATTACTTTTAAAGCCGGAGACAGTTTAGCCACTAAAACCGGTAATAATAAATATGCCGATTTGATGGTTAATGAAATAGACGCCAGAACTAATCAGGTGGAACTATCAAACGGCAATTTTTTTACCCTAGAAGAGCCAATAGGGGTTAACAAAGAAGCTATTTTTCGGGCGCAAATAAGAGAAACCATTAAAGCCCACATGAAAAAGCAGGAAAATTTGGGAGCTAGAATCAAAGTTTTGTCTTTATTCTTTATCGACCGGGTGGAAAATTATTATTCTGATCGGGGAATTATCCGGCAAATTTTTCAAGAAGAGTTTAATAATTTAAAATCTCATTACTCATGCTTTAAAAAAGGTGATGTTAGTCAGGTTCACAATGGTTATTTTGCCTGTACTAAGCATAAAGGCCAGGCAGTTTATAAAAATACTAGCGGGAAAACAAAAGCTGACAAAGAAGTTTACGACTTAATTATGAAAGACAAGGAAAAATTGCTGTCTTTTTCCGAACCAACTGCTTTTATTTTTTCCCACAGCGCTTTAAAGGAAGGTTGGGATAATCCCAATGTTTTCCAAATTTGCACCTTGCGCGAAGTGGGTCAGGAACGGGAAAAACGCCAGCAGATCGGCCGGGGGTTAAGACTGGCTGTGAATACCAACGGCGACCGGATTTTTGACAAACAGGTCAACACTTTAACCGTGGTGGCCAATGAATCTTACCAGGAATTTGTCGCTAGATTGCAAACAGAATATTTGGAAGCCGGATATTCCCAAACGCCCCAACCGGTTAATGCCAGAGAAAAAGTCACGGTGAAATTTAACAAGTATTTTGCCAGCCAAAACCAAGAATTTAAAATTTTATGGGAGCAGATTAGAAAAAGAACTAAATATAACATCTTCCTTAAAACCAAAGTATTAGTTAAAAAAGCCATTGAATCAATTAACCAGCTGAATATTAAAAATTTAGTCGTCAGGATTGATAAAGTGCAGATAAATTTTGACAAAACCGGCCAACTAAAAATCATTTATCAAAATACGGCCGTTGGCGGCCAATTAAAAACCGAGATTAAAATTCCTGATCTAATTGCAAGAATTTCCAAGGAAACCGGTTTGACTAAAAAAACTGTTTTTGATGTTTTAGTTTCGGTTAATAATTTAACCCTATTGTTTAAAAATCCTGAAGATTATCTTAGAAGCGTAATTTACCTAATTAAATCGGGTTTAAACGAATTGATTATTAATGAAGGTTTGGAATATTTACCTACTAATGATGTTTGGGAGCTTAATTTATTTGAAGACTTTATCAGTTATTCCAGTAAAACGATTCCCAGCCAAAAATCTATCTACGATAGAGTAACATTTGACAGTGATGGCGAAAGAAGATTTGCCGAAAGCTTGGAACAAAGCAGTCAGGTAAAACTATTTACAAAATTACCGTCGAGTTTTGTAGTTGAAACTCCTCTAGGAAACTACAATCCTGATTGGGCAATTGTGATAGAAACAGACAGCGGCGACAAACTTTATTTGGTCAGAGAATCAAAATTTGTTGATAATCTGGAAAACTTAAGGTCAAGCGAATTACAAAAAATTGCT
>CAYWJV010000041.1:0-8033 GCA_964458735.1 uncultured Gammaproteobacteria bacterium | reverse complement strand
GTTTATAAAGTTCATAAAGAAATACAAAATTTCTTACTTTATAAACTTTACGAACTTTAAGAACTTTACGAACTTATCAAATACCCAACATCACCTTCCCCTTCTTACTCATCTTCTCCATTGTCCAGGGTGGATCAAAAGTCAGTTCTAGAGAAATATCTTCTTCTTTAACTCCAAGTTCTCTTATTTTTTCTTTAACCTGTTGTTCGATTAAAGAAAATAAAGGGCAACCGATAGTTGTCAATGTCATCACCACTTTAATCTTGTTTTTAATGATTTTTATTTTGTAGACGAGACCTAAATCAATAATTGAAACATTAAGTTCGGGATCCATCATCTCAGCTAGTTTGTTTTTAATTAGTCCGGCAGTTAATTTCATAAATGTTATAATGATTATAAATATTATAACTATTAAAAAAATTAAAACCATATGATTACTTATAAACTTCACTTCATTCCCCTTGGTGGCATCGTCGGCGTTACTAAAAACATGTATGTTTATGAGATCTATAATGACGATAAACTCAAAGACATTGTTATTGTTGACTGTGGGATTGGTTTTCCTCAGGAAAAAGAACTAGGGGTGGATTTTGTTATTCCGGACATCAGTTATTTAACTGATAAAAAACAATATATTAGGGCGATTTTAATCACTCACGGTCATGAAGATCATACTTCAGCTTTACCTCTTCTTTATGAAGACTTAGGTCGACCGCCGGTCTATGCAAGCTTACTTACTTCAATTTTTATTGAGAATAAATTTAAAGACAGGCATAAAAAAATCCAGGTCAATCGAGTTGATTTTAATAAGGAATACTCTTTTGGGGATTTTCGCGTTTCTTATTTAAAAATGACCCATTCTATTCCCGACACCACTCATATTTTAATAAAGACACCGCTGGGAACAGTCTATCATGGATCTGATTTTAAACTTGATTTAACTCCACCTTATGGACCGGGCCCAGATTTTTATAAAATTACTAAAGCCGGCCATGAAGGAATTTTATGTTTATTATCCGACTGTCTTGGAGCAGAACGAGAAGGATTAACACTGTCTGAAAATATTGTTGGCCAGACCTTTGAAGACGAGATGAGAAAGACCAAGGGTAAATTTATTATGACGACATTTTCTTCTAATATTTCCCGGATCCGCCAGTGTGTCGATGCGGCAATTAAATTTAACCGGAAAATCTGCTTTTTGGGCCGATCAATGCGGGAAAATACTAAATTAGCCGCCAGCATTGGCTATTTACCAATACCGGAAAGTCTTTTTATTAAAGAAGAAGAAGTCAATCGCTTTCCTCCCGGAAAAATCTGTTTGATTGTAGCCGGGTCACAGGGTCAGTATGGATCTGCTTTATCAAAGTTAGCCGATCGACAAAATCTCAATATAAAGATTAAGTCCGGTGATAAAATAATTTTCTCTTCCGATCCGATCCCCGGTAATGAAAATGGAGTTTATGCAACGATTGAACAGTTGGTCGAAGAAGGTGCGGACGTAGTCTATTCAGATATTGCCGATCAACTTCATTCATCCGGTCATGGTAATCAAGAAGACCTTAAATTTTTAGTGAGATTTACCAATCCGAAATATTTTATTCCTATTGGTGGCACAATAAGGCATCAGCGCCAGTATGAGAATTTAGTCGAACAGTTGGATTATAATAAAAAAGACGTTTTTTCTTTAAATGAAGGTGAAACGGTTTGGTTTGATAAAAATAAAGCCTATTTGGGTGAGAAGATTGAAACAAAAAATATCTATGTTGATGCTTATGGCATTGGAGATGTTGACAGCGTTATTCTTCGAGATAGAAAAACTCTGGCGACCGATGGGGTAGTTTTTGTTTTAGCAAATGTTGACAATAATGGATTATTGCTTGGTCAACCAAAGATTGTTTCCCGCGGTTTTGTCTTTGAAAAAGAAGAGAATAGGTTATATTTAGAAGCAGTAAAAATAGTTGAAGGTATTTTTAAACCAAAGGGTGGAAAAGTTTTAGAATTAGGAAATATAAAGCGTGAAGTAATACAAAATCTAGAAGAATTTTTTAGAAAAGCGACCGGAAAAAAACCATTGATTGTGGCGGAAGTTATTCAACTCTGAAATTTCTAATTTCTAATTAACCTAATTTCTAAAAAATGACCAAGTTCCAAATCTTAAATTGGGAATTAGTCATTGGGTATTATTTAGGTCAATTAGAATAATTAGATCAATTAGGTTAATTACTTATGTCATCGCTTCCTAATAATCTTAAAAACATTTCCCTATTCTTAGAACGTCTTCCCGGAATCGGTGAAAAGACGGCTAATCGACTGGCTTTTTTTTTGCTTAATCTACCCGATGAAGATTTAAAAGAGTTTGCTGAAAATGTAGCTACCTTAAAGCTAAAAACAAAGTTTTGCAAAAGATGTTTTAATTTCACTGAAGATGAAACATGTGAAATTTGTAATGACCAAAAAAGAGATCAATCAGTGATTTGTGTTGTAGAAACGGTTTTAGATTTACTTTCTTTTGAACAGGGGAGGATTTATAACGGAGTTTATCATGTACTTCATGGAAAAATTGATCCTTTAAATCGGATGGGACCAGAAGATATTAAAATCAAACAATTGTTAGAAAGAGTTAATCGGTTAACGGGTTCACGGGTTAACGAGTTAAAAGAGGTAATATTGGCAACAAACCCGGATATGGAAGGAGAGGCAACGGCAATGTATATTAAAGGAAAAATCCAAAATCCAAAATCCAAAATCCAAATTACCAGGTTGGCTTATGGGTTGCCGATGGGCGCTAATTTAGAATATGCTGACTATATGACTTTGAAAAAAGCTATTGAGGGAAGAAATAAATTTTAAAGCAATTTTTTTAATTCTTGTTCAATTAAAGGGGCAATAGAAATCTCTTCGAGTTTAGAAAATTTTTGTTCAGATTTTAAGGCAATGGTATTACTCATGAATATTTTTTCGATGCGACTTTTTTCAAGAATTTCAGCTGCTTTAGGAGAAAAATCATGATGAACGACACAGGCAAGTACTCGTTTAGCACCTCTTTTTAGACAAAAATCAGCCGCATGAACTAAGGTTCCGCCTGAGGTGATAATATCGTCAATTAAAATACAGGTTTTATTTCTTACTTTTCCATATAAGTTGAGAGCTTTTGATTGGTGAATTTTATTTAGATTTCTTCTTTTTTCAATAACGGCAATGTCAACTTTATTGGTATGGAAAAAATTTTCGGCAAAAATTT
Source organism: uncultured Gammaproteobacteria bacterium (assembly GCA_964458735.1). Taxonomy (GTDB): domain Bacteria; phylum Patescibacteriota; class Microgenomatia; order UBA1406; family GWC2-37-13; genus GWC2-37-13. Next base: position 4,792 of record CAYWJV010000041.1, on the reverse strand, counting down.
GGGCTCTTTCCACTCCCCCTTGATCAGGTGAAACAATGGCTACTTCTTCTGTCTTTTTATTATTTTTAAGATAATGAGCAACTTTACGACCAAGAATTGAAAAAGTGGAAATATTTTTAAAAGGTATAGAAAAAATTCCCTCAGTTCCATCATCGTGAAGATCAAATGTATAGACTTGGTTAAATCCGATAGTTTCAAAAAAACGGATGACAACATTAACGGAAACAGATTCACCAACTCGATGTTCACGATTTTGCCTGGCATAACCAAAATAGGGAATAAAAGCAATAATTTTTTTTGCTTCCATTCGTTTTAAAGCGTCAGCAAAAAAGAATAGTTCCATTAAATGAGTATCGGTTGGATTAGCAGTCGACTGAATTATCACACAAACTTCATCTTTAGTTTTTTCTTGAATAGTGACTCTGATTTCTGAGTTATCAAAACGGGTCACTTCTGATTTGGAAATAGGAACATCAAGTAGTTTTGATACTTCAACTGATAATTTCGGATTAGCGGAACCGGAAAATAATTTAAACATATAAATTTATCTACTGACGAACCCTTAACCCTGTTGTTGGCTAGATATTTCTATTAATTTTTTAGCGGCCAATTCTTGAGTTTTTTTGACCGCCTCGTTGACCGCTTCGGCAATTCTATTTTCCACAATTCCGTCAACCTCAATCGATTCAATTATTTGATCACCGCGAATTATGATTTTAACACCATTTTTTTCCACCACGACTTCTTCCCGTTGTAAGGCGGCTTGCATTTTTTGCGCCTGTTGTTGTAATTTTTGCAAATCTCCTAAAGCTCCAAGGGGGTTTAACATAGACTAATTATGCGGATAACCAATTAATACAGATGATGCAGATTGCTGATCTCTGTTTATCCGCAATCCGTAGATCGGCATAAATAATTTATTTATCCGCATCATTTATTCTATTGTAGAACTCGATAAGGGCAATTTCAACAGGTAAAGAATCAATAGGCGTATTTCTTAAACTTTGATAGGCTTCAATTAATAATTTAATTAATAATGATATTTCACTTAAGGTAAAAGAAATTTTTTTTCCATCATCTACTTCAACTCCGTTTTTAATAAGAAGCTCCCGGTGTAAATCGCTAAGAATATCCTCAATAAGATTTTTAAAATCACCACCATTTTGAGAAAATTCATTAATCCAATTAAGGGTTTTCTTTAGATCTTTTTTTTCTATAATTTCCATCAAATCATTTTTCCCCCGGATTCCTAAAAATTTTTCTAATTCTTCTATAGTTTTAATTTTTTGAAAAGCCACTTCTTCAAGAATTTTAGCGGCGTCACGAAAAGAATTTTCACTATGATTAGCAATTAATTTTAATAGATCCTCATTAAAATTTAGCCCTTCATTTTTAGCAATCCTTTTTAACATCGAATTTATATCAGTAATTTTTGCTTTACCAAAATTAATCTTTAAACAACGGGAAACAATAGTTTTAGGAAGTTTTTCCAAATTAGTGGTGGCCAAAATAAAAATAGAAGTTTTTGGTGGTTCTTCTAAAGTTTTAAGTAAGGCGTTGAATCCTTCCGTTGTTATCATATGAGCTTCATCAATAATAAAAACCCTGAAACCTCCGGACATGGGAAGAAAAGAAGTTTCGCTAATCAAGTTTTTTATTTCTTCAATTCCGCGATTGGAGGCAGCATCCATTTCAATCACATCGGTAAAAGAAGATAGAGAGATGCTTTGGCAATTAACGCAAAGATTACAGGGCTCGAAAGAGTTAGGCTGATTAGGGTTTTTAGGGCGATTAGGAGAGAACTTGTTGTTGAGACAGTTAACGGCTTTGGCAATGATTCGGGCGGTTGAAGTTTTTCCAGTTCCTTTTTGTCCGACGAAAAGGAAAGCGTGCGGTAAAGACTTAGACTCCAAAATTTTACCAATCATTTCCTTGACTTGGTTGTTATCAATCTCCTCAATCGTCTTCGGGCGATATTTTAAGTAAAACATATTATTTTAATAGATTCTCTATTCCGTGTTTTACCAACTCATTAATCATTTCATCAACCCGTTTGTTTCTTTCCGCGGCCAGTAGAATAACTAATGGATAGCAAATAACTACTTCCCCCAATAAAACTTCCTCGTTACCCACTTTTTCATTATATAGAAAAGATAAAACTGGCAAAGTTTCTTTTTCGTTTTTATATTTCTCCGTTAAATTTTTCATTTTATTTTTTCCCACAAAAACAATATTCAAAGAATATTGAGAAGCTAACTGTTCCTTTTCGAATATATTTCCTACAAAAAGTTTTATCTTTTGACGATTAATCTTGTAACGTGATGAAGTGACAATATTTATCATATTCTTTTATATATTTTCTTAAAGACTTTTTTGTGTTTTGAAAAACGATTTTTTCTTCTCTCTTTTTCTTCTTCTTTTCTTTTAAGTGACGGTTTTTTATAAAATTGTTTTTTTCTAAGAGTATCGACAATTTCTTCATCAATAAAAGAACGAGTAAATTTCCGGAACATGCTGTCTTTTGATTCGCCTTTTCTTTTTATTACTAAAACCATAAATTATTACGCCTCCCCCCAATAGAATAAAAATTCTAAATTCTAAATTACAAGTTCCAAATAAATTTAAAATTTTAAATTTAAAACGTTTAAAATTTATTTGTTATTTGGGATTTAGTGCTTAGAGTTTATTTTATTATACACTCTTAACTATTTCAATGATTTTATTTAATGATAGTGATGTTGGAATAAGTTTTGGATTTCCTGATGAACCGTTAAGAAGCATATGTCCGGAAATATGAAAAAACCAACTACCTTTTTTGTCAATTTTTAAAATTTTTTCATAAACAGGTTTTAAGTTTAATTTTTTATCAGGTAATGTTTTAATTCGGGTAAACCCCGCTTCCGGATGACGTCTGATAACTAAGGAGAAACCTTTCTTTAGAGCTAATTTAATTGTTTCTTCGTTTTTAGTTTCAACGGCGAGTGATTTACCTAGATATGATCGAAAAACAAAACCATTTTTTATTTCTTCTTCGGCGTTTACTTTATTTTTAAAAACAATTAATACAGCTTCTAATAACTGAAAAATAATTTCGATAAGTTTTGTTTCTTCGCGATTAATTACTTTTAATCCATCAACAAGTTGACGAATCATAAAGTCATAACGGTCCGAATCAGGTTCAAAATAGAAAACTTCAGCAAAATGATCAGTTGAATTAACATAATTAACAATTTTTTCTAATGGTTTAATATCTCTAGGGTCGATTAAGTCCTCTTTTAACAAATATTTATAAACTAGTTTGGTAGCTGATGTATATTCATTGGTTTGATGATGATCAAATTTCCCAAGTCCAGTATCAACGTGAATAACGTTTTTATTACTATCAGCCAATTGATTGTCCAAAGTTGTTCCTGTTGGCACAAGCTTGATTTGAGCATCTTCCCAGCCGGTTAAAAATTTTTTTACCAACCAGACAGATGCAACTGCGTCTAAGTCGGGAGATAGGTGAGTAACTATTGTTTTCATAGAAATTTACTTATTATTTCATCTATTGAAAGCAGCTTTATTTCCTTTTCACTTCTCTTTTTAAACTCTATCTTCTCCCCTGTCCTTTTTGAAACTACTAATCGAATTGGAATTCCAATTAAGTCGGCATCGGCAAATTTTTCTCCAGCGGTTACATCTTCTCTATCGTCAAAAAGAACCTCTATATTATTATCTTTAAGAACTTTATAAACTTTATGAACTTTTGAACTCATCTTTTCATCTTTTAAATCGAGTCCGATCAGATGAACTTGAAAAGGACTAACAGATTCGGGCCAAACAATTCCCTTTGCGTCGTGATATTTTTCAACAATAGTAGCCATGGTTCGGCCAATCCCTATACCATAACAGCCCATATAAAACGGTTTTTCCTTACCATAAAGATCGATAAATGACGCGCCTTTCATTTTTTTTGAATAGTAATAACCAAGCTGAAAGATGTTCCCGACTTCAATTCCTTGTTTAAGAATTAAATTAGAAACATCAATTTTTTTTCTTTTAGCAATTTCTTCATGAATTCCTACTTGATTCTCTTTGTTCAGGTAAAACCGACTTTCACCCACCTTCGATTCAACCACAAATTCATGACAATAGTCACCGCCGATGTAACCATTGTCTGATTCAACAACAACAGTTTTTAATCCTAATCGGTCAAAGATTTTTTTATAGGTTTTCCACATATTTTGATACTCTTTTTTAAACTCTTTTTCATTAACATCAAAAGAATAAGCGTCTTTCATGACAAATTCCCGGACGCGCAGTAACCCTCCGCGGGCACGCAGTTCATCTCTAAATTTGGTTGAGAATTGATAGATATTAAAAGGCAGATCTTTATAGCTAATCTGGAATTTGCGCACCACGTCAACAAACATTTCCTCAGCCGTTCCGCCTAAGGCAAAATCGGCTCCCCGCCTGTCTTTTATGGTCATCAGTTCAAAACCGGTGGTTTTTGTTCGATTGGTTTCTTTCCAAAGTTCCAAAGGATGAAGAACGGGAGAGATCATTTCCTGTGCACCGGCCCTATCCATCTCTTCTTTAATTACCTTCATGATTTTTTGTTGAACAATCTGGCCCAAAGGAAGAAAAAAATAACGGCCAGCCGTTGATTCGCGGATAAAACCAGCCTGATGAAGCAGTTTATAAGAAGTTATTTGCGCTTCTTTTGCTGCCTCCCTAACCGTTTTTCCGAAAAGTTTTGAATAGAGCATATTAGAGTTATATCTTATTCCTAAATCCTAACTTATCCAGT
>CAYWJV010000040.1:0-8154 GCA_964458735.1 uncultured Gammaproteobacteria bacterium | reverse complement strand
CTTTTAGTTGGTCATCAATTGACTGAACCTGCCGGTCTTCGCTTTCGGAGGATTTTCTGGCGTAAATAAAATACCTCATAATTTCTCCTAATTAAAAGTGAGGCAACGGCATAGAAGTTTCTAGTTATCACACAAGAAACGGCCGTTACCTCACTCTATAAAAAACTTCTATTTCGTTGTCTTGTGTGATGATTAGATTGTATCACAAAAACTATAATTTTTCCATGTTAATCTTCATTTTTCTCCTCTTTATCTAACTCTTTGATTGCCCAATCTGCCATCTCTTGACTTTCTTCGTCAGTCATCATTCTTGATTCTTCTGATTCTGATTTAAGAGTTTTGTTTTCTTGTTCAAAGTTTTTGATTTCTGATTTCTGGTTTAGGGGACTATCGGTAGTGTATGGGTAGGGTATCTTATAACCAAGAGATCGAAAGTGATCCAAGACATCGGCTGGAATTCGGGAAAGTTCTTTTTGAGCAGCAATGCCGTGTTTTTTCTCGCTGGTATATCCGCAAACCTCTTGAGCATTTGGGAGATAAATCCAACTTCCGAAGAAATAAACTAATTTCAACTTCTCCAGCTCATTTTTTGCTTTTTCGATCGATTCCTCTTTGATTCCTGTTTCGAGAACGATATAGGGGTTAGTCATCCCAAAAAGACCAATCAAATTTGCTCTTTGATTTGTCCAAAAATATACGCCTAAATATCGAGCTTGCGGCGAAATTGAGTTGACCTCCGCACTTTCCCAATAATCACAAAAGAAAAGTCTTGATTTCATTTCTTTCTCCCCCAGTGGCTACTCATCAATCCCTCATCAACCAAGCAATTTCTGACGAATCTATGGATTTGTTCTGCTGTGCCAATCAGGGAGTTTTCATAATCTTTGTCGACCAACACCACTAAATACCGGTTTTCGAGCAACTCCCCCTCGTGACATTGTGGCACTTTGGCGATATTTGCCAGCCGAGCCAGTATCTTTGTCGGGCTGTGTCTTTTTGTGTCAAGACGCAGTTTTGATGTGCTCGCTATTTTGAAAGGTCTTTTTCGTCCTTCCGGATAATCAATCCACTTGTCATAAATATTAATCCTCATTTTGGACTTCCTTTCGTAATTACCATTTAATAATATTTTTATAAATCGCCTGTCTCTTTCCGGCGTGCTTGTAATTTTTCGAAGTCGGTTTCGGTCATCGGTCGGTAAATCAATTCAATGAGCCGGAGGAGTTTAGCTCCCTGCTCCAAAGCCTGCTCTCGGCTGATTTCCTTGCCGAAGCGGTTTTTGTAAATTCTTTGAAATTCCGACACTTGTTGATTTGATAACATTTTTTTCTAAATAAATTGAAATCCCCGACTGGTAGGAGCAATCGGGGATTTAATCAAGCAATTTGAGCTTGCTTGTCCGGACAAACATTCCTACCACTTGTTGCGAACAAAAAAATATCGTTCTATAATGAACGATATTCTCGAGAAACTATTTTGTATAAGAATTAATTACCTATAATTGTTTTCTGCGAATTTTTTCCAGTGAGATTATCTTTCCAAGATGTCCTTCGTCTGGCGATTCTCCAAACTCATCATCTATAAGTTTGTAAATTTCTCTGAGTGGTAATGTACGATGTTCGAAAATAAAATCATACATTTTGCGAATCACGGGATTGGTTTGCCGGTATTCACCAACCGTTACATCCTTTTTTACATGCGGGCGTTGCAGAGGTTCGATCTGAGTACTATAAACTTTCTCTACGAAGTCAAGGATGTCGGGTTTGTTGGCATAAGGACTGATCCTAATCGTGACAGGATAAGTACAAATTTTCTCGTCATTTTCCGTTGATACTTTGTCGCTTTTTGATCCATCTTCGACATAACAAAGCGCGCTATTCGGATGAAAAGAATATTTTATTTCATTGTGATAAATATAGTTTCGAATAATTGGGACAAAATCTAATTCGTCCAAGCTATATCTTTTGCAAAGCTTGGCGATTTTCTCGTCAAGCGGTGTATCATAAATAGATTCATCAACGAGAAAATCCCATTCATTGTCATCAGTGACAACTTCAACATCAAATTCGTTTCTTAATCTCGCAATTTCGGATTGAAAAAAATCCTGCTTCAGAATTTTATTCTCGAAATAGCCCGTCATTTTTGTGTAGGCGTGGGTTGACTTGTGCAATTGGCTTTCTTCGTCCAAGCTAATCCAGCCATCGTTTTTTAATTTCCTACTCATCCTACTTTTCCTGCCCTATAACTAATTTCCCTTGCTTTCAGCATACGAAAATGGTATAGTTAAGTCAAGGTGGGACGAGTATAAATAACAATTTAAATTTGCCTAAACTTTGAGTTCCAAAGCATGGCAAAAAATCCTATGCAACACAAAGACGGCTTTCCGCCCGGTACTTAGTTGCATAGGTCTGCGCCCGAAAGGGTGTAGGGTAACTTCTCGCAAGAGAACTACCGCTGGATCGGGAAGCCATTTTTGATTGCATTTGACTAAGATTAAGAGTATATTCGAGTTGTCTGGGGGATTGATGAAAAAGTTCTTAAAATTTATTGGCGTTGTATTATTGGCAGGGTTTTTTGCTGTTACGCTAACCGGATGCACGCCAGAACAGGCACAATATAGTTCTCAAAACACTGAAGTGAAAGCTCCGGTTGTTGAGGTTAAAACCGAAATAAAAAATGAAGCAATTCCCTTTTTTACCACAAACGAAAATGATCCTACTCTTATAACAGGACTGTCAAAGATTAAACAAGAGGGTCAGGACGGGAAAAAAGAGATAACATATAAAGTCACTTATACCGACGGCAAAGAAACTGCCCGAGAAAAAGTTACAGAAAAAGTTGTTACCGAACCAGTAAATAAAATTGTTCTTATTGGAACGAAAGTTCCGACTGTCGATGGAAATTATGTCCAACCGCTCAGTAATGACCCTGCTGGAGCGACCGCAAAGCGTCGAGATGGCACATACAGCTACAGCCAACACTGGCAAGGCACCTGCTCTCATCACGGAGGAGTCGCACAATGGCTGTAATTAAAGGTAAGATTATCCTTCAATGTCCAAGTACAATTACAGGGCGAAGTCAGATTGTTACAAATGGAATAATTATTATTCATGAGAAATTACAATCCATTTACAGGCAAAAGGGGTTACATAAAGTTGTGGCGATAATATAAAATTGCTTTTGTAATAAAAACTGGAGAGAAGATGATAAAAAAAATATTTGATTGGGAACACTGGGGAATTGTTTTTACTGTTATCTTTTGGGGAGCAATTATAGTAGCAATTATATATTTTATTTTCTTCAACAAAAAAGATTCTGATACTATTACAAATAGTACTTTGACAGAGGAGGAGCAACGACAAAAAGAACAATTTGATCAACAAATGAAAGTATATTGTTCAAAGTCTGTGAGCGAAATGAGCGGCGTAGATCTTTATCGATGCCGTGATCAAATAGTGTTTGATATTGGAGGAAGTTCTATGACCGAACTATTAAACACAAGGCCTAATATACCAAATTTTTGTGACAGGAAAATAGTAGAAATGAAGACAAACGAACTAGCCGAATGTATAGATGAAGCAGATTTAAGAAATAATGAAAATGAATAAAAAAAATAAAATATTTATAATCATTTTTGCAGTTGTAGTTTTTCTTGGAATTGCTGGTTTTTGTGTAAATTATTGGTACCACACAAGAATAAGTCCGAATACTCCGCAAGCTAAAGCTACTGACTGTCCGGTAAATAAGCCTATAAAAGGGAATGCTCAATCTGGTATATATCATTTACCCACAGGGCAATACTATAATCAGACGAGACCGGAAAGATGTTTTGCAACTGAATCCGAAGCAATTGATGCGGGATATCGGAAAAGTAAAAAATAATAAATTTATTGAGGAAATAAATGTTCACAATGAAGAAAATCCTAAAAATCTTTATCTGCATTTTAATTGCAGTTTTCTTTTCACTAGTATTGACGGGTTGTGGCTATGATAATAGTTCGACTAATTCTAGTAGTTTTCCATCTGATACTTCTAATACTTCTGATCAAGTCGATTCAAATAGTGAAACTTCTAATACATTTCACGGCAATACTTGTACTGGCGATTGTTCTGGCCACGAGGCAGGTTACGAGTGGGCAGAAGAGAAAGGTATTACTGACCCTAGCGATTGTGGAGGCAATTCAAATTCATTTATTGAGGGATGTAAATCGTATGCTGAAGAAAATAGTGACTAATATTTATTAGCAAAATGAATACAAAAAGCCGACTTGCCGAGATATTTTGGGGCTTTTAGCGGAGTTAAGTTTTAGCAAAGGAGACAGTCAAATGGAAAAAGAAAAAAAAGAAGTTAAACACAAACAAAGTTTGATAATTCCATTCACGGCAATACTTATAGCAATTATAATTGGTGGTAGTATTTTTGCGACCGAATATTACAAGCAGAAGTCATATGAAAAACAGCAACAGACTAAATTGGAGGCAGAGGATAAGGCAAAAAAAGACGAGGCGGCAATAGAGAGTCAGCAAAAAAGAGGTTTGCAAACTTGCTTGACTAAAGCAGATACGGATTACTGGGCTTATATGGAGACAAACGGAACAAAAAAGGCTAATGATGTTATTTGGGCAGAGGATAAATATTGGGATTATGCGAACAGGGTTAAGCAGGACACGATTGACAATTGCAATGAGCAATATAAAAACAAAAGTTTTCAGGGATTATATATTTATTAGCATATTGATAAATGATACAAATTAGCCTCCTAAGTCCGATAACCATAGTTAAAGGACATAAATATATTTATTACGAAAGATAAAATCAATGATTAAATTGTTTGATTTAAAATACTGTTTAGTTTTCTCTTTTCTGTTATTTTTTGCGGCATTAGTCGCTTTTTCTTTTTGGCATGTTAAAAAGCAATGGACTCAAGGTGATGAGCCACACTATTTAATAATTACTCAAAGTTTAATTTCTGATTATGATTTAGAACTAAAAAACAACTATCAAAATCTTGATTATTTTCAACATCACGCTTATTTGATTGAGGATCCTCATGTGACAATAACGGAACATGGCGATTGGTATTCTGTTCATAATCTTTTATTGCCACTGATGCTTGTTCCGGGATATTTAATTGGAGGGCGTTTAGGAGCGGTTTTAATTATCTCACTATTTTCTCTCGGACTTTTGTTAGAGATATTTATTATTTCCCGAAAACTTGGAGCAAGCAAAAAATGGTCATTAATTTTAACTGCCACTACCTTGTTGTCGGGTACTTATCTTATGTGGTCTACATCGATTTATCCGGACATCATTTTCGCTTATTTTTATGCTTTAGTATTTCGTTTGTTGTTTTTAGAGAAAATTTCTGTTTTAAATTACTATTTATCAGGCATCATCGCTGGAATTTCTGTCTTTCTTCATGTTAAATCGATAATACTATTTATTCCGCTATTCTTCAGTTATTTGCTGTTTTTGTATTTTAATAAAACAAAATTAAAAAATATAATTCAAAACGCAACAGCTTTGTTTTTGCCTTGGTTAATTTTTCTTTTGTTTTTAATTATCTTCAACAAGCACTATTTCAATTCATGGTCATTAAGTGCGGCATATGGTAGTCGTGAAGGATTGTTCTTGTTTAACCCTCTGATCAATATTATGAAAGCTTTGACTGATCAAGAGCAGGGACTACTTATTAATTTCCCAATTGTGACTTTAGCGTTAATTTGTTTGCCGATATCAATTCGATTAATTAGATATCAGAAACTGAAATTGATTCTGCTGATACAGATTTTAATATTAATTATTTATTATCTGATCACGATGTCGTACAGAGATTGGTATGGCGGATTTGCACCAGCCGCTCGTTATTTTTGCTTGTTAATTCCGGTCTTTATCCCATTGTTATCGCTGGTGATGACAAAATTAAGGAGTATTTTAATTCAGGTATTATTTATTTTTACCACTCTAGTACAAATACTACTTTTGTTTCTACTGTTTTATCAACAAGAAAATCCAGGTTTCCCGGATTTCTCCGGAAAAAATAAAGCGATCAATTTACTATCTGAAAAAACAGGTTGGAGTCTAAGCAGTTATTTACCTCATTTTTTTAATAATGATGCAGGGAACATATTAGCTTTGGTATATATATTTATTGTCGTGTTTTTGTCAACCGTTTTATATTTTTGTTTTTATCATCCAGCAAAACATAAAGCCAGTTAATTTTTTTATTCAGTCCGAAGCATCTATTTTAGAGGTAATTTTGTTGATATCAACAACCATTTTCATTTAATGAGAATGGCAGGAGAAGAAACCCCGCTGTAGCAGCCTCCTAAGTCCGATAAGTATAATTACAGGACATAAAAAATAATTAGGAAAGGAAATTAAGATGGAAAAGCAAACAAGTGGAGACAATGTCGAAGAAGAAGTCGAGGATTGGCTACCAAAAAAAACAGTCAAAGAAGTCAAAAAACGACCACTAGTTTATTTAATTATGTCGGTTGTTGTCATCATTATAGTTATCGGTCTATCAACTGGACTGGCACTAGCGAATAAATCATTAAAAGAACAAAGAAACATTGTGTCGGGGCTTAACTTAGATTTACAGAAAAAAGGGAACGAATTAACGGCATTACAAGATAATCTAAGTAAAACAGAGGAGGGCAGAAAACAACTCGAACAAGCCAAAAGCCAAGTAGAGGCTGAAAATCAGCAGTTAGACACAAGGGCTACTTCTGCAGAGCAAACTGCCAGCAAGGCAAAATCAGACTTAGCAAAAACACAATCAGACTTAAGTGCCAAGAAGGCAGAATTGGCTTCTATTAACGACCAGTTAGCTAAGGCTCAAAGGGGTGTAGCAAAATTCAATCAAACAGAATCATTATTTTATGCTTTCGACAAATCATCACTTAATCTATTAAGCTATTTTACTTCTGGGTATGAGGCACTCTTGGCTGGAGATTTGGGGGCGGCAAACTACTATTTATCCCTTATAAATCCTGAAATGAGTAATAACTCAAACCTTTACGGGCAACTCAGAGCAATCTTTGACAGCATTAAATCGGGCAATTACTAAAAATATGCCAACCCGATGTCGGGGGAGGCGGGGTATCTAATATATCTATGGCCACCCACGCACAAGATTTGTATTTTCGGGATTGCCAGATATAGTCAGACATAACCAATTGAGCACAAAAGTATTATTTTTAGCAAAAATACTTTAAAAAACTACAAAAAAAGGGCAAAAATGCGGTAATTATACTATAATTCTAAAAAATTTAGCAGTATTAGCACGAGTAAAGAATACAAAAAAATATACAAATGAAAAAAGCTAGAGTTATGACTCAAGATTGGTTGAAGTTTTTCAAATTAGTTTATGAGCCAATCCCAGATGGAAAATAATAGAACAAATAAAATCTTCTATTTTAGATCTTCAGTTTTATATCCGCAATGTTCTAGTGCAATATCTCGAAAATAAATCGCAACGATATTTAATAAGATTGCTAAGTCAATGCCCTGTGAAAAAGCATAATCTTTTAATGGGATAAACATTGTATCGTTGGATAAATCGTTAATTATTTTTTTAGTTTTTTCTTGGACGTCATAAGATGTTTTTGGTTTTGGTTCTGAACATATGATGTCAAGAATTTTTTTCTTATTCTCTTCATTTTCAACGATTGTTTTCGCACCACTAGCATTTAAAATTTGCATCCCCTTGCTAGTGAGACGGACTGGGGAATTTGCTGAAGTATAACCTATCCCCATTCTCCCCTCAATATTCGAAACACGATTGTCTACACTTGTAGTTTTTTTAACTAATTCATCACAAATTTTTTTAAGATCATCGAGAATTTGAAGACGACGCCCAAAATATATTAGTCCACCGAGGATGACTAAAATACCTCCTCCGCCAAATATGTAGGTCATAATATCCTTCATATTTTCATTATAACAATATTTTCTTTATATACAATTACTATTTTGACTAAATAACAATAAATACAATTCTGGTTTGATTATATCAATTAGTTCGGGATAAGTCCGGTATCTGAATATATTCAGTTGAGTTTTGAAGGATAGTTCTAACATTGTCTACGATGCAGTACCATCCCACTTCGCTCGCTTGCGAGCTACGCGGGATGTCCCGCTAAAGTTTA
>CAYWJV010000039.1:0-8163 GCA_964458735.1 uncultured Gammaproteobacteria bacterium | reverse complement strand
TCATAATCCGAACATTTTATCCTAAATCGTTCGGATTCGATATTGAACTTAGTTTTCTTAAATCCGTGAAGAATAATGATAGTATTGTTTTTGATAATAAAGAAAAATCTGATCGATTCTTGTTTTCTTATTCTTAGCTCAAATATGTTAATGGCAATTTTTTTGACATAAGGCATTCCAATATTTGGGCCATATTTTTCCAAAAGGTCAAATAACCAAAATATTTTTGAAATTGTTTTATCAGTTAGACTGGCAATAAAATCATCAATAATCTTTCTTTCATTAGCTTCATAAAGTTTTATTTGAAAATTCATAAAAAAGGGTTACATATTTTTGTTAACCTGTCAATTGCTTATAACCTACAAAAGATATGTTTTGATTGGTTAGGACAATTGAATAATTACGAATAATGGAAAGTTGATACTACTCTGTAATATTACGGTGTAATCTTCGAGGGGATGGGAATGACTTAATGTAATTTAAAGGGCATTAATAGTCTACAAAGTAGTTTATTTTTGCCTTGGTTTTTAGATCGGCCAAAAAGGTTTGGATTTTTTTCATTTCCGCATCAATGTCTTTTTGGCTGACAATAATTTTTCTTTTTTCGGCTTCCTGGCGGATAAGAGCTCCGGTGATCATCGTTTCAAGAATTTTTTCACCGCCCTGTTTTTCCAGTTTTTTTAGGACAGATAATCTACTAATTGATTTTCCGTTAACGTTGGCGGCAATCAAAAATCTCCTGGAAAAATAAACCAAGCCCAAAAACAAAAGAAGAATAAAAACGATCGTTAAGAACTTTTTTGAAAACTTAATTTCGTAATTAAATGATTCTTGTTTCTTTACCATTTTTTGATTATACAGTAAATATTTTTAAATTTGTCAACTCCCTCAATCTTAATAAAATCTTAATGAAAACGAAATATAATTAGGTTATGAAAAAAGAAATTAAAAACGGATTAATTGCAGCGGTTTCTCTCATTCTTTTTTATTTTTTAGTGATGACTATTTCTTCGGCCAGCCTGTCTGCAACAGTCTCGCAGTTTAAACAACTCTGGTACTGGATGATCGCTTTGTCTTTGGGCTTTGGAATCCAAGTCGGTTTGTTTACCCGGTTAAAAAATATTATCAGTCATTCGCCAGTCACAAATCAAGCCGGAGCCGTCACCGCCGCCTCAACCGGTACTTCAGGTGCTTCAATGATCGCCTGCTGTGCCCATCATTTGACCGAGGTTTTACCAATCATCGGACTTTCCGGTTTTGCCATATTTTTGACCCGATATCAGATTCCTATCATTGTATTTGGAATAGTAATGAATTTATTAGGAATTTTATATATGTTACATCAAATTAAAAAAATGAAAAATAAGTTTTCTCTATGACAAAAATGAACAAAATATTATTGCCTGTTTTTATAATTATTGTTAATATTGTAATATTGACAATTATTAGATCGCAAAATACAAAAGTAAGTAACAGCCAAACACCTGTTTCTGTTAAAGCTTCAGAGAGTAACAAAAATAAATCTTTGACTCAAGAAAACGAAGGTGGAAACGTAAAAATCACTGTCACACCAAAAACATTAGCGGTTGGGGAAAAACCAAGCTTTGATATTGTGTTTGAAACTCATTCGGTCGATCTGTCATTTGATGTCACAAAAATAAGTTTGCTTGTTGACGATCAAGGCAAAACTTATACCCAATCTATCTGGACCGGAAGTCCGCAGGGTGGCCACCACCGCGAAGGTACCTTAACTTTTGATACGGTTTTGTCTGAAGCAAAATCTGTTGAATTGATTATCAAAGATATTGCTGGAGTAGCCGAGCGGAAATTTAAATGGAGTTTATCAAAATAAGGTATATTATATAATAAAAATTATGAAAGTCTTTTTTGTTAGCTTGGCCTTTGGTTTACTGACGGCAATCATCGTTGCTTTGACCTATTTGGCCACCTCGGCAAAAGAAACGCTAACGACGATTCTTTCCTTTGCCGGCGGCGTTTCCAACATCGTTCTTCCTTGTACTTTACCGTTAATCTTTATTATTGTTCCACTTTCCATGGGTAAAGGTTACAAAAAAGGGCTCCTGATGGCTCTACTCTTTGGATTTGGTTTGACAGTTATGCTATCGATTTACGGAGCGGCGATTGCTTTGGTCGGGAAATATTTAGGTTTGGATCAGGCAACAAAAATTCTTTATATTATTGCCGGAGTAGCCTCTCTTATTTTCGGCCTATCCACCCTGGCTCTGATCAGTTTTCAGATGCCGTCGTATTCTAAAGTACCCGGATTTATTCAAAGACAACCGGATTATTTCAAAGCTTTATTTTTAGGATTTTTTTTGGGCAATGCCGGAGTTGGTTGTCCCAATCCGGTTACTTATCTGATTCTTACCGCCGCGGCCGGAACAGGAAGCGTCGGGTTGGGGGCTTGGTATATGGCGGTTAATGGGTTAGGTCGGGCTTTGCCGCTTATCTTTCTTTCGGTCCTGGGAATACTGGGAGTAAACGCGACCGGTGGATTATTAAAACATAAAGCGATTGTAGATAAAATCACCGGTTGGGCCTTGATTACCATTTCAGCCTTTATTATTCTCAACGGAATCTTTGGTCACCTTTGGTATGAAGGTTCGGTCTTTCATGACGGTTTAAATATGGCTTTTGGTAAAATAGGAGGACAGTCCATCGCCGAGGCGGAAATCCCGATTGAACAGTTTGAAAAAGCCACTCCGTATTTTAAATTAGGAGCCTGGTTTAATCTGCTTTTTCCCGTACTGATTTTATTTTGGTACTACTTTGGAAACAAAAGAGAAATGGCAAAAAAAACGTTTTAGATACTGCTAACAATTTTTATTGTTTGGGGGCTTTTGACGATGCCCTTAGGTTTTAAAATGAGATAAATATGATCAATATACAGTTTATTACAATACCAAACTGTCATGAATGCGCTAAAGCTAAGAAAATCTTTGAGGAAGTAAAACCGCAGTATTTAAAAATGCACATAGAAGAAATTGATGCGACTACTCCCAAAGGGATGGAATTAGTGCAAAAATACGGGATTATGGCCAGCCCGGGGATTATCATTAACAATGAATTATTTTCCACCGGCGCTTTGGATAAAGAAGATTTTATCAAAAAGCTAAAGGAGTTAAAATGAAATTTATAAAATATGACGTCATCATCGCCGGAGGCAGTTTTGCCGGTCTGTCAGTCGCCTCAAAAATTAAATCGGGTAAAGTTTTGATCATCGATCAAAAAGAGCCGGGCAAAGGGATAAAAAGCGCCTGCGGCACCCTTCTTTATTTGGTAAAGGAAATGGGTTTGGAAAAGGCAGTGATGCAGAAACATTCAAAGATGACCCTTCATACCACTTTTAATAAGTTGGACTATTTTATGGAAACCCCTTTTTGTGTCATTGATCCCGGAATTTTAGCAAAAAAACTTTTAGCTAAATCGAAGGCAGAATTTTTAAGAGCGAGAATTACTGGTTTTGATAGAAAAAAGAAGATAATAAAAACGGATAAAGGTGATTTTTACGGAGAAATTTTTGTTGATGCCTCAGGACCAGAAAGAGTCTTGGTAGAAAAAGAAAAAAAATTTAATG
The DNA here is from genome assembly GCA_964458735.1 of uncultured Gammaproteobacteria bacterium. Taxonomy (GTDB): domain Bacteria; phylum Patescibacteriota; class Microgenomatia; order UBA1406; family GWC2-37-13; genus GWC2-37-13. The sequence goes on along the minus strand of CAYWJV010000039.1, from coordinate 4,565 downwards.
AACACCTTTCCTTTGGTATTGAAACCATTCTTCCATATCAGACGGAGGACTTACATTTTTGGTATGAGCCAAAGATATTTAAAAATGGCATTTTTTGGCTTTTTCCGCAGGGAAAAAATTCACGTTTTGGGGTAGCCAGTTATCATGGGGAGACTAATTTAAAGCTCCATTTGAACAATTTTGTTAAAAGATTCGGGCTTAAAACGGCCGCTCTCCACGGTGGTTATTTTCCCCATGATCTTTTGTCACCAATTGATGAAAACATTTTTATTGTTGGTGATGCGGCTGGTCATTGCTTACCTTTAACAGGTGAGGGGATAAGACCGGCTTTGATTTACGGCCAATCAGTGGGGGACACAATCGAAAAAATTTTAAGCAAAAAAATTTCCCTAATTGAGGGTCTTAATCAGTATGAAAAATTAGTACTTTCTGGAAAAAAATATTATCAGGTATTAGATTTTTTCCAAGAATTTTTTATCCGTTTGCCGGAAATAATTTTTTTTCCTTTTGCTTGGATAGTCAGTAAAAAACCTGTCACATCTTTTGTGTTAAAAAAGTATCTCAAAATCTCAAAATAATTGATATACTTTTTTATTAATAATTTAATTGTTTAGGAAAAATCAAAATATGGATCATAACAAAATGGATCATGGCAGTATGAATCACGGTGAGCACCCTCCTTCGCATAAAGCTACGGATGGGCACAGCAAAATGAAGTCTGTTGATAAGATGTCATTTTGGAAAAAGCTGAAGATGAGTATGACGATGAGCATGGGCATGGAGCACACCGGTCTGGCCGGGCGGGAAATGGCGCGGCTGATGGAGGAGGACATCCGCAACAAATTCTTCTTTGCCCTTATTTTATCAATTCCGATTATTCTTTACTCTCCTTTAGGAAAAAAGATATTAAGAATAACACTATTTTCTCCTATTCCAGTAACTTGGCTATTATTTTTATTAACCACTCCAGTGTTTTTTTACTCCGGCTGGATTTTTTTGTATTCAACTTATAAGGCTTTGCAAGCAAAAACGCTCAACATGGCCGTCCTGGTTGCGGTTGGAATAACGGCCGCCTATGCATTCAGTGTTTTTCTCACTTTTTTGGGAAACAGTGATTCTTACTATGAAGCAGCTGCTTTATTAATTACTTTTGTTTTATTTGGTCACTGGATGGAGATGAAAAGCCGGCGGGGGACGACCGATGCTTTGCAGGCGCTCTTTGATCTGGTCCCTCCTCAAGCCAGAGTGATACGTGATGGTCAAGAGAAACTGATTCCGACGGCCGAGGTGAAATTGGGTGACATTATTATCTTAAAACCAGGAGACAAGGTGCCGGTAGACGGCGAAATTATTGAAGGCGAGACCGCCATTGATGAATCACTCGTGACCGGAGAGTCTATGCCGGTTGCCAAAAGTGTTGGTAATAAAGTAATCGGTGGCTCCATCAATACGTCCGGATCGGTTAGGTTTAAAGCCACAAAAATTGGAGAAGACACGGCCTGGCCCAAATTGTCAAGATGGTCGAGACGGCCCAAAATTCCAAAGCTCCGGGACAAAAAATTGCCGACCGGTTTGCCAGCTACTTAGTCATCGTTGCTGTTGGCGGAGGCTTTCTTACCTTTACCGTTTGGTATTTTATCATTGGTGAACCAATAATGTTAGCGTTAACATTTGCGATTTCAACCGTTGTCATCGCCTGTCCGGACGCCTTAGGATTGGCGACGCCCACAGCGGTGGCCGTTGGAACGGGACTGGGTGCCAAACACAACATTCTTATTAAAGATGCTCCGACTTTGGAAGAGGTCTCCAGAATTCAGGCCGTGGTTATGGATAAAACCGGAACTTTGACCGAAGGAAAACCTAAGATCACCGATGTAGTTGCCGCCGGAGGATTTTCCGCCGATGAGATTATCCGTTTGGACGCGGCTGCCGAAGCCAAATCTTCCCACCCTTTGAGTCTGGCCGTGCTTGAGGAAGCCAAAAGAAGAAAAGTCAATGTCTCAACCAAAGTTGAAAAGTTTAAAAACCTGGCCGGTCATGGGGTTGAGGCGGTGGTTGATAGAAAGCACATTCTTGTTGGGACTTTAAAATTGATGAATGACTGGAAAGTCGATATTTTACCGATAAAAAAAGAGATAGACAAACTACTTTCAGAAGGTAAGACAATCATGATACTGGCAGTTGATAAGAAGGTTGCCGGCGTGGCCGCCGCCTCCGATCCTGTAAAGGAAAATGCCAAAAAAGCCGTTTTACGGATGAAGGAGTTAGGGCTTGAAGTGGCGATGATCACCGGTGACAACAAGAAGACGGCTGAGGCGATTGGGAAAGAGATTAGTATTGACCGGATCTTTGCCGAAGTTTTGCCGGAAGACAAAGAAAAATATGTGAAAAAATTGCAAGATGAGGGCAAGTTTGTGGCCATGGTCGGGGATGGAGTCAATGATGCGCCGGCTTTAGCCCGGGCCAATATTGGTATTGCCATCGGGGCCGGCACCGATGTAGCCATAGAAACTGCCAAAGTCGTCCTGATGAAATCTGATCCGGCTGATATTTTGCGGGCCATCCGTTTGAGTAAAGCCACGGTCCGGAAGATGAAAGAAAATTTAGTCTGGGCCAGCGTTTATAATATTTTGGCAATTCCGGTGGCCGCCGGAGTTTTGTATCCGAAATTCGGGATTACTTTGCGTCCGGAATTTTCCGCCCTTCTCATGTCTATTTCCTCAATCATCGTGGCCGTCAATGCTGTATTATTAAAATGGGCGGAGAAAGATTTAATTACTATTTAAATTTTAAAATTATGAACTTTGATTACACCGTTACCACAAAAAAATCGTTTGACGAAACGGTAAAGTCAGTTTCGGAAGAAACGAAAAAGGCAGGGTTTCGTATTCTTTATGTTCACGACGTCGCCGCTACCCTGGCGGAAAAAAACTTTCAAATTGAGCCGTTTAAAATTATTGAAATCTGCAACGCCAAGAGCGCTTATGCAGTATTAAAAGCTGATATTAAAATTGGCCTATGTTTACCGTGCAAGATAAATATTTATGTCAAAAATAAACAAACTTTTATTTCCGGTATGCGGCCGGTTATTTTATCTCAATTTTTTCCAAAGGCCAATCTTGGCAATTTACCAGAAGAAATTGATCAAATAATTCAAAATATTATTAATAATTCCAAATAAAAATATGAAAAAATTATTTTTTTTCGCAACTTTTATTTTTGTCTTCAGTTTTGTTTTACCAATCTCCTCTTTCGCTCAAAGCCAGCAACAAGAAGAACAGATGGGTAAACAGTTTTTAGATAGCCTAGGCAACAAAACAATTACCTGTTCTAAACTCAAAGACGCAGACTTTGAGAAAATCGGTGAGTATTTTATGGGTCAATCCATTGGAGATACTTCAAGGCACATTGCCATGAATGAAATGATGAAAAAAATGATGGGCGAACAAGGTGAAGAACAGATGCATATAGTGATGGGCAAACGGTTAAGCGGTTGTAAAGGAGGTGATAATTCTATGATGGGAAATTTTTACGGGAATATGATGAATAATGGTTGGGGTCTTTTTGGCGGTTTAATGTGGATTCTCGTAGTCGTTTTTCTAATACTTGGAATAATTTATTTTTGGAAAGAAATCAATAGGAAAAAGTAATTGTTTCCCCTTGACAAACCTTTCCATAATCACTACAGTATTTAGCATTATGAAAAAATTATATTCGCCCGTTTTTATATTAGGAATTGGCTTGAAGAAAACGTTTTCAAAATTATATTCTTGGGCTTTGACAGTTTTTATTGCCTTAAATGTTCTTCTTCTTTACTATTTCTTATTGATTCAAAAAACTACCTGGAACTCTTTCTGGCAGTCAAATACGGCTTTTTATAGCTGGTCTCAAATAGTATTAAGCATAATTAATGCTGTTTTAATAGGCGCTTCCGTATCAATGCTAATTAAGGTAATTAAAGAAAAGAAAAAGGCTTCAAGAACTTCATACTTCCAGACTTTCGCCTCGCTGCTTTTTTCTGCCGCCGCGACCGGCTGTTCTGTCTGCAGCGCTTTCCTTCTTCCTCTTTTGGGTATTGCCGCCTCTTTGACGGCCTTGCCGTTTGGGGGTTTAGAGATTAAATTTTTATCAGCTTTATTGCTTCTATACACTATTTACGAATACGCAAAAATCACTAGCGGATTGTGTAAAATGCCAAAAGAAAAAATTATTTCTTTTAAAAAAAATCAAATAAAGTTTTCTCTTAAAAAAGAAACCTTACCTCAACTTCTACCTTTTTCATTACTTGTTATATTTATTACCATAGTTTACGCACTTCCTCGACTGTCAAAAACCTGGCGTCTAGAAACACAGAGAAAAATCATGCCAACGACCGCAGATGTAAAACAGGGTCAAGCAGCCGGTATATTTGCCCAAATCAATCCTAGTCAAGGATATGAAATGAAGACTAAATATAATAATATTGGGCCAATGATGTTGGAAATGGGTGTGATTGACCTTGATAAGTTCAAACAAACGTATGAAAAGTCAGGCCAACCGTTAACGGCAGAACAACTGGATATTTT
>CAYWJV010000038.1:0-8418 GCA_964458735.1 uncultured Gammaproteobacteria bacterium | reverse complement strand
TAGCAAAAAAAATAAAAGGAGAGTTAGTGACGGATAATATAAAACATCAAAGAAAAAACATCGAAGACATTAAAGTAATTGAATTAAAAAATTATTAGCTCTCCAAAGTCGATACGTCTCCAACCGGTAATCCAAGTTCCTGTGCTTTAAGGACGCGACGCATTATTTTCCCCGATCTGGTTTTTGGGAGTTTTTCGACAAAGTCAATTTCGTCGGGGGTGGCGATCGGGCCAATTGATTTGCGGACGGTTTGAATTAGTTCAGTTTTTAATTCATTACTAGGTGTGACTCCAACCTTTAGGATGACAAAAGCTTTGATTGATTCGCCTTTGACTTCATGAGGTTTGCCGATGACGGCCGCTTCAGCCACTTTAGGATTGGAAACAAAGGCTGACTCCAGTTCGGCCGAACCTAATCGGTGACCGGAGACTTTAATAACGTCGTCGTTTCGTCCGACTATCCAATAATATCCATCTTTATCAATTTTAGCCGAATCTCCGGCAAAGTAACAAAAATCCGAAAATCGAATATCGAAACTCGAAACACTTTTTGAATTTTTTAAATTCGAATTTTTTTCGAATTTCGAATTTCGTGCTTCGGATTTAATCTTTTCAAAATACGTTTCCCTGTATCTTTCTGGATTATTATAAACATCCAAGAACATTGAAGGCCAGGGTTTTTTGATAATCAAATATCCCTGGGTATTGGTGGGAACTTTATTGCCTTTATCATCAACCACATCGGCTTCGATGCCAAAAAAGGGTTTGAAAGCGCTCCCCGGTTTTAGACCGACTGAAGGAATCGGTGTAATCATAAACATGCCTGTCTCAGTCTGCCACCAGGTATCCATGATAGGAATTTTTTCACGACCGACATTTTTATAAAACCATAACCAGGCTTCCGGATTAATCGGTTCGCCAACGCTCCCTAATATATCTAACGAAGAAAAGTCATACTTTTTGAGATGCTCCTCGCCGAATTTCATTAAAGATCTTATGGCTGTTGGCGCCGTATAAAATTTAGTCACTTTATATTTATCAATCAGCCGCCACCAGATTTCAATATCAGGATAGTCGGGTGTACCTTCGTATACGAACGTAGTTATTCCGTTGATTAATGGGGAGTAGAGAATATAAGAGTGACCGGTGATCCAACCGGCATCGGCGGTTGACCAGAAAATATCATCGGGTTTTATATCAAAAACAAATTTTAAAGTCGCATAAATTCCAACCATATATCCGCCGTGGGCGTGAATAATTCCTTTTGGTTTGCCGGTGGTTCCGGAAGTATAAAGGATGAAAGCAGGATCGGACGATTCCATCATTTCGGTCGGACAAACAGAACTCTGTTTGGCGATTAAATCATGCCACCAAATTGTTTTAAAACTCGAAGCACGAATATCGAAATTCGAAACAATTTTAGAATTTTCTAATTTTAAATTTTGATCATTTGAATTTGTTTCGTATTTCGTATTTCGTATTTCGGATTTTATTCTTTCAACTACAATCACGTGCTCAACCGTTTTGTTTTCCTTCAGCGCTTCATCAACATTTTGTTTCGATTCAATAATTTTTTTTCCGTAAGGATAACTATTGGCGCAGATGACTATTTTTGCTCCGGCGTCCTCAATCCGATTTTTTAAAGCATCGGCGGAAAAACCACTATAAACGACCGAGTGGACAGCGCCGATTTTTAAACAGGCAAGCATGGCAATAAACTGTTCAGGAATTCGGGGAAGATAGATAGTGATTTTATCACCTTTTTTAATACCTAAAGATTTTAGTCCATTGGCAAATTTGGAAACTTCATCATTCAATTGTCCGTAGGTAAAACGTCGTTCACTTTTATCCTGTGCAACGCAAAGCAGAGCGGTTTTATTTTTTATGTCCGTGTTCATCCAGCGATCCAGCGCGTTATAAACGATATTTGTCTGTCCTCCCACAAACCATCTCGCATAGGGATATTTCCAATCCAAAACTTTATCCCAGGGTTTAAACCAACTTAATTCTTTGGCTATTTTTTCCCAAAAAGCCTCGGGATTTTTTATTGACTCCGAATACAGTCTTTCGTAGTCTTTGATGTAAGAAGCTTCAACTGTTTCCGGTTTTGGATTAATCAGCATAAATTTATTGTGGAGGAAAAAAATTTAAAAAGCAACCGAAAAGTGATCTTGACAAAAATGTTTTATTATTATATTCTTACTTTATATACAAAATCGTCTATAAATTCAGAATTATATGGATAGTCTGGAATTAGCAAAATGGGCAAATAAATTGCAGGTTTCTCCGGTTGAGATTATCAGAGAAGAAAGAGAGGTTTTTATCTTAGATCGACTCTCCCAAAGTCCAATCGGAGGAAAGATTGTTTTTAAAGGCGGCACCGCCCTTCGTCTGATTTATGGCTCACCTCGCTTTTCCCAAGATCTTGATTTTTCTCTAAGAAAGCCAATATCAATCAAAGATTTAAAAAAAGTTTTAATAGAAATCAGTCATCAACAGACAGATATTACTATCAAAGACATTTATGATAAAAGATATACAATATTTTCTCTTTTGACAGTCAAACCTTTAGCTTTTAAACAGAGTTTTTCCATCAAAATTGAGATCTCAAAAAGAGATAAAAAATTAAAAAAAGATGATTGGAGCTTAATGGCGGTTCGTTCGCCAATAAGCATTCTTACTCCCCTGCTTTACAGTTGTTCTTTAAAAAGAATTTTGTTTAAGAAAAAAATCGCCCTAAAAACTAGATCTGAACCGCGTGACTATTTTGACCTCTGGTTGATTGGCCAAAAACTTAATCTTAATTTAAAAATTCCTAAACCAAAAGCAGCCGAAAGTAAATTTAAAGGAGAAATCAACCAGTTATTACCTAATTATCTGAAAAACTGGTCAAAAGATTTTTTAACCCAGTATGAAAAATGACTTTCAGCTTATAAATGAAATCCGTTCTTTACAAAAAGCAATTTTTTCCGTGGCCGATTTGGGAAAAATCCTATCTGTTAAAGAAAAAAGTTTACGAACGGTAATTATGCGTTTGAAAAACAAAGGTGTTTTGAATCAAGTCAAGCGCGGTTGGTATAGCGTTTTTGATCAGGTAATGGTACCCGAAGAGGTTGTTGGTCAACTTTATTACCCCTCTTATCTGTCTTTAAAAACCGTCTTGCATAAAATTGGCATTATCAATCAGATACCCCGCCAGATTTATGCGGTAAGTACAAAAAAAAGTTATAAAACTGCTATTTCGGGTGTTCCTATAATCTACAGACAGATAAAGCCAGACCTTTTTTTTGGTTATTATCTTGACAATCAGGTTTTGACTGCCTATCCGGAAAAAGCTCTCCTTGACCTTTTATATTATGTGAAGAAAGGTCGCGAGACAGTGTCTTTTTCCGAGCTCGATCTATCCCAATTGAATTTAAAAAGATGGCGCCAGTTTAAAAAACCATATTCAAAAATTATCAAAGAATTAATCGAAAAAATAGAAAAAAATATCTAATTTTTTTATCCCTTGAATATTTCTTCGTTTAAGATATGATATTAATCATCAATGAGTAATAATAAAATTTTGTTTAAGAAAACCCAATTTTTAAAAGAATCCTGGTCTTACATTGCGCCAACCTGGGAGGAGATGGGGCAGATCTGTTTGGACCTTGGCGTTGAGATAAACGAAAGTAAAGAAAAATTTGACACTCTTATTACTTTGGCCAAAGGCGGTTGGACTTGGGCGAGAACGATGGCGGACATTCTCCAGGTTTATGAACTATCAAGTTTCAAACTGTCATTTTATGAGTCATCTCAACCGGGAAAAAAATTAGCTAAACCGATGTTGGAAATTCCCTTAGCCATTCCCTTAGCTAAAAAAAGAGTCATCTTGTTTGACGATGTCAACGATTCCGGTGAAAGTTTGCAGTACGCCATAAAATATTTAGAGCACTTTGGTCCAGCCTCAATTACGACGGCGACACTTTTTCATAAACCTCACGCAAAGATAAAGCCGGATTTTGTTGGATCAGTTACCGATGCTTGGGTAGTCTTTCCCCATGAAAGAAGAGAGGTGATCGATGGACTGGCTTTAAAATGGAAAAAAAACGGTATTAAAACGCCGGAAATTAGAGAGCGGTTAATAAAGATTGGTTTACCGGAAAAAGAAATTAATATATTTCTGAAATAACAGATGATTGTCATTATTGATTTTGGCTCACAAACGACCCACCTAATTGGAAGAAGAATTAGGGATTTGGGGGTGAAATCAGAGATCATTCTCCCTCAAGATGCCTTTAAGTCAATCAAAAAATTTTCTCCACGCGGAATTATTTTATCCGGCGGTCCGGCGTCCGTCTTTGGCAAAGACGCACTACTTGTTGATAAAGCGATCTTTGAATTAGGGATTCCGGTTCTTGGAATTTGTTACGGCCTTGAAGTCTTAGGGCAGATGTTGGGCGGAAAAGTGGCCCCGGGTGAAAAAAAAGAATATGGTCCTACAAGTTTTAGTTTGAAAAAAGAATGCAGTCTTTTTGCTAACTGGGGAAAAAATAAAAAAGATTTTAAAGTTTGGATGAGCCATTTTGACCAGGTGATTGAACCGCCTAAGGGATCAGTTGTGGTTGGATCGACTCCGGCCGTTAAAATTGCTGCGTTTGCTGATGAAAAAAAGAAAATTTATGGAATCATGTTTCATCCGGAAGTCCATCATACTCAGTATGGACAAGAAATTTTGAATAATTTTGTTGTAAAAATCTGCGGAGAAAATCCTTTGCTTGGAACCAAAAAAATAGAAGAAATTAAACAATACTTAAAAAAAGAGATCGGTAACTCAAAAGCAGTTTGTGCCTTATCCGGAGGAATCGATTCCAGCGTTACTGCCTATCTCACTCATCAGGTGATTGGAAAAAATCTGACCTGTTTTTACGTTGATACCGGACTGATGAGAATCGGAGAAACAGAAGAAATAAAAAATACTTTTAGAAATAAATTAAAACTACCGCTGGTTGTCATTGATGGAAAAAAAGATTTTCTGAAGGCATTAAAAGAAATTACTGAACCCGAGGAAAAAAGAAAAATCATAGGCGAAGCTTTCATTAGAGTCTTTGAGAGGGAGGCAAAAAAAATTGGCGCAAAAATTCTTGTCCAAGGGACAATCTATCCTGATGTGATAGAAAGTCAGGGGACGAAACACTCCCATAAAATCAAAACCCATCATAACGTCGGCGGGATTCCGGAAAAACATGGCTTTAAATTAGTGGAACCTTTGCGGATGTTTTATAAGGATGAGGTAAGAAAGATTGCCCAAGAGTTAAATTTCCCAAAAGAGATGGTGACTCGTCACGTCTTTCCCGGTCCTGGATTGGCCGTTCGATTAATCGGCGAAGTGACCGAAAAAAAATTAGATATTTTGAAAAGAGCTGATGCCATTGTCATTGAAGAAATTAAAAAGGCCGGCCTTTATGACCAAATCTGGATGGCTTTTGCGGTTTATACCGGAATAAAAACTACGGGCGTGACAGGGGACGAGCGAAAATATGGAGAGACAATTGCTATTAGGGCCATTGAATCAAAAGATACTATGACCTCAGATTGGGTGAGGTTACCTTATGATGTTTTGGCCAGAATTTCGGAGAGAATTGTCACTGAAGTCTTCGAAGTCGTCCGCGTCGTCTACGATATTACCACTAAACCCCCGGCGACGATGGAGTGGGAGTGATTTTTTGCTCTTGACAAACACACAATCTTTCATTATCCTGTACATATATGTACAGGATAGATACTCTATTAAAGCTAAAAGAGAAGTTATTTCATACTAATGATCTGGCTTTGTTGTGGGGAATAACCAACAAAAATACTCTCTATACAACGATAAAAAGATATCTTCAAAAAGGTATTTTGATTCCAGTTCACAAAGGATTTTATTCAACAGTTCCTATAGACCAATTAGATCCTTTTAAACTGGCAATCGGTTATCTTCATCGGTTTACCTATATCAGTTGTGAGACAGTTCTTATTCGAGAAGGAATCATTTTTCAAAAAGAAAATTATCTGACGCTGATTTCCAGTATTTCTAAAAAATTTACAATATCAAATCACTCTTATTTAGTCCGTCGCCTTAAAGATAGTTATCTCTACTACGATCGTGGGATAGATAATATTAATGGTGTAATGACAGCTAATGTTGAACGTTCAATTGCCGATTTATTATATTTTAATCCGGCATTTTACTTTGATAACAAAAAGAAAATTGATTGGAAAAAAGTAAGATTAATACAAAAGGAAGTAGGTTATCTATGATATTACCTAAACGGGAAGACGCCATTCATAAAGCGCAACTTTTACGGCTGTTAACGGAAATTTTGGATAGTCCAATCGCAAAAAATATTTATTTCAAAGGGGGCAGCGCCGCCGCGATGTTGGGATTTTTGGACCGGTTTTCAATTGATTTGGACTTTGACTTAAAACCGAAATCTGATAAAAAAGCGATTGATAAAAATTTAAGAAAAATTTTTCAGGAGCTTGATTTAAAAATCAGTCAAAAAAGCCACCAGTCATTATTTTACCTTCTCAAATATTCGGCGCAACCGGGCTCAAGAAATACGATTAAATTAAGTTTAATTGATATAGCCTTAAAATCAAATATTTATTCTTCTTTTTATCTGGCGGAGATTGACCGGTTTGCCTTTTGTCAGACCAAAGAGACAATGTTTGCCAACAAATTGGTCGCTGTGACGGACCGCTATAAAAAACATAAAATGATCGCCGGACGTGATATTTATGATATCCACCACTTTTTTTTATCAGGATTTCATTATAATGAAGCGGTCATTAAAGAAAGAACAAGCAAACAACCGATTAATTATTTTAAAGCATTAATAAAGTTCATTGAGAGCAAAATTACCGAAAAAATAATAAACGAGGACTTGAGTTTTCTGCTAAGTCAAGATAAATTTCAGTTGATCAGAAAAATTCTGAAAAGAGAAACACTGATGTTTTTGAGAGATGAAATCAGAAAACATTCAAAATTATGAAGTTATAACGACGATGGAGTGGGAGTGAAAACGTACATATTGACAAAATGACAATTTGTGCTAATATATTTACATATGAACAACATTGTCAATATTTCTGATTTCAGAAATAATATTTCCGATTATATCAATAGGGTAATTTATAATAAAGACTCTTTTTTATTAAAGAAAGGCAAGTCAATCGTCGCCAAGGTCGTTGTTTATAAAGAAAAGAAAGAATTATTAATGGAAGATAAGATAAAAAAATACGCCGGTATCCTTAGTGATGCCGAAGCAAAAAATATAAAAAAACATATGAAAAAGTTTCGTAAAAATTTTAAGATCATAAGATAAGAAATAATCATGAGAATTCTAGTAGATTCTGACATAATAATAGACTTTCTAAATAATCAAGGTTCCGCTGTCAATTTTTTTAAAGAAACAAATAGTGATAAAGAACTTTTTATAAGCATTATTTCTTGGGCCGAGGTTATTTATGGTTTCAAAAAAATTAAGTCCTCTAATAAAGAAAGATTATTCGAAGATTTTTTGGAAGTTAATAGAATAGTTATTATTTCTATAGACAAAAAAGTCGCCGAAAAATATCTTGATATAAAAATTAACTTGGAAATTAAAAGGATTCCTTTGGATGAGTTTGACCTTTTAATCGCCGCAACGGCAATGGCCAACAATTTATTGTTAGCGACGAGAAATATCAAACATTTTAAAAGGATAAAAGACTTAAGTTTGTTTTAACAGGCAGTTATAAACCTTCAGCGACGATGGAGCGGGAGTGAGTAAGAGCTTACGGTTTTTGACACGAAGCTTTTAAAAGCAATAATTTAGGGAGTGAATCCCCCTTGACATTGTGTAATACAGTATATACAATAATAAAGTGAAGATTCTTGATAAATGTATAGAATTTGAGTGGGATAAGGGGAATATCGACAAAAATAAAAAACATCAGGTCGGGGATAAAGAATCCGAAGAAATTTTTGGGAATAGAAAAAAAACTATCATGAAAGACGAAAAACATTCCCTAAAAGAAGAAAGATATATGATTTGGGGTAAGACAAATACGGATAGAAAGTTAACAGTTTTCTTTACCTTAAGAAACAATAAGGTAAGAATAATTTCGGCTCGGGATATGAACCGAAAAGAAAAAAATGCTTATGAAAAAAAAATTCAAAGTCATACCTAAGTTCAAAAATGAAGATGATGAGAGAGATTTTTGGGCGACTGCCGACTCTTCAGAATATTTTGATTTTGATAAAGCCGAAGAGGTCAGTTTTCCAAATCTAAAGCCGACGACCCGTTCAATCTCAATTAGAATTCCTGAATATATGCTTAATCACCTTAAAGAAAAGGCTAATGCTCTTATGATCCCATACCAAAGTTTGATTAAAACCTATATTCAAAAAGGA